>NZ_JAIUGQ010000001.1:0-457736 GCF_020164715.1 Mesorhizobium sp. ESP7-2
GGGTTTGGGGGGACTTGGGGGGTGGCCCGTCGCACCAACAATGTCCGGGCAAGGTGATGGTTCCGTGACTTCCGAAATTTTTTAAGAAATATCTGACGACGCTTGCCGGGAGCGTGCCATCAGCCAGTCGCGGCCGGCGTGGGCAAAGACCGCGCAGAGCACGATCGCGCCGCCGACCATGCTGGCCATCGGCGGTATTTCGGCCAGGAACAGAAATGCAAACAAGATCGCGAACGGAACTTCCGCCGAGCCGAGCAGGCCGGATTCAGGCGCCGGGATAAGCCGCGAGCCTTCCGTCCACAGGATGGAAGCCAGCGCGAAGGACGCGCCGAACGTGGCAAGCAGAACCGAGTCCCTTGCTGAGACCGCCAGGGGATCGGTGACGAACCAGCCGAGTATGAACAACAGGAAGGCCGAAACCGCGCCGGCCCACACCACGGGCGTGTCGCGGAAGGCGCGCACCATGATCATGTAGAGCGCACTGCCGGCCGTCATCAGCAGCGCCAGCCCGTCGCCGAACAGGTTGCCGGTGCCGAAACCCGACCACACCATGATGGCGACCCCGCACAGCGACACGGCCGCGGCCACCATCGTTTGCAGGCGGAAAGGCTCGCGCACCAGCATCCAGGCCAGTACGGCGGCAATGAAGGGCGAGGTCGCGTAGATCACCGCGACATTGGCGACGAAAGTAAACTTGAAAGCCGAAATGAAGGCGATGCTGGCCAGCGCGCCTTCTACCGCCAGCAGCCAGCCGCGCCAGCCAAGCCGCAGCGGTTCGCGGTTGCCGGCACGGCGGCGGCGCCACAGCACGTAGAGGCTGATCAGGATCGCGCCGACAAAGCCGCGCCAGCAGGTGATCGTCAGCGGATCGGCATGGATCGACTTGGTCAGCACGCCGGTCAGGCCGAATACAGCCGCCGAGGATGACACGAGAATGATGCCCAGCGTGCGCTCGGCGACAGTGTCGGTGGTGGCTGTCAGATCAGTCATGCCGCAAGACTACGCCACTCCATCCTGACATCGTAGCGTCAGCAATAATGAACATCAAAGCCGCTTGCGGAAATGCTCGCCACCGACGATCAGCAGGCCGGCGGCGACGATAAGGGCAGCACCCAGAAAGACCTCGCGACGCGGCACGTCGCCCCAGATCGCGAAGCCGAGCGCGAACGCCCACAGCAGTGAAGTGTATTCGAGTGGCGCCAGGATCGATGCCGGCGTGCGCTTCATGCCCTCGAAAAGAAGATATTGCGCCATGCCGCCGAGTGCACCGACGCCGGCAAGAAGCAGCAATTGCGTCGGGTCCGGCGTATGCCACCACAACAAAGCCGGCACCGCCGAAAACACCAGGAAATAGAAATTATTGAGGAGCAGCTGGATCATCGAGCGCTCGGCAAGCGCGGTCTTGCGCAGGAGCACGATGGCGATGCCCCACAGGAAGGCCGCCGTCAGCACAAGCACCACCGGCACGGACAGGCCGAGATGGGTGGGGTCGCAGGCGACGAAGACGCCGGCAAAGCCGATCAGAACCGCCAGCCAGCGCAGAACAGGCACCTTTTCGCCGAGCAGGACCACCGAAAGCACGGTGACGATGATCGGAGCTGCGTAATAGACGGTGGTCAGTTCGGCGAGCTGCAGGCTGCGGGCGGCATTGTAATAGCAAAGCCATGCGGCAAGCGTGAAGGCACTGCGCACCAGCATCGGCCGCACGATCGGCGAGCGCACCGTGTCGGCGAACAGCGTCCGCCCGTCGATGGCCGCGCAGGCACCGAGAATGGTGATGCTGCGGAAGAACATGATCTGCCAGACGCTCATGCCGGTGACCAGCAGCTTGATCGAGGCATCCTGCGTCGAAAACAGCAAGTAGGCGGCGCCGGTCAAAAAGATGCCGGCGAGAACCCTTTCGCGTGTATCGAGAATGGCGATATCGGCCATAAGGCATGCGCCTGCTTGAGTGGAGGCGGCTCCAGCCCCAGTCGGCTCCGCTCATGCCAGCTATACGGGCGAAATCCCGCACGGCGCTGCTCCAGCGCCGTGCTTGCGTTTGGGACAGGGAACGGCGGCGCGAAATACAGCCTGTCCCGGATGCGGCTTCTGGCGCGGCACGGCTGATTGGTTTAGCATCGTCGCATAAAGCGAAGGCCGAAGGGCAGGCGCGCAGACGCCTGGGAACGGACAGGGAGTTGGCGCCCAGCTCATGCCAGATGTAGCATGTGCAGGCGCGGCCTGCCGGCCGCCTCTGCCAGAGCGGATATTTCGGGGGAGAAGGCCGATGCAGAAACTGCAGTCGCAAGGCGTCCATCACATCACGCTGGTCGGTGCCGGCCGCCAGACCTCGATCGATTTCTGGGAAGGTGTGCTGGGCATGCCTTTCATCTTCGAGCAGCCCAACCTCGACAAGCCGACCGAAAGCCATCTGTATTTCGATCCGGGCGACGGCCGCCTGATCACCATCTTCACCGACGAGACCCGCACGGCCGAGAAGCGTCGCACCCCGACCGACCCGGGCTGCGTTCATCACATCGCCTTTTCGGTGTCGCGCGTCACCTTCCTGCAGGCGGTCGCCCGGCTCGACGAGCGCGCCATCAAGCACAGCGGCGTCAAGGATCGCGGCTTCATGGATTCGATCTATTTCGAGGATCCGCTCGGCCTGCTGATCGAGCTTGCCTCCTACCGTTTCGAGCCGCCTGCCGGCTTCACCCATGCCGACGTCCTGACGGAGGCGCATAAGCTTCGCGTGTCGCGTAGCGACTATAACATCGCCGAAGTGCATCTGGCTGACGCCATCCAGGCGCTGGTGGAACGCGCGCGGGCGACATTGTCGGCCGACCGGGCACCCAAAAATCCATACTGAAGACTGAACAGGCAAGGGGAGGAATACGTGGCAAAGGCAGTGATGAAGAGCGCAAGGAAACCGGCGGCCAAACCAGCGTCAAAAGCCGCCGCGAAGCCGGCAGCGAAAGCAGCGGCCAAACCAGCGGCCAAGACGGCGTCGAAGGCAGCCGCCGGCAAGACCGCGGCCAAGGCCAAGGCGAGACAGGCAAAGAAACCGGCACTGACCATCAGCATGCTGAAGCCGAGCGTCAACAACATGACCGTTCGCGTCTTTGCCCGCGCCGCCGGGCTCGACCATGCCGAGACCGATGCGTGGGGACACACGCGCTCGCCGGAATACATGGCGCGCAATCCGGCCCATCTGACGCCGATGATCGAGGACAAGGGCCTGCCGCGCGGCGTGCTTTGGGAGAGCTGCGCCATCATGCAATATCTTTCCAACAAACATGGGTTGGAGAAATTCTACCCCAAGGCGCCAGCCAAGCGGGCGATGATAGACAGCGCCATGTTCTATCTGATCGGCACGCTCTATCCCTATGTGGCGCGCGCCACCTATCCGGCGCTCGGCTTCCCGCAATATGCCGGCGAGGTCGGTCACAGTGACGCCCACCCGGACAGGAAATCGGAGGCGCAGAAGGCGGCGGTCGCCGCCATTGCCGAACCGCTCGAGGTCTTCCATTCCTTCTTCCGCGACGGCAAGCCGTTCATCGGCGGCAAGACCCCGTCGATCGCTGACATCCGCCTGGCAGCGACCCTCGAGTTCCTCGCCGTCATCGACTATGCGTTGCCCAAATGGGCGAGCGAATACATGGCGGCAATGGAGAAAAAGCTCGGCAAGGCCTATGCCGGCCCTGCCGGCGACGTGCGCGGCTACATCGCCCATGTGAGGTCGCAGGCCAAGGCGTGATTCCAACCATCGATGGGCCATGAGCTGCGGAGGCGGCCGCAGGACTGATTTCACCGGTGGCGTCGCGGTTCCCCGCCAGCTTGAAGTTGGCGGGGCTTGCGTTAGTCTGGGTGCGGATGCAGTCGAATTTTTCTCTCGACCGGCTTGAACGTTGGAGCGGTGGCGTGGCCGCCGCGGCCCTGGCGGCAACGCCCGAAGACTTGTCGGCCCGCTTCAGCGCGGCGGCAAGCATGCTGCTTGGCTCGGATCGTGTCTATGTTGGATTCTATCGTCGCGATATAACGTCCCTGACCATCGACGATGCCGGACCCGATCGCTGGAACCGCGACTATGATGCACGCATCTATCGCCAGGATCCCTTCTTTCAGAAGTTCGCCAGCACCAGACAGGATTTCCTGCTGCCGTTGTCGGCTCTCAGCCACGCCGATTTCCAGCGCACTCCGTACTATCGCGAATTCTATGGGCTTTCCGGCAGCTTCGATGAAATAACCGGCGTGTTCAACCTCGACGGACTGACCGCCGGCTATGTGACCTTTCTGCGCCGCGACGGCGCGCCGCGTTTTGGCGAGCATGATCTGGCGGTGGCCGGCGCCGTCAGCAGCGCGACAAAGCTCATTCTGCAAAGGCTGCTTCATTTGTGCCGTCTTCGAGACAAGGGGTCCGCAATCGAAGCCGCAGGGTCGCAACTCAGCGGCCGGGAAAGGCAGATCGCACGGCTCTTGGTCGAGGGCGGCAGCGCCAAGACGATTTCGCGAAACCTGTCGATTTCATCCGGCACCGTGCGCAACCACATCAAGCAGGTCTACCGCAAGCTCGGCGTGCACTCCCAGGTCGAGTTGCTGGCCGCCGGCTGGGAGGCTCCGCGCGACTGACGTTTCGCCAGCTTCACTGTCCGGTCACGACGCGTGTCCACATGCGGTTTTGCAGTCGCAGCAACTTTGCGTCGTTGTTCTCGACCACGAACAGCCTGGCCTTCACGTCATCGGGCGGGAAAACGCCGGGATCCTTGGCGACGGCCTGATCCATCAGCGGCAGGGATTCCGGGATCGCATTGGCATAGGAAACATAACTGGAATTGGCCGCTGCGATATCGGGCCGCAAGTTGAAATCGATCCAGGCCTGGGCATTCTCCGGATGCGGCGCATCCTTCGGCACCGCCATCGTATCGAAGTTTATCAGCGTGCCTTCCCTGGGAATGGAATAGGCAATCTCCAGCTTCTTCGCGGATTCCGCCGCACGGGTCTTGGCCTGCAATATGTCGCCCGACCACCCCAGCACGACACAGATGTCGCCATTCGCCAGGTCGTTGATGTATTTCGACGAGTGGAAGTAACGGATATAGGGCCGCACCTTGCCCATCAAGTCCTCGACCTTGGCGAGGTCGTCCGGACTGGTCGACCTGGGATCGATGTGGAGATAGTTCATAGCCATTGGAATGATCTCCGCCGGAGCATCGATCATGGCGACGCCGCAATCGGAGAATTTCTTGACGACGTCGACGTCGAAGACCATGGCGAAGGAATCTGTCGGCGCGTCCGGCATCCGTTGCTTGACGGCAGCGACATTGTAGCCGATGCCGTCTGTGACGGCCATGTAAGGCACGGCGTGCAGGTTCTGCGGGTCCGCGCCCGCGATCAGCGACAGGGCTTGCGGATCGATTTTCGAGTGGTTTGAAAGCTTCGATCTGTCGAGCTGCAGGAAAACGCCCGCCTTCACCTGGTTCTTCAGGAACGGGAAGGCCGAGGGATAGACCACGTCATATCCCGAGCCGCCGGTGAGCAGCTTCGTTTCAAGGACCTCGTTGCCGTCATAGACATCGTAGCGGACCTTGATACCTGTCTCCTTCTCGAATTTCTCGGCCGTGTCCGGCGCGATATAGTCGGACCAGTTGTAGACGTTGACCACCTTCTCATCGTCCGCCCGAGCGACGCCGAAGCAGATGTCGCAGGCAAGCGCAACAGTCAGGATTGGGAAGAGCAGAGCGCGCATGGGGGGCCTCCTTTCGCTGGCGGCGGCCGATGCGGCGCACCGTTCCAAGTTTCACTTTCGGCACGCTTGCCGCTCAACGCCGCTGCGGCGCATAAACGGGTAAGGTGATACAGGCGACGTTGCCGCCGCCGAGCAGGATTTCGCGGGAGTTCTCGATGCCGACCACCTTGTGGTCGGGGAACAGCGTGGCCAGCTGCTGCTTTGCCTGCCGGTCGAGATCGCAGCCGAACTCCGGCACGACCACGACGCTGTTGCCTGGATAATAGTTGATGTAACTCGCCGCGATCCTGTTGCCGGCCGGCCGCGCCCAGGTCGAATCGACCCGGTCCACGCTCTCGCTCTCTTCCATCGTCGTCTCGATCGGCAGGGGATGATGCAGCCGATGCACCTCCAGGCTGCGGCCCCGCGCATCACGGGCCGAGCGCAGCACCTCTTCGGCTTCGCGCACGATCTCATATTGCGGGTCGTCCCGGTCTTCGGTCCAGCTCAGCGCGACCACGCCAGGGCGCACGAAGCAGCAGAGGTCGTCGACATGGCCATCCGTCTCGTCGAAGGCAAAACCACGCGGCAGCCAGATGACGTGATCGACGCCGAGATAGTCGCCAAGCCGGCTTTCCACCTCAGCCTTGCCGAGATGGGCATTACGATTGCGATTGAGCAGGCACTGCTCGGTCGTGATGAGCGTACCTTGGCCATCGCATTGCAAACCACCACCTTCGGCGATCAGCGGCGCGCGGTAGCGATCCATTCTCTCGACCTCGAGTACTTTTTGTGCAGCGAGGTCGTCCAGATCCCAGGGCGAATAGAGGCCGCCGTCGAAACCGCCATAAGCGTTGAAGATCCAGTCGACGCCGCGCACGCCGCCGTGGTCATTGACGACGAAATTGGGGCCACTGTCCCGGAGCCAGGAATCGTTGGTGGACATCTCCACGACGCGCACATGGCTGGGCAATCGCGCTCTTGCGTTCTGCCACTGGCGGCTGGATGCCGCCACCGTCACCGGCTCGCTTTGTGCGATCGCGGCGGCGACGTTGGCGAATAGCTTCTGCGCCGGCTTGGCGCCCAGACGCCAGGTGTCCGGCCGTTCCGGCCAGATCAGCCAACAGCCTGATTTGGGTTCGAATTCGCCAGGGGCGCGAAACCCATCCTGTCTCGGTGTGGTCGAGAGCGTATGTGACATTGTGAACTGCCGGAAAAATGGAACGACGAAACTTTCCCGGATCAGACGGTTTTGGGGCCTTGTCCGTCAATGTCCCATTTGGGATAGCTTGATCACTGCGCCAGCCACTGGACCTGCGTTCGGCTGGGGCGAGCACCATTGGCGCCTGCCTTGGTTGCCCGCAAGTGCGATGCGCTATCGTTTACTGCGTCGCCTGATAAAGCTCCGAAGCGGCCTCTTTCAGCGCGCGCCGTCCGTCCGGCCTCAGATACATCATGTGCCCACCTTCAACGACGTCGAGGCGGATCGGCCTGGCGCCGGCGAGCGAGGGGATCTGGCTGACCAGATAACGCGACGCCAGGTAGGGAGTGACGAGATCGGTGTAGCCGTTGACGATGACGACGCCCAGCGCAGGATTCAAGGAGCGCGCCCGCTGCAAATCGTCCATCACGCCGGCATAGCCTTGGCGCGAGCCGCTCGTGCCATAGTCCCAGTTGTGGCTGATATCGCCGTTCAGCAAGCGGTAGCTGACGTCGGTGCGAAAGTTCAGCTCATCGCGCGCGTAGCCGACAAAGGCCGAGGTCAGCGCCGGCACACTGCGGTCCAGTACCGGATCGGGACCGGCGATGCGGGGGCTCTGGGGAGCGATGTCCGCCGTCGCGATCATGCCGTCATAGGGGCTGAGCACCTTGCCCGTGGCACGGGCAAACTCCCTTGCGAAGAGCGAGGTCGGGACGCGGGCGAAGTTGCGGTGAACGAGATCGGGCGGCAGGCCGGTGATCTCGGCGACGCGATCGCTCGCCAGCCGCCCCCCTTGCTCCAGCCCACTGCTGAGCGCGGTAAGGTACTCGCCAAGTGCATAATGCTCGATCCCGGCGAGCTTTTCCCGCAGTGTATCGCCGCTGACACCCTCGCTGCGCAGGCGGACCGCGGCGAGCGAGGGGAGTTCGAGAGCCCAATGAAGCGGCTCGAATTCGTCGGGCTGGACGAGGGTGAATTCCAGCGCCGGCGAGATCAGCACGATGCCGCTCGGGCTGATGCCGATATCTTCCTGCAGCGTCCTGGCAAGCAGCGCGGCCCGGAACCCGCCATAGCTCTCACCGGCGAGGAACAGCGGAGATCCCGTGCGGCCGTTTTGGGCGAGATAGAGCCGGATGAAGGCGCCGATCGAACTGGCGTCCTGGCTGACGCCCCAGAAGTCGTGCGTATCTTGGCCAGGCGCCTCGCGACTGTAGCCAGTTCCCACCGGGTCAACGAAGACGAGATCGGTCATGTCGAGCCAGCTGTCGGGATTGTCGATGAGCCTTTGCGGCGAGGGGAGGAATTCCCCGTCGGCTCCGGTCGCCACGATGCGCGGTCCGAGCGCGCCGAGATGCAGATAGGCTGAAGCGGCACCCGGGCCGCCGTTGAACACGAAGGTGATTGGCCGCGGCGCTACCGTCGCGACGCTCTCCCGCGGTTTCAGCGTATAGGCAGCATAGAAGATCTCCGCCGTGACCTCGCCCTTGCCGGAGAGCAGCGGAAGCGTGCCAGCCTTTGCCTGGTACTGCAGACTGCGCCCGGCAATGGTGATCGAATGGTCGGTGATCGCGGGCGGCGGCAGCAGCGACAGCACGCCGCCCGCGGGTGCCGACCGCTCTGGCGTTTCGGCCACGAGTGGCTGCACGAAGCCGGCAAGCAGGAAGAGGGCAAGGGGGACGAGTTTCAGCTTGGAATGCATGAGGCCTCCGCGGGAACGACTCCCGCATAGGTATGGCCGAGGCGAATGAAGTCAAAGAGAATAGGGATGGCGAGCCCTCTGCTGTCCCGCCGACACCAGTTACTGATAGCTCGGGTCGCCCTGCTCGGATTGGCTCACACGTCTTGCACGACCGTGCTATCAAGGCAGAAAGCCGTTCGAAAGGAACGAAAATGGACGCAACCGAGCTCAAGGCCATCCAGGCGCCGCTGAAGCAGGCCTACCGCGACGACGCCGCGCAAGCACTGATCACGCTGAGGGCGAAGGGCTCGATCGACGAACAGTCGGTGGCCTGCAAGGTCGAGACGGGCAGGGCGTTGGCAATCGCCGGCCTCCATCCGGCAACAGGCGGTTCGGGGCTCGAACTGTGCTCCGGCGACATGCTGCTCGAGGCGTTGGTGGCGTGCGCCGGGGTGACGTTGAAAGCGGTGGCGACGGCACTCGAATTCAAGCTCGGCGCCGCGACCGTTGAGGCCGAAGGCGACCTTGATTTTCGCGGCACGCTCGGCGTCGCCAGGGACGCGCCGGTAGGCTTTCGCGCCATCCGGCTCAATTTCGATCTCGACACGGATGAGCCGCAGGAGCGGATCGATTCGCTGCTGAAGCTGACCGAGCGCTATTGCGTGGTGTTCCAGACCATAAACCAGAAGCCGGACCTGACGGTGAGCGCGCGGTGATGAATCACAAGGCCCGCGGCGGAGGCCGCGGGCCTTGTGATTCCTGATGTTTACTGAGCTGACGGTGCTTCGGCGTCGCCTTCGTCGGTGAAGGGCGAGGCGCTCGGCACGCACTGCACGGACCAGCCGGCGGGTGTCGGCTGCTTCTGATACTCGGTGATGGCGGCGGTGCATTGTTCGCGCTTGTCGAAGGTGCTGGGCAGCACGACCATGCCGCCCTGCGGGCCGGCGATTACCAGATACCAGACCAATGCTGCGGTCGTAGCCATGGAGTTTTCCTTGTCTGCCCAGCAGGGCGCTTGGTGTGGGAGTCGTCCAATGCTAACAACTCCTCGGAAATGACGAAAGCATGACCACCGCCTTAGATCACAGGCGCGTCATGATTCGGCAGGTTTTCGGGCTGGGCGTGTTGCAACCGCCACAATTCAATCGGTCGCAAAGCAATGGAGCATCGAGAACTGTGCGGCCGTGATGACCCGTCATGGCCGCCTCTTCGGCACCGTCAAAGGCTCGAGTTTTATTCCGGTTGCCGGTAGGCGACGAAGCGGTTGTGCTTGGCCTGGAAGATCAGCCCGGTCTCTTTGAGGTCCGGGCTGGCCAGCGGCACGATGCGTTTGGCGATCTCGGAGGGGTGCGGCAATGTCTCGGGATCTTCACCGGGCACGGCTTGCGCGCGCATCGCGGTGCGGGTGGCGCCGGGGTCGGCGGCATTGACGCGCAGCGGCAGGTTTTGCGTCTCATGCGCCCAGGAGCGCATCATGGTCTCCACTGCCGCCTTCGATGCAGCGTAAGGCCCCCAGAAGGCGCGCGCCGAATGCGCGACGTTCGAAGACAGAATAATCGCCCGGCCGGCATCCGAAAGCCGCAGCAGCGGGTCGACGGAGCGGATCAGCCGCCAGGACGAGGTGACGTTGATGGTCATCACCTTTTCGAAGGTCTTGGCCTCGACATGGCCGATCGGCGAGATGACGCCGAGCACGCCGGCATTGGCGACGAGGATGTCGAGCTTGCCCCAGCGCTCATGGATGGCGCCGCCCAGCCGGTCGATGCCGGCCATGTCTGCGAGATCGAGCGGGACCAGCGTCGCCTGGCCGCCGGCCGCCTTGATCTGGTCGTCGAGCTCTTCCAGTCCACCGACGGTGCGGGCAACCGCGATGACGTGCGCACCGGCGGCCGCCAGTTCCCTGGCGATGAAATAGCCGATGCCGCGCGAGGCGCCGGTGACGACCGCAACGCGGCCGGTAAGATCGAGTGTCATGCGATGGCTTCCGGAAATCTAACTAGCGCTGGTGACGGTCCGGCAATCCTACGCCCCGCTCGTCGCCAGCAGCGACAGCGTGCGCACATTGTCGTGGCCTTCGAAGTCGAGCAGGCGGGTCGGGTACTGGCCGGTGAAGCACGCATCGCAGAACTGCGGCTGTTCGTCGTCGCGGCTGGCCTCGCCGACGGCTCGGTAGAGCCCGTTGATCGACAGGAAGCCGAGCGAATCGACGCGGATGAACTCGGCCATTTCTTCCACCGACATGCGCGATGCCAGCAGCTTCGACTTCTCCGGCGTGTCGACGCCGTAGAAGCACGACGCGCTGGTCGGCGGCGAGGCGATGCGCATGTGCACTTCCTTGGCGCCGGCGTCGCGCACCATCTGCACGATCTTCTGGCTGGTGGTGCCGCGCACGATGGAATCGTCGACCAGCACCACGCGCTTGCCCTCGATCATGCGGCGATTGGCGTTGTGCTTGAGCTTGACGCCCATGTGGCGGATCGAATCGCCGGGCTGGATGAAGGTGCGGCCGACATAGTGGTTGCGGATGATGCCGAGTTCGAAGGGAATGCCCGCCGCCTGGCTGAAGCCGATTGCCGCCGGCGTGCCCGAGTCCGGCACCGGCACGACGATGTCGGCCTCGACCGGATTCTCCTGCGCCAGTTCGGCGCCGATGCGCTTGCGCACCTCATAGACATTGCGGCCCTCGACCGAAGAGTCGGGCCGGGCAAAATAGACATATTCGAAGATGCAGAATCGGGTCTTCTGCGGTTCGAATGGGAACAGGCTCTCGATGCCCTTGGAAGTGACGACGACCATCTCGCCGGGCTTCAGGTCGCGCACGAAGCGGGCGCCGATGATGTCGAGCGCGCAGGTCTCGGAGGCCAGGATCCAGGCGCCGTCGAGATCGCCCAGCACCAGCGGACGGATGCCGAGCGGGTCGCGGCAGCCGATCATCTTCTTGGCCGTCATCGCCACCAGCGAGAAGGCGCCCTCGACCTGGCGCACCGCGTCGATGAAGCGCGAATTGAGGTCGCGCTCCTTGCTGGTCGCGACCAGATGCAAAAGCGTCTCGGTGTCGGAGGTGGAGGAGAAGATCGCGCCCTGCTTCTGCAAGGCCCGTTGCACGGTCATCGCGTTGGTGAGGTTGCCGTTGTGGGCCACAGCGAAGCCGCCATCGGCCAATTCGGCGAAGAAGGGCTGGATGTTGCGCATGCCGGCGCCGCCAGTGGTGGCGTAACGCGTGTGGCCGATCGCGCGGTTGCCTTGCAGGCTATCGATGACGCGTTGCTTGGTGAAGGTGTCGCCGATCAGGCCGACATGGCGTTCGACATGGAACTGGGTGCCGTCGTAGGAGACGATGCCGGCCGCTTCCTGGCCGCGATGCTGCAGCGCATGCAGGCCGAGTGTGACGATGGCTGCCGCATCCTGCCGGCCAAAGATGCCGAAGACTCCGCATTCGTCATGGAAATGATCGTCAGCCTCGGCGGAAAGCACGTCGTCTGCGTCTGCCATTTTAAGCTCCGCTAAAATCGCCATATAAGGCTGTCGCCCGTCGAAAGCAACGCACTGCGTGCGATCGTTCACATGGATCGATCGTCCGACGCCCAGTTTGCTGCCTCAGTTCGCCGGCGCAGGCGTCGGATTGGCTGGAGCCGGGGCGTTGTCGGCCGGCGCCGTTTCGTTGTCGTCAGGCGCCGGCGCATTGGCATCGTCACCCGTTGCCGGCGCATCCGCCGCTGGCGCATCCGGGGCAGCCGGGGTTTCGGCTGTTTTCGGGCTGAGCTTCTTGAGGATTGCGTTCTCGGTGTCGGCGGGCAGCAGACTCTCAATCTTGGCGCCGATCTGTTCCAGCAGCGGCCGCGACTTGGCTTCCGTCACCCAGACCGGGGCCTTGGCACCGGCCAGCCAGTTGAAGAACAGCAGCGCCACAGCGACGACCAGGATGCCGCGCGCGGCACCGTAGAGGAAGCCGAGCGTGCGGTCGAGCGCGCCGATGCGCGAATCGATGATCCAGTCGGCGAGCTTCATGGTGATGACCGAGACGACGATCAATGCGACGATGAAGACCACGCCGGCGGCAGCCGCCATGGCGATCTTCTCATTGTCGATATAGGGCTTCAGGTAGGGCAGGACCGGTTTGTAAAAGAAGAAGGCCGCCGCCGCTGCCGCCGCCCACGAAACAACCGACAGGACCTCGCGTGAAAAGCCGCGAACCATGGCGAGCATCGCCGAGACCAGGGTGAAGCCGACCAGAATTCCGTCAAGCAGCGTAATCGGCATGTCTTTGGCCCCACTCCGATCTCATTTTCACGGCTCGGCGAGCCGCGTCATTCTTCATCGTCGGCACGGCTGCGCCGTGAGCCGGCTATGCGCGCCACGAGGTCGGCAAGCTCGGTGGGCTGGAAAGCGCCGGCCCCGATCCCCCCAGCAAGTTCCTCGCTGCCCAAGGGCAGAACCGCGCTACCAAAACCCAGCTTTTCGGCTTCCTTGAGGCGCTGCTGCGCATGCGCAACCGGCCTCACCGCGCCCGAAAGGCTGATTTCGCCGAAATAGACGCAATCGGCGGGAAGGGCAAGGCCGGTGAGCGAGGAAACCAGTGCGGCGGCGACCGCGAGATCGGCCGCCGGCTCGCTGATGCGATAGCCGCCGGCGACGTTGAGATAGACGTCATGCTGCCCGAAACGGACACCGCAATGCGCCTCCAGCACCGCCAGCACCATCGACAGCCGCGCGCCGTCCCAGCCGACCACCGCCCGGCGCGGCGTGCCGAGCGAGGAGGGTGCGACCAATGCCTGGATCTCGACCAGAACGGGCCTTGTGCCTTCCATGCCGGCGAAAACCGCCGCTCCCGGCGATTTCGCGTGCCGTTCGCCAAGAAAAAGTTCGGACGGGTTGGAGACCTCGCGCAGACCCTTGTCCGACATTTCGAAGACGCCGATCTCGTCCGTCGGTCCGAAGCGGTTCTTCACCGTGCGCAGGATGCGGAAGTGGTGGCCGCCTTCGCCCTCGAAATAGAGCACGCCGTCGACCATGTGCTCGACCACGCGCGGACCGGCGATCTGGCCTTCCTTGGTGACGTGGCCGACCAGCACGATCGCGGCCCCCGTGGATTTCGCATAGCGGATCATTGCCTGGGCGGCGGCGCGTACCTGGGTCACCGTGCCCGGCGCCGAATCGGCAAGGTCCGTCCACAGCGTCTGGATCGAATCGAGGATGACCAGATCCGGCCGCTTGCCGTCGGCGATCGTGGCGAGGATGTCCTCGACATTGGTCTCGGCCGCCAGTTCCACGGGCGACGACGCGACGCCGAGCCTCTGCGCGCGCAGCCTGATCTGGGCAACCGCCTCTTCGCCCGAGACATAGACGATGCGATGGCCCTTGGAGGCAAGAGCGGCCGCCGCCTGCGTGAGCAGCGTCGACTTGCCGATGCCGGGATCGCCGCCGACCAGAAGTGCAGAGCCGCGTACGAAACCGCCACCGGTGGCGCGGTCGAGTTCGCCGATGCCCGAGACGATGCGCGGTGCGTCCTCGATGTCGCCCGAAAGCGTGGTCAGCACCACGGCCCGGCCCTTGCGGGCATTGCGCGTGTTGGCCGGCCCCGAACCGATGCCTCCTGATGTGCCTTCCTCGACCAGCGTGTTCCACTCGCCGCAGGCGTCGCATTTGCCGGCCCAGCGCTGATGCACCGAACCGCAATTCTGGCAGATGAACTGGACGCGGGACTTGGCCATCAGGCGCGGCCTGCGTATTTGGCCATTGCAAGCGATCTCAGGGTTGGCGGGACAGCGTGGCGGAACGAGGCTTTTCTCAAGAGATCACTCAAACCTCTCCGCGATGTGGTGTTCTTCCGCGAGATCCGAGAAGCGGGTGAACTCGCCGTGGAAGGCGAGCGTGACCGTGCCCGTCGGCCCGTGGCGTTGCTTGGCCACGATCACCTCGGCCTTGCCGCGCATCTCGTTCATCTCGTTTTCCCACTTGACGTATTCCTCGGTGCCGAGCTTCGGCTCGCGGTTCTTGAGGTAATATTCCTCGCGGTAGACGAAGATGACGACGTCGGCGTCCTGCTCGATCGAACCGGATTCGCGCAGATCGGAGAGCTGCGGGCGCTTGTCGTCGCGGCTTTCGACCTGACGCGAGAGCTGCGACAGCGCGATGATCGGCACGGTCAGTTCCTTGGCCAGGGCTTTCAGGCCCGTGGTGATCTCGGTGATTTCCTGCACGCGGTTCTGCGAGGACTTGGCAGATGAGCCCTGCATCAGCTGGATATAGTCGATGACGATCAGGTCGAGGCCACGCTGGCGCTTCAGGCGACGCGCGCGGGCAGACAACTGAGCAATGGAAATACCGCCGGTCTGGTCGATGAACAGCGGGATCTTTTGCATGGTCTGCGAACAGGCGACCAGTTTTTCGAAATCCATTTCGCTGATTTCGCCGCGGCGGATCTTCGATGAGGAGATTTCCGTCTGTTCGGAAATGATACGGGTCGCGAGCTGTTCGGACGACATTTCGAGCGAGAAAAACCCGACGACGCCGCCATTGGCCGCCTTGAACGAGCCGTCGGCTTGTTGTGCCGGCACATAGGCCTCGGCGACGTTGAAGGCGATGTTGGTGGCGAGCGAGGTTTTGCCCATGCCCGGACGGCCGGCAAGCACGATCAGATCGGAGGGCTGCAGGCCGCCCATGCGGCGGTCGAGATCGCGCATGCCGGTGGCGAGGCCCGACAGACCGCCGTCGCGCATATAGGCGGCATTGGCCATGTCGACCGCGGTCTTGACCGCGTCGGTGAAGCTCTCGAAGCCGCCGTCATAGCGCCCGGTTTCGGCCAATTCGAACAGGCGGCGCTCGGCGTCCTCGATCTGTTCGGAAGGCGACATGTCGACAGGTGCGTCATAGGCGATGTTGACCATGTCCTCGCCGACCGTGATCAACGCCCGGCGCGTCGCCAGGTCATAGATGGCGCGGCCGTAATCGGTGGCGTTGACGACGGTGACGGCTTCCACCGCCAGCCGCACGACATATTGCGCCACCGTCATGTCGCCGACCTTTTCGTCGGCGGGCAGGAAGGTCTTCAGCGTGATCGGCGTCGCCGCCTTGCCCATGCGGATCAACTCGGCCGCGACGTCGAAGATCTTGCGGTGCAGGGGTTCGTGGAAATGGCCGGACTTCAGGAAGTCGGACACTCGGTAGAAGGCATCGTTGTTGACGAGGATGGCGCCAAGCAGCGCCTGCTCGGCCTCGATGTTGTTGGGCGATTCGCGATAGAGCGGTTGCTCCGCGACGCCGAATTTTCGCGCTGCCTCTGCCATGATGTCCCCGATTTAAATCCCGGCCTTTGGATATCAGAACTGGACAAGTCGGTGCTGACTTATCTGCAACAGCCCGTGTCGAAGCGACTTTGATACTCGCGATTCACAGCCAAAATTTTTCCGTGGAAAGAATCGCAATTGACTCGAATCGAGGGTTGCGAGTTTAGCGTTTCTCGAAAGAGAACAAAACAGGAAACTGGAGCTACGGGACACCGGTTTGCGGAGCGATCGTATTCGTTTCCTCTCATGTCAGCGCATCGCCCCAGTCCAGCCGCCGCGCTACCTTGAAGGCGTCGCCGTCGCGTTTGGTGAAGAGCTTTTCGTTGGCGCTGCCGTCCGCCTCGCAGAGTTTCAGCGCAATCTTGCCCGAGCCTGACTTCGGCGGCGCGATCACCCTTGCGGCGCGGGAGGCTGCCGGCTGGCGCGAAGCGGCGACATAGATGAATTTCTCGTCCTCCCACGGTACCTCCGCCTCTTTGGCTAGCCGGTGCAGGCGCGAGCGGGCGACGCGGCGGGAAAAGTGGCACCAGTCGGGCGGATTGAGCGGGCAGGGTGCTTCGTGCGGACAAGGCGCCAGCACATACGCGCCGGCATCGATCAACTGCTGGCGCACCGCCAGAATTCGCAGCCAGCCCGCCGGCGTGCCCGGCTCGACGACCAGCAACGTGTCGGTCGTGAGTTGCCACAGCCGGTCGACCATTTTGGGCAGGGATGCCGGCACGACCTCGTCCAGCACATAGGCGCATGTGACGAGATCGGCCGGTTGCAGGTCGCCAAGGTCTGTCGTGACATCGCCGGCCCGCCAGACGGTCCGGGCCGCGATTGCATCGGCGGCAAGCGTCTCGCCGATCTTGCGCACCGCGGCACTCGCCTCCAGCAATGTGGCCAATTCCAGTTCGGGCCAGAGGTCGCTGGTGGCCCAAAGTACCGTACCAGGGCCGGCGCCAACGTCGAGCAAGGTCGCGGGCGTGAAATCCGGCCGGGCTTCGGCGAGCGCATCGAGGCTGGCGCGGACCGCCGCATAGGTCGCAGGCATCCGTGTCGTCAGATAGGCTTTGACCGCCATGTCCTGCGCCATGTGCAGGCGGCCGTCGCGCAGTTCGGCGCGGTAGCGGTCGGACAGGATTTTCGCGGCCTGCTTCAGGTCCGGCAGCGGCACCCTTTCCAAAATACGATCGACAGCCTGTCGAAGTGTGGCCGGCAGTTCCACGGCCTATGCCCCTCTCGGCGCAAGCAGGATGATCGAGGCGCCGGCCATGCAGAGCGCCGCGCCGGCAAGGTCCCAGCGATCGGGCCGCACACCCTCAACCAGCCACAACCAGGCGAGCGAGGCAGCGATGTAGATACCGCCATAAGCGGCATAGGCGCGGCCGGCCGCACTGATGTCGACCAATGCCAGAAGCCAGGCGAACACAAGCAGCGAGGCAAAGCCCGGCAGCAGCCAGAGCGGCGACTTCTCCAGCCGCCACCACGCCCACACCGAAAAGCAGCCGGCGATCTCGGCCAGCGCCGCGGCTGTGTAGAGGAGATAGGTCATGAAAAAAGCCTCGCGACGATTCACGAGGCCTTTTTCGGGGCAGGAGCCTGCAATGGCAAGCGCCAATAATGCGCCTGACAGCGCCGTTCCTATTCCGCCACCTTGCGTCGGCGGGCGGCCTTGGCGGGCTTCTCGACCGGAGCCGCCTCGCGATGGCCCATATCTTCACGGTGCGCCATGTCGCGCATTTCCAGCGCCTTTTCGCATTTGGCCATATAGTCGCGCGCCACCGGCAGCGTGTCGTTCTTCTTGGCGATCTGAAACTGGAAAATCACCAGGTCCTGCCAACGGAAGGCGGCTTCCGAGGCGGCCAGATAGAACTCCCACATGCGGCAGAAGCGTTCGTCATAGATAGCCTTGGCCTTGTCGCGGTTGGCGGCGAAGCGCTGGCCCCAGTGCTTCAGCGTGTCGGCATAGTGGAGCCTCAGGATCTCGACGTCGGTGACGACGAGGCCGGACTTCTCGATCGCCGGCAGCACCTCTGACATCGCCGGGATGTAGCCGCCCGGGAAAATATACTTGCGGATGAAGGCGCTGGTCGCCCACGGCACGCCGGAGCGGCCGATCGTGTGCAGAAGCATGACGCCGTCAGGCTTGAGCAATGTCGCCGCCTTGTCGAAGAAGGTGCGGTAATGGTTGACGCCGACATGCTCGAACATGCCGACCGAGACGATGCGGTCGAAGCGTTCGTTGAGTTCGCGATAATCCTTCAGTTCGAAATGGACGTGGTTTTCCAGCCCTTGCGCGTGCGCCCGGTCGGTGGCGACGCCATGCTGTTCGGTCGACAGCGTCACGCCCTGCACGTCGACGTCGAAAGCCTTGGCGAGATACAGGCCGAGCCCGCCCCAGCCGGAGCCGATGTCGAGCACCGTCTGGCCGGCCTTCAGCCGGAGCTTGGCGGCGATATGGCGCTTCTTGGCTGCCTGAGCCTCGTCCAGCGTCATGTCCGGTTGCTCGAAATAGGCGCAGGAATACTGCATGTCCTCATCGAGGAAGAGCCGGTAGAGTTCGCCCGATAGATCGTAGTGACGCTGCACGTTGCGGCGCGAGCGCGAGGCGGTGTTGATCTGCTGCAGGCGGCGGAAGGCATGGCGCAGGCCCTCGATCGCCTTCGACCAGGTGGCGTCGATACCGCCGCTGCCCATGTTCTGGAAGGCAATGCGCATCAGTCCGAGCACGCCGCCTTCAAGAATGTCGAGCTCGCCGTCCATGTAGGATTCTGGCACCGCCAGCATCGGATCGAAGGCGATGGCGCGCTCGGCATGCCGGGTCTTGATGTGCATATGCACCGGCTCGCCGCTGCCGTCGCCGAAGACGAATGTCGAGCCTTTCGGCCCGGTTACACTGAGACTGCCCGTGCGCACCAGGCGGTCGAGAACGCGCTTCAACAGAATATTCATGGTCCGATGTCCCCTCACGGTCAGACAGACTGTCCTACTGTGCATCAATATATAGGGTTTCGAAAAGTTCCTTTTGGCACAAAAATGCCCGGGCGAGAGGCCCGGGCATTGGTCCAGAAATGGCTGGAGAGCGGGTCCGAGGACCTGTGCGATCAGGCGTTTTCTTCGCCGCCTTCGAACTCGGCGTTCGGATCGAAGAAGTTTTCCGGCCGCGCATTGTCGTTGATGTCTTCGCCGTAAATGGCTTCGGCGGTGGTCAGCGTCTCGCCCTTGGCCTGGCGTTCGGCCTCGTCGGCCGTTCGGGCGATGTTGAGCGTGATGGTGACTTCGACTTCCGGATGCAGCGCGATCGCCACATTGGTGAGGCCGATGGTCTTGATCGGCTGGTTGAGCTGGATCTGGTTGCGGTTGACCGTGAAGCCTTCCGCGATCAGCAGGTCGGCGATGTCGCGGGTCGACACCGAACCGTAGAGCTGGCCGGTCTCACCGGCCGAACGCACCGCGATGAAGCTCTTGCCGTCGAGCTTTTCGGCGACCTGGGTCGCTTCCGACTTGCGCTCGAGGTTGCGGGCCTCGAGCTGGGCGCGCTGGCCTTCGAACTTCTTCTTGTTGGCTTCGTTGGCGCGCAACGCCTTGCCTTGCGGCAGCAGGAAGTTGCGGGCAAAACCGTCCTTGACCTTGACGGTATCGCCCATCTGGCCGAGGCGGGAAACGCGTTCGAGAAGAATGACGTCCATGGCTATGTTCCTTTTGGTTGGGCGTCCGTCCACAAGGCCGACGCCGAATTCTCTGGAACAGGTCAGGAAGCAAAGGGCGTTGCCGCCGGTGTCGCTGTCCTGCCTGTCGCGGCAGTTAGAGGTTTTTGACCTCAACTCGGGATTTGATGCCTAACCGGTCATGCCCGTCATGGCCGGTGATAACGAACGGACGGCGAACCGCCCGTTCGGAAGAATTAGCGAACCACGTAGGGCAGCAGGCCGAGGAAACGGGCGCGCTTGATCGCCTTGGCGAGCTCGCGCTGCTTCTTCTGGCTGACGGCGGTGATGCGCGACGGCACGATCTTGCCGCGCTCGGAAATGTAGCGCTGCAGCAGACGCACGTCCTTGTAGTCGATCTTCGGTGCGTTGGCGCCGGAGAACGGGCAGGTCTTGCGGCGGCGATGGAAAGGGCGCCGGGTGGGGATCTGGTTGATGTCGACCATTATTCTGCACCCCCTTCAAAACCTTCGCGCGGACGGCGCGGACCACGGTCGCCGCCTTCGCGATCGCCGAACGAACGCGGGCCACGATCGCCGCGGTCGCCGAAGCTGCGCGCCGGACGATCGCCACGGTCGCGATCGCCGAAGCCACCGCGCTCGGAGCGCTCTTCGCGCTTCTGCATCATGGCCGAAGGGCCTTCCTCATGCGCCTCGACCTTGATGGTCAGGAAACGCAGCACGTCCTCGGACAGGCCCATCTGGCGCTCCATCTCGTTGAGCGCTGCCGGCGGGCAGGTGAGGTCCATCAGCGTGTAGTATGCCTTCCGGTTCTTGTTGACCCGGTAGGTGAGGGACTTCAGTCCCCAGTTCTCGACCCGGCCGACGGACCCGCCATTTGCTGAGATGACGCCCTTGTACTGTTCGACAAGCGCATCGACCTGCTGCTGCGAGAGGTCCTGCCGGGCAAGAAACACATGTTCGTAAAGAGCCATTATGTATCAGTGCCTTTCTTCGTTTCTCTCCCGGTTCCCGGCGGCAAAAGCCTCTGCAACTTCTCTGACCCGCATGTGCCTCGAAAGGTGCGGGGAAGAAAGGAGCATGACGAGACGGTCGAGAGCGGAGACACGGGAGGCGGAAGCGCTTCTGGCTTCACACGAAAGGTTCTAGAAAAAACCTCCGGCCCTCCGTTCAGCCCCCAGCTGGGACCGGCAGATTGGCCGCGTCTTTACAGCAATCCGCTGATAAAGCAAGGGCAAGCGGCGTCCCCGATGTCGCAGCCACCGGAAAATCGAGTAGCGGCGCCGGCAAGGCCTGGCGATTTTCCCGGCAACCGGCGCTTAACCACAATATCAGCTTGCGTCGTGTTGAGTCCGGCCGTCAACGGTCGATTCATCATGCAACATGCAAAAGACCGGGCAACCGCGCATATCAAGCGGCAAGCATTTCCGGGGGTAAGGATGCTTCTCAACAGATTCTGGCGCTCGAAGAGCGGCAATTTCGCGCTTCTGATGGGGTTGGGGCTGCCAGCCATTCTGTCGGCCGTGGCCTTCGCGACCGATGTCTCGACCATGATGCGGGCGAAGAGCAACCTGCAGAATGCGCTCGATGCGGCAAATCTTGCCTCGTCGCATCTTGGCGATCTGGACATTACCCGCACCGACGCCTTCAACCGCTATTTCCAGGCCAACATCGTTGGCCATGGCGAACTCGTCAACGCGCAGGCGACGCTGACCGTCGACAAGGGCGTCAATTTCATCAAGACCAAGGCGGTCGCCTCGGCCGACGTCAATCTGAACTTCGCTTTCCTGTTCGGCCAGAGCAAGCACATCGTGGTCGATGCGTCGGCGGTCGAATCGAACAACCAGCTCGAAGTCGTGCTGGTGCTGGACAATACCGGCTCGATGGCCGGCGCCCGCATGACGGCGCTCAGGGCCGCGACCAAATCATTGCTCGACACTCTCGAATCGACAAAATCGCCGACGCGCCAGGTCCGTGCTTCGCTGGTTCCCTTCGTCACGGCCGTGAACGTCAACGGCGACGGGTTCGACCCGTCCTGGATCGACATGGACGGCAAATCCTCGACCAACGGCATCAATTTCCCCGTCATCGACGGCAAGCGCCCGAACCACATGGCGCTGTTCAAGCAGCTGAAGGACACCGGATGGGCCGAGTCCGGATGGAACGGCACGGGATGGAAGGGCTGCGTGGAGGCGCGGGCCGGCGCCTATAACATTTCCGACACGCCGCCCGACCCGGCCAAGCCCGACACGCTGTTCGTTCCCTATTTCGCGCCGGATGATCCGGGAGATGCGCAGATGCCGTCCAGCTCCTACGGCAATCAGGCAAAATACTACAACAATTCTTATCTCGCCGACACCGGCGACACGGTCAAGCTGGACAAACAGAAAGGCAACAACCGGCTCGGCATCGACTTCAGTGGCCTCGACAGCGATCCCGACAAATCCACCAAGGAAGAGGTCGCGAAATATGTAGCGCCCGTTAAGGAACTCATAACCGAGACCGGTTCCGCGATCACCGTTGGTCCCAACCGTTCCTGCCCTACCCCTGTCGTTCCCTTGACCGACGATTTCGACAAGCTGCGCAAGGCGGCAAGCCAGATGACCGAGTGGAATGGTTCGGGCACCAATGTGTCGGAAGGGCTGTCCTGGGGCATGCGGGTGCTCTCGCCCGGCGCGCCCTATACCGGCGGTGCGCCGTTCAAGACGCCTGGCATCAGCAAGATCGTGCTGTTGCTCACCGACGGTGAGAATGTCGTCTATGGCGCCAGTGATGAACAGCCGACGAAGTCCGACTACACATCCTATGGCTATCTGGCGGGTGGCCGCTTCGGGTCGGATAACCAGGCGACGGCGGCCCGCAATGTCGACGGCTGGACCAAGAGCGTCTGCACGCAGTTGAAGAACGAGGGAGTGCAAATCTACACTCTGGTGCTGCAATCCGAGACCCCCGCCAACCGCACGCTTTACAGCGCCTGCGCTTCCGACCCGAGCGATTATTATGCCGTCAACGACCCGGCCAAGCTGCCGAACGTCTTTCAGCAGATCGCCAACAAGTTCTCGAAACTGCAACTGACGAATTGAGCGCCGACACCGAGGGGCGCGCGCATTACTGAGGGGATCGAGACCCTCAGCTCGTATGGGCGACAACCTTGCCGACCGTCTCGGGGAAGAAGTCGGGCGCCGCATGGCGCTTGCCGAACATCATGTCGTACTGGATCAGCCGGAAATCGCGGATCGCCGGGTCGATCTCCTGCTGTCGCGCCCAGTCGGACGTGGCCTCACCCGTCGGCGTGAGCAGCAGGTTGCGGTCGACAACGCGATAGCGCTCCCGCATCTCGCCCAGGAAGCCGGTGTAGTAAGGGTGGGTGATGCCCGCCGCGGTGAGGATATGATAGGGGAGGAAGGCAGGGCTCACCGTCCCCAGATTCTCGACCGGGCCTGAGCGGTTCGACCAGATGATCAGCGGTGTCGCGTGATGTTCGAGAGCCGCCTCCGGTGTCGGTTCCCTGCGGGGCGCGACGTTGTCCTTCAGGAAGCCGGTCTCGACATAGACCGGTCCAAGTGGCGGCAGATGGTCGCCGAAAAAGACGACAATCGTCGGCCGCTCGCGCGTCTTGGCCCATTCGACCAGCCGTTCGAGGCCGTGGTCCGCGTCGGCTGAACCCTCGGCATAGGAGAGCAGCGACTCACGCGCCCACTGGCTGATCGGGGCTTGCACCGAGTGGGTCGGGTTGGAATAACGTCTCGGTTCATAGGGGCCGTGGTTCTGCAGGCTGACCGCGAAGAAAAACACGGGGTCGTCGCTGGCATCGGCTTCGCGGATGATTTCGTCGGTCATCGCGGCGTCGGATGCCAGCGGTCCGCGCTTTTGCATGGGCGGCAGCGTCTCTTCCGATTTGAAGTCGTTGAAACCGAAATCGGCATAGACCGCGCCGCGATTCCAGAACCAGTTGGTGCCTGGATGGATGGCGCGCGCCTTATAGCCTTCGCTCTTCAGGAAGGTCGCCATCGACGGTGTCGGGGTGCGCACATATTGCTGGTAGGGGATGCTGCCGGCCGGCAGGAAGGCGTTCGAGAACCCGGTCAGCGCCTCGAATTCGATATTGGCGGTCATGCCGCCGAATTCAGGCGAGAACATCGAACCCGAGCGAAGCGCCCGCACATTGGGCATCGGATCGGGGGTGATGGTGACGCCGGGCAGCTTGGTCGGATCCCAGAAGGATTCGCTCATGACGACGATGATGTCTGGCTTCTGGGCCGGCACCGAGGCGGTCACATTGGTTCGGTCAATGGCCGCAATAGCCTTGTCGGAATAGCCTGGCGGGGCCGAGACGTGCGCCATCGGCACGTTGAGCGCGAAGGCGAGCGCAAAGCCATTGGAGGCGTAGTTTTCCTTCTGGTCCCACATGATCGGGATGATCTGCAGCCGGTCCCGCGTCCACGAGAAGGTGGCATAGTCCATGATCGAGACGAAGAAGGCGAGCAGCGGCACCGCCAGCGTCAGCCGGGCAAGGCGGCCCTTGTGGCTGAGGGCCGGAACCTTGCGGCGCCAAAGCCGCCAGCCGTAGACCAGCAGGGACAGGCCGGCGACGATGCCCACGACCATGGCGAGCGCGGTCATAGGCCGGTCGCGCACAAGGAGCGGCAGCAGGGCGAAGATCTGGCGGGCATAGAGAAAATCGGTCGGGTAGAGCGGATCGCCGAGATAATGCGATTTCTGGTGGCCGACAAAGGCCAGCGACAGGGTCAGCGGCGCCACGATCATCAGGCTTTGATGACTGCGGCCGAGCACCGCGTCGAGGCCGATCAGGATCAGCGCGAACACGACGATGGTGGTCCAGCCGGGCTTGAGCGGCTGCAGGAAGAAGGAAACGGTGCCGGCGACATCACCCCGCACGATCAGTTCGATGGCGAACACCAGGACAGCCGAGATCGCCAGGCTGATCAGTCCGTAGCGGACGACCGGCCATTTCCGGCCCGGCAGATAGCCCGTGGACGGATCGTCTTCCAGGAATTGCGGCGCGGCGTTGCCGGTACGTTTGAAACTCTTTGCCACTTTAACTTCCCACCCAAAGACGACCCACGTCATTCGATTGTCATATAATTGTCACGCAAGGCTAGCGCCTGTGGCGGAAATAAGAAGAGCCAGCAAACGATTCGTGAGCGGTTTTCATCAGGTGTGATCGCCAAAAAGCCTTTTGGAACAGGCACGCGCGCGCGGATACGGCGTTCGGCATGGGCTGAAGTGGCTTGACTTGGCAGGCTGCCTTGCGCCACAGGCAGGGAAAATTCGTAGTATCAGGCAAGCAAAACCAGTCTGGGGAGCCCTCGCATGGCCGTTGCATTCACCTTTCCGGGACAAGGCAGCCAGGCTGTCGGCATGGGCAAGGATCTCGCCGATGCTTTTCCCGAGGCACGTAGGATTTTCCAGGAAGTCGACGACGCGCTCGGCGAAAACCTGTCGAAGCTGATCTGGGAAGGTCCCGAAGAGACCTTGACGCTGACGGCCAACGCGCAGCCGGCGCTGATGGCGGTGTCGTTGGCGGCGATCAGGGCGCTGGAAGCGCGCGGTTTCTCGCTGAACGACAAGGTCGCCTATGTCGCCGGCCACTCGCTGGGCGAATATTCGGCACTCGCCGCCGCCGGCTTCGTTTCTGTTGGCGATGCCGCCCGTCTGCTGCGCATTCGCGGCAACGCCATGCAGGCAGCGGTGCCGGCCGGCGAAGGCGCCATGGCGGCGATCATCGGGTTGGAGCAGGCCGATGTCGAAGCTGCCTGTGCCGAGGCCGCAAAGGGCTCGATTTGCCAGATCGCCAACGACAATGGCGGCGGCCAGCTGGTCATCTCAGGTGCGAAGGCCGCGGTTGAGCTGGCAGCGAAACTGTGCACCGAAAAGGGCGCCAAACGGGCGCTGATGCTGCAGGTGTCGGCGCCCTTCCATTCTGCGCTGATGGCACCTGCGGCCAACGTCATGCGCGAGGCTCTTGCCGGCGTGGCAAAGACTGCGCCAGTCGTTCCCGTCCTTTCCAACGTATCGGTGCAGCCATCGATCGATCCCGACGAGATCGCCCGGCGTCTGGTCGAGCAGGTGACCGGTCGCGTGCGTTGGCGCGAAACTGTGGAATGGTTCGGCGCCAACGGTGTCTCGACGCTTTACGAGATCGGCGCCGGCAAGGTGCTTTCGGGACTGGCTCGTCGCATCAACCGCGACATCGCCACCGCCTCTGTAGGTTCCGCGGCCGAGGTCGAGGCGGCATTGGCGGCGCTTGCATAAAACGCCATTTGATACCATCCCTATATGGGGTGCCCTCTTCTCAACCTGGAGACAAAAATGTTCGAATTGACCGGCCGCAAGGCGCTTGTCACCGGCGCATCGGGGGGCATCGGCGAGGCGATCGCCAGGGTGCTGCATGCACAGGGCGCGATCGTCGGCCTGCACGGCACGCGCGTCGAGAAACTGGAGACGCTGGCCTCCGAACTGGGCGACCGGGTCAAGCTGTTCCCGGCCAACCTGTCGAACCGCGACGAGGTCAAGGCACTCGGCCAGAAGGCGGAGGCCGATCTCGAGGGCGTCGACATCCTGGTCAACAATGCCGGCATCACCAAGGACGGCCTGTTCGTGCGCATGTCGGACGCCGACTGGGATACGGTGCTGGAGGTCAATCTCGCCGCCGTTTTCCGGCTGACCCGTGAACTGACCCACCCGATGATGCGCCGCCGCCATGGCCGCATCATCAACATCACTTCGGTGGTCGGGGTGACCGGCAATCCTGGCCAGGCGAACTACTGCGCCTCCAAGGCCGGAATGATCGGCTTGTCCAAATCGCTGGCGCAGGAGATCGCCACCCGCAACATCACCGTCAACTGCGTCGCTCCGGGCTTCATCGAATCGGCGATGACCGACAAGCTCAACGACAAGCAGAAAGAGGCGATCATGGCGGCGATCCCCACCAAGCGCATGGGCACCAGTGCCGAAGTGGCGTCCGCCGTTGCCTATCTGGCTTCGAACGAGGCCGCCTACGTAACCGGGCAGACCATTCACGTGAATGGCGGCATGGCGATGATCTGAGCGAGGTTCGGCAGCGTCATCGCTGTGCTGTGAAAACCCACCATTTCGGCTTGGACCTCGGCTATTTTTCGTGTAATGCGGCCCGCAACCCGGCGGTTCGGGCAAAACCGGTCCGTGGCCGTTGCGTTACCGGCAGGACCATCTTTCAGCTTGATTAGCGGCATTCCGCCCGCTAACGAAGACAGACAAACAAAAGACGAGGATGCCCCAAATGAGTGACACCGCAGAGCGCGTCAAGAAGATCGTCATCGAACACCTTGGCGTCGATGCCGACAAAGTGACGGAGCAGGCGAGCTTCATCGATGATCTGGGCGCTGACAGCCTCGACACGGTTGAACTCGTCATGGCGTTCGAAGAAGAATTCGGCGTCGAGATCCCGGACGACGCAGCCGAGACCATTCTGACGGTCGGCGATGCGGTGAAGTACATCGACAAGGCTTCGGCCTGACGCTTTCTGCAGTCATCACCGGGGAGGACCTGCGATGAGGCGTGTCGTCGTAACGGGCCTTGGCCTGGTTTCGCCGTTCGGTATGGGCTTCGAGCACGGCTGGAAGGAACTGCTGACCGGCCGCAGCGCCGCCAAGCGCGTCACCGAGTTCGAGGTGGACGATCTTGCCTGCAAGATCGCCCACGTCATTCCGCGTGGCGACGGCTCCAACGGCACGCTCAATCCCGAAGCCATTCTTGAGCCGAAGGAACTTCGCAAGATCGGCGACTTCATCCTGTACGGGATCGCGGCCGCCGATGAAGCGTTGAAGGATTCCGGCTGGAAGCCTTCAACCGAAGAGGAGCGTTGCGCCACCGGCGTGCTGATCGGCTCCGGCATCGGCGGGCTCGAGGGCATCGCCGAGAACGCGATCATCCTCAAGGAACGCGGCCCACGCCGCATCAGCCCGTTCTTCATTCCCGGAAACATCATCAATCTCGTATCGGGCCAGGTTTCGATCCGGCACGGATTGAAAGGCCCCAACCACGCTGTCGTCACCGCTTGCTCGACCGGCGCGCACGCCATTGGCGACGCCGCCCGGTTGATCATCTTCGGCGATGCCGACATCATGCTGGCTGGCGGCGCCGAATCGCCGGTGACCCGGCTGTCGCTCGCCGGCTTCGCCGCCTGCAGGGCACTCTCGACCGAACGCAACGATGCCCCGCAAACCGCCTCGCGGCCCTACGACCGCGACCGCGACGGCTTCGTCATGGGCGAGGGCGCCGGTGTCGTCGTGCTGGAGGAACTCGAGCACGCCAAGGCGCGCGGCGCCAAGATCTATGCCGAGGTGACCGGCTACGGTCTGACCGGCGACGCTTATCACATCACCGCACCGGCCGAAGATGGCGACGGGGCGTTCCGTTGCATGACGGCGGCGCTGAACCGGGCAAAGCTTACGCCAGCCGACGTCGATTACATCAATGCGCACGGCACCTCGACCATGGCCGACACGATCGAACTCGGCGCCGTCGAGCGGCTGGTCGGCAATGCGGCGTCCAAGATTTCGATGTCGTCGACCAAGTCGTCGATCGGCCATCTGCTGGGAGCGGCGGGCGCGGCCGAAGCGATCTTTTCGATCCTCGCCATCCGCGACAATATCGCACCGGCGACCATCAACCTCGACAATCCCGAGCGCGAAACCGCGATCGACCTGGTGCCGAACAAGCCACGCGCTCGCCAGATCGACGTGGCCCTGTCCAATTCCTTCGGCTTCGGCGGCACCAACGCTTCGCTCGTCTTCCAGCGTTATAATGGCTGACCGAGCTGCCGGGCGATGCTTTGGCGTGTCGTCAATTTTGCCATATTCGCCCCTACTCTGCCGCAGGGGATTCGTTGAGAGATCAAACGGTAGGGCGAAATGAACACAAATCCGTCAGGCAACGGAGAATTCGGGCAAAGGCCGGCGAACACCGGGCCGATCGTGCCGAAGACAGCCAGCGAGGCGCTGCGGCCGGAGGCCGGAACGCCGCCTCCGAAACGGTCGCGCGCTTCGCGCAGCCAGATCGTCGTGTTCATGAACTTCGTCATCTCCTTGGTGGTGCTGATGGTTCTGGCGGCGGGCATGGCCCTCTATTTCGGCAAGCAGGAGTTTACCGAACCCGGCCCATCCGCCAATGGCGACACCTTCCTCGTCAAGCCCAGCACCGGCGTCCAGGACATCGCCGACCAGCTTGAGCGCCGCGGACTGATCAGCGACGCGCGCGTATTCCGCCTCGGGGTGCGTGCCTTCGGCAACGATTCCGCGCTCAAGGCCGGCGAATACGAGATCAAGCCCAGGGCATCCATGCGCGACATCATGGAACTCCTGAAGAGCGGCAAGTCGGTGATGTACTCGCTGACGGTTCCGGAAGGGCTGACCGTCGAGCAGGCCTTGCAGCGTATCGCCGACGAACCCGCCCTGAGCGGCGACATGCCGGCGAAGACGCCCCCCGAGGGCAGCCTTGCCACCGACACGCTGCGCTTCACGCGTGGCGCGACGCGTCAGCAGATGGTCGACAAGCTGCTCGCCGATCAGAAGAAACTGGTCGATGAGGTTTGGCAGCGGCGCGCGCCGGATCTGCCCCTGGCCAACGTCGAGGACTTTGTCACCCTGGCCTCTATCGTCGAGAAGGAAACCGGCAAGGGCGATGAACGCTCACGCGTGGCCGCCGTCTTCCTGAACCGGTTGGCCAAGGGCATGCGCCTGCAGTCCGATCCGACCATCATCTATGGTTTGTTTGGCGGCAAGGGCAAGCCGGCGGACCGCCCCATCTACCAGTCCGACATCCAGAAGCAGACGCCTTACAATACTTATGTGATCAGCGGCCTGCCGCCGACGCCTATCGCCAATCCCGGCCGCGCGGCCCTCGAGGCCGTGGCCAATCCGTCGAAGACCGACGATCTCTATTTCGTCGCCGACGGCACGGGTGGTCACGTCTTTGCGTCGACCCTGAACGAGCACAATGAAAACGTCGCCCGCTATCGCGCGCTGCAGAAGAAGCAGGCCGATGAAGCAGCCAAGGCAGCCGCTGCCGCCGGTACCAGCGGCAGTGCCGACAAGCCTGCAGTAGCAGATAAGCCTGTCGACGGCAGCGATGGTACCGGTGGCGACAATGGCGATGCCGGCGGTGATGCCGGCGCGGCCCAGTAAGGTGAAGAAAGGCGTTGCCTGGAAGGCGACAGCCTGACATTTGAAAGAACGCCAGGCGTCCGATTTCGACGCATTCGCGGCGTGGTCATTTTAAGCCGCGCTTGCCCCTCCGGAAAACCGGTTTGGGGTGAGGCTTCAGGGATGTGCAGGCGACATGAATTTGCAGAGCATGACCGGTTTTGCGCGGGCCGTCGCCGAGCATGACGGCACCTCGATTGCCTGGGAGGTCAAATCCGTCAATGGCAAGAGCGTCGAGGTGCGGCTGCGGCTGCCGCAGGGGTTCGAGCGGTTGGAGCCTGTAGTCAGGCAAACGCTGCAGAAGCGTTTCGCGCGCGGCAATTTCCAGGCGACGCTGACCATCGGCCGCGCCGCCGGCGCGCAGGCGCAACCCATCGTCAACGAGGCGTTTCTGAAAGATCTCGCCGGCCTGGCCAAGCGGCTGCAGGAACAGTTCGGCGTTGCGCCTGCGACGGCTGATGGATTGCTGTCGCTGCGTGGTGTGCTCGACGTTGCCGAAACCATCGAAACCGAAGAGGTGCGGGCCGTGCTCGACACCGCCATCATAGGCGCGCTCGACGCGGCGCTGAACGGTCTGGAACAGGCCCGCCAAGGCGAGGGCGCCGCGCTGGCCCTGCTTTTGTCCGGCCATATCGACACCATCGAGACACTGACCCTGCGCGCGGAAGCCGACCCGTCACGCGATACGGCGGCGATCCGCGAACGCATCGCCGAGCAGGTCAGGCTGCTGATGGACGCATCCGCCAATCTGGATGCAAGCCGGCTGCACATGGAGGCGGCGTTCCTTGCCACCAAGGCCGATATTCGCGAAGAGATAGACCGGCTGAAGACGCATGTCGCGTCTGGCCGGACCTTGCTCGTGGGTGGCGGCGCCGTCGGCCGCAAACTCGATTTTCTGGCACAGGAATTTAACCGCGAATCAAATACGCTGTGCTCCAAGTCGAATGCCGCGGCGGTCACAGCGATTGGGCTGGAATTGAAGGCTGTGGTCGACCAGTTCCGTGAACAGGTCCAGAATCTGGAGTAGCCGATGGTTGCCAAGGAACCGATGGTTCCCAGGGATTTGGGGTCCCGCATCCGCCGCCGAGGGCTGATGCTCGTCCTGTCGTCACCATCGGGTGCCGGCAAGTCGACGATCGCGCGCAACCTGCTGGAGAGCGATTCAAGCCTCGAACTGTCGGTCTCGGTCACCACGAGGCCGCGCCGCGGCTCGGAAATCGAGGGCGTTCACTACCATTTCCGCACGATGCGCGAATTCGAGCGGTTGCGCGATTCCGACTCGCTGCTCGAATGGGCGGAGGTGCATGGCAATTGCTATGCGACACCGCGCGAGCCGGCCGAACTGGCGCTGGCCCAGGGGCGCGACATGCTGTTCGACATCGACTGGCAGGGCGCTCAGCAGCTCAAGGAGAAGATGCGCGCCGACATCGTCTCGATCTTCATCCTGCCTCCGTCCATGAAGGAATTGAAGGCGCGGCTGAAGCGCCGCGCCGAGGACCAGGAGGCGGTGATCGAGACGCGGCTGAAGAACGCCTGCAATGAGATCGAGCACTGGAAGGAATATGATTTCGTCATCGTCAATGACGATCTCGACCGCGCCTTCGCCGAGGTGCGCGGTATCGTCGTCGCCGAGCGGCTGCGGCGCGACCGCCGGCCCGGTCTCTTCGATTTCGTGTCGGGATTGTTGGACGAAAAAACCGTCTGACTGGCGTCAGGGCGCCATGCCGTCGACCAGGATCAGACGTCGGTCGAGCGCGGCATCGCGCACCTCCAGCGCCGCCGCATATTCGGCGGATGCGTACCAGCGCCGTGCTTGCTCGATGTCAGGAAATTCGACAACGATCAGCGGCTCCGGATGCCACTCACCTTCCAGCGTCTGCACCTGACCGCCGCGCACCAGATAGCGCCCGCCATACCGGGCGATCGAGGCCGCGGCGCGGGAGCGGTATGTCCGCAACGCCTCTTCGTCGCGGACCGTGACATCGGAAATGACATAGGCGGGCATTCTTGGTTCTCCGGCATGTTCGCCAGACTACCTATGTCTTGATCGTGGCAATTCCAGACTTGCCGGCGCTAGACCGCATTCGTCAGCCGCACGAACTCCTCGACGCTGAGTGTTTCCGCCCTGCGCGTCGGGTCGATCCCCGCTCGTTCGAGCAAGGCCTCGCCGCCGAGGCTTTTCACGCTCTGCCGCAGCATCTTCCGGCGTTGGCCGAAGGCGGCTTCCGTGACCCGGCCGAGTTTCTTCACATCGGCGGGCAGCGGTGTCGTGCGCGGCTCCAGGTGCACCACCGAAGAGGTGACCTTGGGTGGTGGCGTGAAGGCCTGGGGCGGGACGTCGAAGGCGATTCTGGCCTGCGTGCGCCAGCCGGCGAGCACACCCAGCCTGCCATAGGCATCGCTGTCGGGTGCCGCGACGATGCGCTGGGCGACCTCACGCTGGAACATCAGCGTCATCGAGGCGTAGAAGGGCGGCCAGTCCGGAACCGTCAGCCATCGGACCAGCAGTTCGGTGCCGATGTTGTAGGGCAGATTGGCTACGATCCGGACAGGACCGTGGTCGGCCCCCGAGGCGAGGGCGGCGAAGTCGGTCTTCAGCGCGTCGCCCGAAATCACCTCCAGCCGACCGGGGTAATGAGCCGAGACTTCGGCGAGCGCTGCCAGGCAGCGTTCGTCGCGCTCGATGGCGACGACCCGGCGGGCGCCGTTCGACAGCAGCGCCCTTGTCAGCCCTCCAGGCCCAGGCCCGACCTCGATCACCGTGGCATTTGTCAGGTCGCCGGCGCTGCGTGCGATCTTGCCGGTCAAATTGAGATCGAGCAGGAAGTTCTGGCCGAGCGCCTTCTTCGCCTGCAGCCCATAGCGCTCGATGACGTCGCGCAACGGAGGCAGCCCATCGATGCTCATGCGCGAAGACCGGAAGCGGAAGCACTCATGCGGCGACGGCCTTTGCGTCGATGTCGGCGAGGTTTCTGGCGAGCTTCAGCGCCGCGATCAGGCTGTCGGGTCGCGCCACGCCCTTGCCGGCGATGTCGAAGGCGGTGCCGTGGTCGGGCGAGGTGCGGATGAAGGGCAGGCCCAGCGTGACGTTGACCGCCTCGTCGAAGGCCAGCGCCTTGGCCGGGATCAATGCCTGGTCGTGATACATGCAAAGTGCCACGTCGTAGCCCGCCCGCGCCCGGGCATGGAACAAGGTGTCGGCGGGCAGGGGGCCGAAAGCATCGATGCCTTCAGCGCGCAGGATGTCGACCGCCGGGCGCACGATATGCTCGTCTTCCAGGCCCATGGAGCCGCCTTCGCCGGCATGCGGATTGAGGCCGGCAATGGCGAGCCGCGGCTTGGCGATGCCGAAGCGGTTGGCAAGGTCGGCCGCGGTGATGCGCGCGGTCGCGACGATCAATTCGGTGCTCAGGGCCTTCGGCACCTCGGCCAGAGCGATGTGGATGGTGACGGGAACCGTGCGCAAGTCGGGACCTGCCAGCATCATCACCGGCATCGCCTCGAGGCCGCTGTGCCGAGCCGCAAGATGCGCCAGATATTCGGTATGGCCGGGAAAACGGAAGCCGGCATCGTAGAGCGGTTTCTTGGCTATCGGGCAGGTCACCACGGCAGCGGCCTCGCCGGCAAGGCAGGCCCCGACTGCGCGGTCGATCGCTTCGATGGTGCCCGCGGCATTGGCCGGGTCGGGTCGGCCGGGGCTGTCGATGAAACGCGCCGTCAGGGGAACGATCGGCAAGGCGCGGCCAAAGACCTCGATTGCCTGCACCGGCATCACTTCCTCGACAGGCAGCGGGACGCCAAGGTGGCGTGCGCGAGAGGCGACCACGGCCGGGTCGGCCAGCAGGTAGAAGGGGGGCAAGCCGACGGCGTTGCGCGCAAGGAAGGCGGCGATGGCGATTTCAGGGCCGATACCGGACGGATCGCCGACGCTCAACGCCAGCGCGGTCATCGCGTTGCCCACGTCAGCGCTTGACGATGCGGGCTTTCGCCTTCAGCTCGTCGACATATTTCTTGCTGAGATCGTCGGCGGCCTTGTCGTTGGAGCCTTCGCTCTGGAACACCATCTGGGCCGTCTTGTCGTCGGACACTTCGCGCGACGAGCAGATGCCGATGAATTCGACGCCGCGTTCGGTCTCGCGCGTGACGGTGGCGCCACCGACCTTGGTCGCTTTGATCTGCTCGGCCCAGTCCGGCGGCAGTTGCGGCGCCAGCACCCGGCCGAGGTCGCGAACGGTGACGTCGATCAGGCCCTTGGCGAACTCGCGCGTCGTGTTGCAGCCGTTGAAGCGGGCACGCATGGCGTCGGCCTCGCGCTTGCGTTTGGCCAGTGTCGCGCTGCGTTCGGCCGCTGGCACGACGAAGATGACCTGCTGCAGCATGTATTCCATGGCGCTCGGCTTTGCTCCGCCCTTGTCGAGCATGCGCCGCACCGCGTCCTGTTCGGTCACGCTGCCACCTTCGCCGGAACGGTAACGTGCGCTCAGGGCCTGGTTCCATGCCATCTGGGCGCGAATGAACTCCTTGAAATGATCCTTGCCGACGCCGGATTTTTCCATGACGCCATCAAGCTGAGCGAGTTGCATCTTGTTGTTGGTGGCAAAGCGCTGGTAGGCGGCCGCGACCTGTGCATCGCTGATACGAATGCCCAGCCGTCTGGCCTCGGCGACGCGCAGTGTCTGGTCGATCATTTCCTGGGCAGCGTCGCCCTTCTTGCGCTGCAGCTTCAGGAAGGCGGCACGATGGGCGATATCACCACTGGTGATTGCTATGTCGTTGACGACGTATTTGATCTCGCTGGCGAAAGCCGGCGGCGTCATCACTGTCATCGACACGGATGTCGCCGCCACAAGCAGCGCGAACCCTGCTGAAAAGAGGTATTTCCTCATCGTTGGCATCCCAATTCCATTCCGGCTCCGCCCAATTCCGTCCCCTTCCGGATACGCGAATCCGTGCCAGCCCTATGCGGCGAAACGATGTCGCCGCTTATTGGATGGTGTCGATTGCGTTGGTCGACGAGCCGAAGTCGCCGAGGGTGCGGAACGACAGGTTGAATCCGATGCTCTGCGTCACTTCCCTGGTGTTCAGGTCACGCGACTGCGCGTACGTCATCAGATAGGTGAAGCAGGAATCGTTGTAGGCGAAGCCGACCCCGTCCTTGACCAGCAGGCCCTCCTGCAAATCGTAGGTTCCTGTCCCGAACACGCGCCAATTCTCGGCAAGATGCGTCGATGCGCCGAGCGTGACCTCGTGACGGTCGGTCGTGAAACCATAGAGCGGCTGGGCCTGGATGAAGGCGTACTTGGCGCTCAACGACACCGGCAGGCCGGAATAGGCAGCTTTCAGCTCGGCGCGGCGGATCTCGAAGCTCTGTTCGTCGAAACGGCCACTGACCGAGGCGGCGAAGCCATTGGGGCTGGTTATGCCAAACAGGCCGACATAGTCGGACTTGGTGGTTTCAAGCCCTGAATTTGCGCCGACATTGACCAGATCGGGCGCCGCGAAGGAGTTTTCGCCGCCAATCTGATAGGACTGGCCGAAGATCGCATTGGTGCCCCAGCCATTGATGTAGGAGCCGGAATAGCGCAGCCCGACATTGGCACGCGAGCCGCCCTCGATGCGGTCATAACCGGAGAACTTGTCGCGTTCGAACAGCGTGGTCGCGTCGAACACCATGCTTTGAGCGTCTTCGTTCGGAATGGAGAGGCCGCCGACATATTGTTCGTTCGGACGCAGGAACACCTGTGCCATCGGCTCGACAACGTGGCTCGACCCGCTGGCCAGCGAGAACAACAGCGGCCAGCTCATCTCGAGCCCGGCGGTCGCCATGTAACGGGCAAAGGACGAGCGCATGTCGTCCTGCTCGCCCAGATTCGTCGCCATCTGGTTGATTGCGGTGAGCGAGGCCGATGACGCTCTGACATAGTCGACATCGCCTTGCAGCGCCAGCAACGGTGTCAGCACCAGCCCGTCATCGGTGACAAAGCTGCGCTTCCACTCGGCCTCGGCGGTGAGACGGCTGGACTCGCCTTCGATGCCACGCACGCGCTGCGTACCTGACGGGGGGTAGTAAGGGGCGAAATATGTCTCGTCGAGATCTTCGCGACGGATGACGCGTGTATTGACGTTGAGCGACAGCTGGCCGCCGGCGACCGATGTGTCGGGGATATAGGCATAGTCGAGCGACGGCAGCACCCACGGCTGCTGGCCGCTTCGCGCTGCTGGATTGCTGTTGAGCGTGTTTTCCTGGACTTCGAAATGCATGGCGCGCACGTCGAAATAGTTACGGTCATTGAGACCGGTCAGGTAGACCGACGACTGGTGAACGTATTCGTTGTACTTGGCGATGTTGTAGGTGTGCGAGAAATCCTTGTCGGTCTGCAACAGCACGTCCCAGCCGAAATTCCAGCGTTCATTGATGGCGAACTGCCCCTGCGTGCCCATCATGCCGCGGAACTTGTTGGAATCGCCCACTGCGCCCGAATCGATATTGCGGCCGGCGCTGTCGATGAAGGCGTCGGGATTCTGCTGCTGGATGCCGGCGACCTTAAAAGTGTATTGGCCGTTGTTGAAGCGCTGGCGCCATTCGGCTTCGCCGAGGAAGCCCTGCTTGGTGTAGCCGCTTCCGGTCACCGTCAGATCATATGTCGGCGAAAGGGCGAAATAGTAGGGAACCTTGACGCTGTACCCCAGATGGCTGTTGTAGCCGATGCTGGGGATCAGGAAGCCGCTCTTGCGCTTCACCGTCGGGTCGGCGATCTCGAACGCCGGCAGGTAGGCCAGCGGAAAACCGAAGAACTCGAAATTCGCATTCTCGAAACGAACCGTCTTCTTCTCACCGTTCCAGATGATCTTCCTGGCTTTGACGCGCCAAGTCGGTGCCTTGTCGGGCTTGTCCTCGCACGGTTCGCATGCGGTGTAGACACCATTGTGGAAGGTGGTCAGCACGCCGCCCATGCGTTCGGCGCTTTCGGCGGCGAAATAGGCCTTGTCGACGGTTTCAACGCGTAGCGCGTTGACGAAACCGTCGGCGAAATCGTCGGTGATGTCGATGTGCTGAGAATTGATCTTGGTGCCGTCGCTGTTGACGATCTCGACATTGCCACTGGCGACCATCCGCTTGGTGTTGCGGTTGTAGACGACCTTCTGGGCGACGAGGCGGTTGCCGCCATAGTCGATCTGCACGCCGCCGATGGCGGTCACGGTCTGGTTGTCGTTGTTGTATTCCAGCGTGTCGGCGGCCAGCAGCATCTGCGAGCCTGACGGAACCGTGGCCGCCATGTTGCCGACATCCTGCGCGAACGCCGGCAGCGGGACGCCGCAGGCAAGCAGGCACGCCAAGGCGCTCGCCGCATAGAGGCGCGCCAAACGGGCCTGCCTGTCGCTGGGCAAAAACGCCTCCCTCACTAGCCGTCTTCCTTGTATAGCAGGAAAGTCACCCCGAAGAACATAGCTACCACGACCGGCACCCAGGCGGCTATCGCAGTCGGCACGAACCCCGCCACGCCGAACGCCTTCACCAGCACCGAAACGACATAAAGCAGAAACCCGGCAACGACGCCACCTAGAATCATCGTTGCCGACTGCCCCATTCGCGCAAATCGCATTGAAACTGTTGCCGCAATCAGCGTCATGGCGACGAGGAGGAACGGCAACGCCACCAGCGAATCAAACTGCATGGCAAAGGCATTTGCCTTGAGGCCGAAGGAACGGGCAACCTCGATTTTTCCGGGCAGGTCATAGAAGGGAATCGTCTCCGGGCGCGCCAGCCGCTCCTGCACGAATTCCGGCTTCAGATTGGTCGGCACACGATCGTTCGCGACGGTCTGGATGGTGCCGTTCCTGAAGGTCTTCACATCCTGCAATTCCCAATAGCCGTCGCGCAGGTAGGCACGCGCCGCATCCTTGCGCTCGACGATATTGCCCTGCTGGTCGAGGATGAAAAAGACCGCGTCGGCCATCTCCAGACCCTGGCCGAGGATGGCGCGCGCGCCGATGATCGTGTCGCCGGAACTGGTTTTCTGGCGAATCCAGGGAGCGGCATCGGCCGAAACCGTGTTGGATTTGCCGGAGCGCAGCTCGGTCTCGATCTGTTCGGACAAGGAGAAGGCGTGCGCGGCGAGCGGGTTGATGATCCCGACCGACACGGCGCCAAACAGCAGTGCGCCGATGCAGCATGGCAAAAGGAACTGCCAGGCGGAAACGCCCGCGGACCGTGCGATGACGAGTTCGTAACGTCGGTTGAGCGAAACCAGCGTCGCCATCGCCGAGAACAAGCCGACAAACGGCACCGTCTGCAGCATGATCATCGGCATTCGAAGGCCTGAAATGGCCATCGCCGTGCCATAGGTGAACCCCGGCAGGCCGGTAGTGCGGCCCGACAGTTCGGTGAAATCGATCAGGAATACCAGCGCCAGAAGGCCGAGGAAGAACCAGATCGTGATCGCCACGTAGCGGAAGAAGAAGTAACGGCCCAGAGTCCAGCCCATCAGCCGGCCCCTTGGCCCGAGGTGTCGCGCCTGGATAGACGCAACTTGATGGCATTCCAGCCGTCACCGATGCGGCTGGCCAGGTTTGTCATCCAGTCCGCCCAGGCGACCGGCAATTCCATGGTCCGGTTCGACACGATGAACCAGATCGCCACCGCGGAAGCCACGATCGGTACGCCATAGACCATATAGGAATATTGCGGGACCTCGTCGGCCTTGCTGGCGGCGAAGAAGCCCAGCCAGCGCACGAACAGCGATATCGCGATGGCCGTGATCAGCGGATTGACGCGCGCCTCGCGATGCGAACGCGCGTCTCCCGCGACCGCGAGCGCGATCAGCGCGAAAACCATGGAGTACGTCCATTCCGTAAATCGCTGGTCGACCTCGGCCCGGTACTCCTGGGGATTTTGCTGATAGTTCTTGTCGTTGGGGCTTGGATTGAGCAGGTACTGCGTCGTCTGGTCCTTTGGCAGGAGCGTCACCTGGTTGGCCGCCGACATGAAGGCCGACATGTCGAAGGCATAGGACGTGAACCGGATGACACTGAGGTCGCCCGTCAGCGTTTTGCGATGGATGACGCCGTCATTCATCATCAGCACCTTTTCGCCGCCGCGTTCGATAATGCTGCCGGTCTTGGCATAATAGACGAGATTGACGCCTTCCTCGCGCGAATCGGCGACGAAGATGCCACCCAGCCGGTTGTCGGGAAGCCGCTCGCCAATCTGCAGGAACAGTCCGTCCTCGATCTTGCGGAAGGTGCCTTCCTGGATGATCAGCGACAAAAGGTCGGCGCGCGACTCGGCCACGAGCGCGCGGTTTTTCTGTCGTGCATAGGGGTCGATGCCGTTGTCCACGGCGAACGAAAAGACGCTGGCGGCCAGCGCCAGCAGCATGATCGGCCGCACGATGGTCCAGCGCGAGGCCCCCGATGCGTTGACCACCGCGAGTTCCGAATCCGAATTCATCACACTGAGCGTCTGGGCGACGGCCACCACGAGCGCGAAAGGCACGACGATCGGAACGATGGAGGGGAGAATAAGAGACGCGACCTCGAAGAAGGTCAAAGCTGACTGACCGCTGTCGGTGACCAGGTTGATCTTGGCCAGTACTTGCGTCGTCCACACGATGGCCAGCGTCCAGACCAGTGCTGCCAGGAAGACCACGAAAGCGCGGCGCATGATGTAGCGTTCAACGACCTTCATGAAGGCTTTACTCGATTTTCTCGAACGGCATCATGCCACCACGCCAAGGGTAGCTGTCCGGCGACGCCCGCACAACTGGCTCCGTTGGGCTGCATTGGCAGGCGAGCCGGTTCCCGTCCCACGTCGCGTGCCGCGGTAGGCCGGAGTGTCGGCGGCAATGGATAAGAAAGGACGAACATCGATGGTTAACAATAGGTTGCGGCTTGAAGCGGGCCGTGCCGCGACGAATCGCCATCGATTCCGTGTCTCATATGGGTAGCCATTTTGGCAAAGTCTTGCCAAATGCCGGAAAACGACCAAATGTCGCGGATCGCTTCAAACCGCTTCGCGCATCATCGCGCAATCCCCGAAAGCAGGACATGATGAACCCGAGACCGTCGATCGCCTTTGCAAAATTCGCCGCGCCCCAGTCGGCGGCGAACAGAAAGGGCACGGTCTTCGTGCTGTCGGCGGATGATGGCTTGAGCGATGCGGCCAGGGCTTACGATCCGGGCAAGACGCTGGATCGGGCTTTCCCGGTCGCCGAGTTTGCCGGCAAGTTCGCCAGCACTGTCGAAATCCTGGCGCCGGAAGCAACATTGCTCGACAGGTTGGTCGCGGTCGGCGCCGGCAGGGTGTCGGGGCTCGACGAGTATGCCTGGCTGAAGCTCGGCGGCACCATTGCGGCATCGCTGCGCAAGGCAACCGACGTCGCCGTGGTCCTCGACCTGGCCGGTGCCTCGCCCGATGGCAAGGACGCCGCGAACCTCGCTGCGGGCATTCTTTTGCGCGGCTATTCCTTCGACAAGTACAAGACCAGGAAGGATAAGGACGACGGCCAGGGGGGCGGTAAAGCCGACCCGAAAAAGCCGGTCAAGGTGACCATCCATACCGCCGACCCGGCAGGCGCCAAGAAAGCCTTCGCCGATGCCGAGGCGGTGATCGACGGTGTGCTTCTGGCGCGCGATCTCGTCAATGAACCGGCAAACGTGCTGGGACCGGTCGAGTTCGCCGCCCGCGCCAAGGACCTCGAGGCGCTCGGCGTCAAGGTCGAGATCCTGACCGAGAAGGAAATGAAGAAGCTCGGCATGGGCTCGCTGCTCGGTGTCGCGCAAGGCTCGCCCCGAGGCGCCCGTATGGCGGTCATGCAATGGAACGGCGGCAAGCCCAAGGACAGCCCGGTCGCCTTCATCGGCAAGGGCGTCACGTTCGACACCGGCGGCAATTCGATCAAGCCGGCGTCGGGCATGGAGGACATGAAAGGCGACATGGGCGGCGCTGCCGCCGTGACCGGGTTGATGCATGCGCTCGCCGCCCGCAAGGCCAAGGCCAATGTCGTCGGCATCATCGGTCTTGTCGAAAACGCGGTCGATGGTCATGCCCAGCGCCCGGGCGACATCGTCACCTCGATGTCGGGACAGACCATCGAGGTGCTCAACACCGACGCGGAGGGGCGCCTCGTTCTGGCCGACGCGCTGTGGTACTGCAACGACCGCTTCCAGCCGAAATTCATGGTCAACTTGGCGACGCTGACTGGCGCCATCATGGTTGCGCTCGGCCTGCATCATGCCGGCCTGTTCTCAAACAACGACGAACTGGCGCAAAGGCTGACCGCGGCCGGACAGTCAACGCAGGAACGGCTGTGGCGCATGCCGCTCGGCGCCGAATACGACAAGCTGATCGATTCCAAGAATGCCGACATGAAGAACATCGGTGGCCGCTATGGTGGCGCGATCATCGCCGCGCAGTTCCTGCAGCGCTTCGTCAAGGACACGCCCTGGGCGCATCTCGACATCGCCGGTACCGCGATGGGCTCGCCATTGAACGAGATCAACCAGTCATGGGCTTCGGGTTTCGGCGTGCGGCTGCTGGACCGGCTGGTGCGTGATCACTACGAGAGCTGACGTCGATCCATGGCCGATGTGCTGTTTTACCATCTGACCGAATCGACGCTGGAAGATGCGCTGCCAGGCCTGCTCGAGCGCAGCCTCGATCGCGGCTGGCGCGCCGTGGTGCAGACCGGCACCGAGGAGCGGCGCGACGCGCTGGACCAGCATCTGTGGACTTTCCGCGATGATTCCTTTCTGGCACACGCGACCGATCGCGAAGCTTATCCAGATGAACAACCAATCCTGTTGACCACCGGCGACGGCAATCCCAACGGAGCCAAGATCAGGTTCCTGGTCGACGGCGCGGCGGCGCCCGACCTTGGCGGCTACGAGCGTGCGGTGTTCCTGTTCGATGGCCATGACGCGGCCCAGGTCGAGATGGCCCGGGCGCATTGGAAAACGATGAAGGAGGCGGGCCACGCCGTGACCTACTGGCAGCAGACCGCGGACCGCCGCTGGGAGCGCAAGGCTTAGGCAGCACCCGAAGCCGAGATGCAGACCAGAGACGACCCGCGCGCCGAGTCATCTCTGTAGAGCACTTGAGGCTTATTGCCCGGCCATTTCCTTCTTGCCGGCGGGCTTATTGCTCGCCCATTTCCTTCTTGCCGGTGGGCTTACTGCCCGCCCATTTCCTTCTTGAATGTATCGAAATCGACCTGCATGCCGTTGAAGACAGTGCTCCAGTGGCGGGTCAGCGCCGCCATCGCCACGGCTTCCTGTATTTCCTCATCGGTTGCGCCGGCGCGCTTGGCGTCCTGCGTGTCCGACCAGATGCAGTAGGTGCAAGGGATCTGTGCCGCCACGGCCAGGGAGATCAGCGACTTGACCTTGGGCGGCAGCGCCGTCTTGTCGCTGAGTTCGATGGCCTTGACCTCGGCCCAGGCACCGGGCAGACCGGTTTTGGGAAACTGTTTCACAAAGCTTGGTACACCGCCCATGGTGGACTGTATGTCCTTGAGGGTTGCATCATAGTCGTCGGCATGGGCCGCCGCGGTGCCGAGCGACAGCACGCAGGCCGCGGCGGCGATCAGGAACGCACGTTGGGATGAAGACTGCACGGATTTGACGATGCGATGATACGACATGGTTTTCTCCTCTGGTCTTTGTTAGCCTTACGATGTAAGGTGACGTCGAAGATGAACCTTACACTGTAAGTTGTCAAGCAGCGCGATGGATCAATCAATCAAGAAAAAGAGAGCGCGCGGACGTCTGTCGCGCGAAATGATCGAGGACGCGGCTTTCGAGGTGATCGAGAGGGAGGGCCTTTCCGGCTTTTCGATGCGCAAGCTGGCGGCAGCACTTGGTTGCGAGGCAATGAGCATCTACCATCACTTCCCCTCGCAGGCGCATCTCTTTGAGGCGCTGGTCGACAGGCTGATTGGTCCGTTGAAGATGCCTGATCCGGATCTGCCATGGCGCCAGAGGATGCGCATGGCGGTATTGGATTATCGGCGTATCGGCCGCGAGCATCCGGCCTTCGCGAGCTATTTTCTCAGCTACCGCATGAATTCGCCCATTTGCCTTGGCTATATCAATAACATCGTGGGCTTGTTCAATGACGGCGGCTTCGATCAGGAAATGGCCGCAAGGCTGTTCCGTGCGGTCGGGTATTATCTGGCGGGGGCGGTGCTCGACGAGACCGCCGGTTACTCAAAGGGTCCGTCGGCGGTCACAACGGTCGGCAGTGAGCAGCTTGAGCGCGATTTCCCCAACATCGCCACCGCGGGACGTTACTTCGGCACCGCTGAATTCGACAAAACCTTCGATCTTGGCCTGGAGATGCTTCTGGACGAGATGGAGCGGATCCGCACTGCTACCGTGGACAGGTCCGCGCAGGGCGGCAGCCATAGCGAGCAGAAGTAGAAATAGCCAAGGTTTTTCGATGCGCTTTCTCTCCATCCTGCTTCTGATCGCCGGCGCCGCCATCGGCATTTTCTCTCCGTGGGCGGTGAGCAATTTCTCGGGCAGGGCGGTCGGCACATACCGCGTTTATGAGGGCGGCCAATTCCGACCGGTGACGGTTCAACTTGCCCCGGGCGATGCGCCGGTGCGGGTGCTGGTGGACCTGACCGCGAGGGCCGAACGCATCGTTTCGCAGCAGCGTACGGTGCTGACGCTGACCGCGGCCACCAACGGCCGCACGATGCTTGCCTCGACGCTGCAGTTCAACCATGCGGACAATCCACGCCAGGCCAGCCCGCAACTGCCCGACAAGATCTTTCGCGACGAAGCCGGCCTGATTGCCACCGTCAGCCCAGGCGCTTACGTCTTCACCGTCGGCCCGGGCGATGCCGACGACATACCGATGCGGGCGGTCGACCTTGTCTTGCGCTCCGGCGTCGGCGAAATCGACGGCCGCGCGCGGCCGATAGGCTTCTCGCTGATGGCGGTCGGCTTGATCGGATTCCTGCTGTCTTTGCGTTCTGGTGGCGGGCGACCGGAAAATCCGAACTCGCAGCCGCCGCCGCCACGATGGGGCAGGGGTCCCACATGAACTATCGCCACGCCTATCATGCCGGAAATTTTGCCGATGTCGTCAAGCATGTCGTGCTGACGCGCCTGCTCGACTATCTCAAACAGAAGGACAAGGCGTTTCGTGTCGTGGACACCCATGCCGGCATTGGCCGATACGACCTGTCGTCACTCGAAGCGCAAAAGACCGGTGAGTGGCAGGGCGGCATCGGCAGGCTGATCGATGCCTCGTTCGACGCGAAGGCGGCGGCGCTGCTGGCGCCCTATCTGGCGGCGGTGCGCTCGCTCAATCCCGAGGGCGGTGTCAAGAAGTATCCGGGGTCGCCGCTGCTCACGCGCAATCTCCTGCGCAAGCAGGACCGGTTGTCGGCGATCGAACTGCACCCGAAAGACGCCGCGAAGCTGAAGACGGAGTTCGCCGGCGATTTCCAGACAAGGGTGATGGAACTTGACGGCTGGCTTGCGCTCGGGGCGCACCTGCCGCCCAAGGAAAAGCGCGGCCTGGTGCTCATCGACCCACCCTTCGAGGAAGAGGGTGAGTTCGGCCGCCTCGTCGAGGGGCTGGCGAAAGCGCACAGGCGCTGGCCCAGCGGCATCTACGCGCTGTGGTATCCGATCAAGAACCGCAAGGCGATCATCGCCTTCAGGAAAGCGCTGAAGCAATCCGGCATCCCGAAAATCCTCGACATAGAATTCGAGATCAGGCCGGCCTCTTCGGAACCCAGCCTCGATGGCACCGGCATGGTGGTGGTCAATCCGCCCTTCATGCTGGAAGGCGAACTGCGAACCCTATTACCGGCACTGCACAAATTGCTTGCCGTGGAAAAGCCGGCGCATTGGTCGATGGAATGGCTGGCCGGCGAGCAGGCCCCGCCGCAGGTCTAGCCGCCTTCGACCGCCTGCTCCGTACGACCGCACGATCCGCCCGCAGGGAACTTCGCCGTTGTCTGCGGGTTGCTGCTTACAGCAACTGCCCGGCGCCGGCTTCTGGAAACCATTGTTTCGGCAACCGCTTGACCGCCGCCGAGCGAATCCGCACAGTGCGCGCAATCGACCTTGAGAGGCTGCCATGACTCGCTTCGCCAAATCCGCACTTGCTGCCCTGATTTCGCTCTGCACGCCCCTTGCCGCGCCTCTCGGTATCACCCAGGCGGTCCATGCGGCCGACCTCGCCGTCTATTCCGAGAACGATGGCAGCGTCTGTGGCGAGACATGGGTGCTGAGCAAGATCACGCATCGGTTCTCCTACCAGGTGCATCACGTGCCGCATCTGCCCGATGTCGCCATCACCGATTTTCGCGACATTCGCCAGCACCGCTATGAGCAGGCGAGCGAGGAATGGCCGATCGGCCGTCACTATTGCCGGGCAACCGTCAGCCTGTCGGATGGCCGGGACCGGTCGATCTTCTATCTGATCGAGGAAGGCCAGGGTTTTGCCTCGATCGGCGACAATGTCGAGTTCTGCGTCTCGGGCTTCGATCGCTGGATGGTCTACAACGGCCGTTGCCGCGTCCTGCGCTGAACGCGTCTTTCCCGACCTTTTTTCGCGCCTGCTGCCCGAAGCGGTTGCAGGCGCTTTGGCGCCGGCGTTGCCAGGTGTTCGTCCAATCGCAGGGCTATTTTCCGCGCCGCGTTGCCTCTGCCTGATCGATGATCTTGCGAAGAAAGGCAATGTGGCCGCGAAAGGCCCGGCGCCCGGCCGTCGTGGCTCTGACCCGTGTCTGCGGCCGACGCCCGACAAAAAGCTTTTCAATGTCGACATAGCCAGCTCTGGCCAGCGTATCGAGATGTCCCCCGAGATTGCCGTCGGTGGCTTCGATCATGGCCTTCAACTGGGTGAACTCCAAGGCCTCGCGCCTTTCCAGCGTGTTCAGGACGGCCATGATCCTGAGCCGCGTACTCTGGTGGATAATGTCGTTGGCGCTCATCAATGGGCTCCAATGCGGCAAAGCCTTGCTGTCGCCGTGTGACTCGGCAATCTCTGCCGCCTTGGTGTCACTGCCTTTGTATGGCCGAAATCCAAGGCGCAAGCACACTGATTGACAGAATACTCTGCCATACAGAGTATTCCGTCAATCAGAAAGAGGGTGCTCGAAACATGCTTGACAAGGTGATCTTCAGATCGGGCGTCGCATCGCGCTCGTGATCCGCACGGACCGCTCGCTTGCAAAAGATGATCGTCTCGATGAGGCGGCGAGCCATGATATTCACGGCCGAATATCATGCGTGAAGTTGCCCGCTAACCTTGGGAGCTTGATAGCGAGTTCGCATCGGGAATGCCGGTGTCAAATTGCTGGCGACGTCGGAAGATCAATAGTGGATTTTTCCGATGATGAGTGTGATTGTGTGTCGATCGCAACCAAAATTTAAGTTGAGAAAATCATATCATTGCTTCGCTGGCTAGCGAGACGCGAGTCAGATATGCATTGCGCGCCGGGGTCATTCACGGCCATCGGCATAACGTGAAGGGGCATGACATGGCTAAGCAGTCATCTAAAGCGCCGGCATCCAAGACACCGGCAAAGAAAGCACCCGCAAAAGCAGTCGCGGCGAAGGCCGCAACGGCAGTGAAGAAAGCAGCGCCTGCCGCCAAGCCGAAGGCAGCCGCGGCCAAGGCACCGGCGAAGAAACCCGCGGTAGCGGCAAAGGCCGTCGCGAAGCCGGCAGCGAAGAAGGCAGCGCCCGCGAAGGCCGCGGCGAAGCCCGCAGCGAAAGCGGCACCGGCCAAGAAGCCGGCAGCCAAGGCGGCCGCCAAACCCGCGGCGAAGCCGGCAGCGAAGAAGGCAGCGCCCGCGAAAGCCGCGGTTAAGCCGGCAGCGAAAGCGGCACCGGCCAAGAAGCCGGCGGCCAAGCCAGCTATGAAAGCAGCCGCGGCCGCGACCAAGCCGGCGGTGAAGAAAGCCGCGGCGCCGAAGGCAAAGGCAGCGCCTGCGAAGGCGAAAGCGAAAGCTCCGGCCAAGAAGTAGACGGATCGTTGGAGCGTCACCTGTCCTTCGGGATCCGGCAAGGACGCTCAGACGCTCTGGATCGGAGCATGTTCGGAAGCGGGTTCAGCCCTCTGGGCTGAACGTCGGAAAGGGGCCGAGAGGCAAGCAAAGCGAGGCGCCGGTTGGCTGCCTCGCTCGCCCGCTCTTTCGCTCCTCGCCGTGGTTGGCGAAGATCTCGGCCCGATGCCTGGCGCCTGCGAAGTATGGGCGCCTGTGAAGTGTGAATGCAGGTTCGAATCCCCGCAGTTCGCTGTCGAGGCCTGCTAATACTTTTCCAGCATACCGGCTTCAGGCTGTGATGATGCCAGGATGGAAAACCGCGGCCGGTTTCTGGTCGTTGGTATTTTGCACTCTGGCGATTGATCGCAAGAGTGTGTCCGGTCAACACTGGACGGTCGCAAACAGGAAACCGATCATGCCGAAGCTGCTCTACGCGTCCGCCTCGCCCTACAGCTCCAAGGTAAGGATGGCCGCGGCCTATGCCGGGATCGCAATCGATGAGGTGCCGGTCAAGACCGAGGACAGGCCGGCCGAACTGATCGGCGCCAATCCGCTCGGCAAAATCCCGGTGCTGGTGCTCGACGATGGCCGTTCGATTCACGACAGCCGAGCCATCACCCAGCACCTCAACCGGATTTCGAAGAACGCGTTGTTTCCACGCAACCCCGACAAGCGTCTGGAAGCGGAAGTGCTGGAGGCGCTGGCTGACGGTATCTGCGATTGCGCGCTGTCGATGGTCTACGAGCGCCGCACCCGGCCCGAAGAGATGGTCTATCAGCCCTGGCTCGACCGCCAGTGGGCGAAGATCACGGCAGCACTCGATCTGCTCAACGCCAATCCGCCCAAGCTGCCGAAGAAAATCACGGCCGGTCAGTTGGCGTTGCGTGCCTGCCTCGGCTATCTCTCGCTGCGTTTTGCCGGTCAGTGGGAGAAAGGGCGTAGCCGGTTGACCCGCTGGGTGGCGCGCTTCGACGAAAAATTCCCGGAGTTGAAGTCCGTGGTTCCGGCCTGAGCGATCAAATCTGCTGTTCCGGCCTGAGCGACCGGATATAAAAAAGCCGGGCGCGAGGCCCGGCTTTTCGTGTCGTGGCTTGAACGTCTTAGAACTTCATGCCGAGGCCGAAGGTGACGCGGTTGTCCGTCGCCTTGACCTTGCCGATGCCGTCGAAGCTCTTGCTGCCGAAGTCGGTGTAGCGATACTCGACGCGACCGAACACGTTGTCGGTCAGCTTGATGTCGGTGCCGAGACCGGCGGTCCAGCCGATCATGGTGGCGGTGTCGCTGGCGGGAATGGCGGAGTCCTCCACCTTCAGGCTTCTGCCGGCGAGACCGCCGGTGCCATAGAGCAGGATCTCCGGGGTCACGGCGTAACCGAGACGGGCACGCAGCGAGCCCTCGAAGCCGCCCTTGGAGTGGACACTGTTGTCGTCACCCTTGACGCCGTCGTAGCCGAGTTCGGCTTCACCGCCGTACACGAAGTTCTCCTGCTGCCACTGATAGCCGCCGAAGACACTGCCGACAAAACCCTTGGTATCGGTCGAGAAGCCGAGATCCTTTTCCTTGGTCTTGCCGCTGAAGCCGTAGCCAACGTTGATACCGGCATAGGGGCCGGCCCACGAGGCGACCGGAAGTTCAGCAACCGGAGCGGGTGCCGGCGGCTCTTCCTGGACGACGTCCGCAGCATAAGCGGTACCGCCGAGGGCGAAGAGCCCGAGCGCGACAGCCAGCGGCCGTGCGAATTTGAGATTGGCTTGCATTGTTCTTTACTCCTTAAGCCACAGGACACAGGCTTGTTTCTCACGATCGCCATCGACCCGCCCGGGGGGTGAAACGGATCTGGCGTTCGTCGGTTCCGAATGTCGTGTCAAAATGCGGCTGAACCGAACCTGAACTTGGGTCATTACCCGGCACGAATGAGGCAGAACCTTGACGTTGCATCTTCGCAACAGCGAAATGTCAGCAGCAAGTTCATGCTGCGCTGCACGCGGCTTGGTGCAAGGACTCCAGCGACCTATATTGCGGTCCGGCGGTTCCGAGTCCAAGAGGGCTCGGCATGCCGAACCGGGCACTTCGCCACAATGTTGCCCCAGGTGCGAACGCCGTTTAACGCATGCCGGGCCATATTTCGTCGGCGTCGCGTTTTCGGGCCGAAATTGAGGATTGACAGCAGATGAGCAAAGCCACTGCCGTGGCGCTGGTGACCGGTGGGGCGAAACGGATCGGCAAGGCGATCGTCGAGGACCTCGCCAGCCATGGTTTTGCGGTCGCCATCCATTCCAATCGCTCGCACGATAAGGCGGATGTATTGGCCGCGGCGATCAACCGGTCGGGCGGCCGCGCCGCCGCGGTTGCGGCTGATCTGACCGATATGGACGCTGTCAGCGACCTCGTCGGTCAGGCGGAAGCCGCGTTGGGTCCAATCTCGCTGCTAGTCAACAATGCTTCGCTCTTCGTCGATGATTCCGTCGAGGATTTCGACTGGCATGCCTGGGACCGCCATTTTGCCATTCACGTGAAAACCCCGGCGCTTTTGGCGCAGAACTTCGCCCGTTCCTTGCCGGAAGGGCAGGAGGGGCTGATCGTCAACATCATCGACCAGCGTGTCTGGCGGCCGACACCGCGTTATTTTTCCTATGCGCTGTCGAAATCGGCACTCTGGACCCAGACGCGGATGTTGGCGCAGGCGCTCGGCCCCCGCATCCGCGTCAATGCGATCGGGCCAGGCCCGACGCTGAAGAACGCGCGCCAGGACGATTCGGATTTTGACGCGCAGGTCGCCGGCCTCATTCTGAGACGCGGCCCGGAATTGCCGGAATTTGGCGCCACCATCCGTTATCTCTGGCAGGCGCGCTCGGTCACCGGCCAGATGATCGCACTCGATGGCGGCCAGCATCTTGCATGGCAGACGCCCGATGTGACAGGCATGGCGGAATGAGTCCTTTGGATCACAAGAACAAGGCGCGCGGCGGCGCTGATGATCTTCCTCCCGAAATCGACCTCGAGGACGAGGCGCTGGAGGAGATCGTCGAACCGGTTGGCCCGGATGTCGCGTTCACTGCAATCGACTGGACGCCGCATGCGGGCGACGCCGAAGGCATGGTCGGCGCCGAGGTGATCCAGATGCTGGTCAAGCGGCTGCCCAATGCGCCCGGCGTCTACCGGATGATGAACGCTGCGGGCGACGTGCTCTATGTCGGCAAGGCGCGCAGCCTGAAGAAGCGTGTCACCAACTACGCGCAAGGCAGATTCCACACCAACCGCATCGGCCGCATGGTGCGCGAGACGTCGACGATGGAGTTCGTCGTCACCCGCACCGAGATCGAGGCGCTGCTGCTCGAAGCGAATCTTATCAAGCGCTTGCGGCCGCGATTCAATGTGCTGATGCGGGACGACAAGTCGTTTCCGTATATCCTTTTGACCGGCGACCATGTCTCGCCCGGCATCTACAAGCACCGCGGGGCACGCTCGCGTAAAGGCGACTATTTCGGCCCCTTTGCCTCGGCCGGCGCCGTCGGCCGCACCATCAATTCCCTGCAGCGCGCCTTCCTGCTCAGAAGCTGCACCAATTCCTTCTACGAGAACCGCACGCGGCCATGCCTGCTCTACCAGATCAAGCGCTGCGCCGGTCCGTGCACCGGCGAAATCTCGCATCAGGGTTATGCCGATCTGGTCGCCGAGGCGAAGGACTTTCTCTCGGGTCGCAGCCAGAAGGTGAAGACCGAGATTTCGGCTGCCATGCAGCAGGCTTCGCAAGACCTCGATTTCGAGCGCGCCGCCATCTATCGCGACCGGCTGGCCGCCTTGTCGCACGTGCAGAGCCATCAGGGCATCAACCCGGCGACCGTCGACGAGGCCGATGTCTTCGCCATCCATCAGGAAGGCGGCCAGGTCTGCATCCAGGTGTTTTTCTTCCGCACCGGTCAGAACTGGGGCAACCGCGCCTATTTCCCGAAGGCCGATCCGGCGCTGGAGGGATCGGAAGTACTAGGCTCGTTCCTGGCGCAGTTCTATGACGACAAGCCGACACCGCGTGCCATTCTCCTGTCGCAGGCCGTCGACGACCAGGAACTGCTGGCCGAGGCGCTCTCGACCCGCGCCGGCCGCAAGGTGGCGATCTCGGTGCCGCAGCGCGGCGAGAAAAAGGACCTGACCGACAACGCCTTGCAGAATGCGCGTGAGGCGCTCGGCCGCCGGCTGGCCGAAACCTCGACGCAAGCGCGGCTGCTTGCCGGTTTCGCCGAGACCTTCGGCCTGGCCAAGCCGCCAGTGCGCATCGAGGTCTACGACAACTCGCACATCATGGGCACCAACGCCGTCGGCGCCATGGTCGTCGCGGGGCCGGAAGGCTTTGTGAAGAACCAGTACCGGAAATTCAACATACGCTCGACCGAGATCACGCCGGGCGACGATTTCGGCATGATGCGCGAAGTGATGGAGCGGCGTTTTTCGCGATTGCTCAAGGAGCATGGCGATGTTGTCCTGGCCGACGATGCGGCAGCGGGCGAGGTGATGGCAGCCGAGGCGGGCGACGATATCGAGGAGGATCTCTCCGGAAGCTTCCCTGCCTGGCCCGATGTCATCCTGATCGATGGCGGTCAGGGCCAGATGACGGCGGTGCGCAAGATCCTGTCGGATCTCGGCATCGAGGACCGGGTCGTCGCCATCGGCATCGCCAAGGGGCAGGACCGCGATGCAGGCCGCGAACGCTTCTTCGTCAAGGGCAGGGACTCGTTTTCGCTGCCCGTTCGCGATCCAGTACTCTATTTCGTCCAGCGGCTGCGCGACGAGGTCCACCGCTTCGCCATCGGGTCACACCGGGCCCGTCGCAAGAAGGAAATGGTCAAGAGCCCGCTCGACGAAATCGCCGGCATCGGCCCCGGCCGCAAGCGCGCGCTTCTCTTGCATTTCGGCACCGCCAAGGCGGTCAGCCGTGCCGCAATCGAGGATCTGAGGAAAGTCGACGGCATTTCCGAGCAGGTCGCGAAACTGGTCTACAATCATTTCCACGAGAGCTGAAAAAATCGCCACTTTCAGCTGGCCAGTCGAATCTGGCCTGTTGACCCCCTACATCCGCTTCTGATTTGAGTACGCAGGCAGAAAGAGTCCACCAGACATGGCCCAGCGCGCGTTCAACTTGCCCAACATGCTGACCTACGCCCGCATCATCGCGGTGCCGCTGGTCGTGCTGTGCTTTTTTCTGGAGGGCCATCTGAAATCGAGCGACTTCGCCCGCTGGTCGGCGTTGGTCATTTTCCTGCTGGCATCGGTCACCGACTACTTCGACGGCTATTTTGCGCGCGCCTGGCAGCAGACCTCCAACATCGGCAAGATGCTCGATCCGATCGCCGACAAGTTGCTGGTCGCCACCTGCCTCTTGCTGCTGGCGGCCGACACCGATCGTCACGCCGGTATCGCCGGCTGGTCGCTCTGGGCGGCGATCATCATCCTGTGCCGCGAAATCCTGGTTTCGGGCCTGCGCGAATATCTGGCGGCGCTCAAGGTCTCGGTGCCGGTGACGCAGCTTGCCAAGTGGAAGACCACCATCCAGATGGTCGCCATCGCCTTCCTGCTGGCGGGACCGGCCGGTGACAAGATCTTTCCGCTGACAACGCAGACCGGCCTCGTGCTGCTGTGGGTCGCGGCCCTCGTGACGCTCTACACCGGCTACGACTATTTCCGCGCCGGCCTCAAGCACATCATGGACGAGTGAGATGACGACCCGTCTCATCTATTTCGCCTGGGTTCGCGAACGGATCGGCACATCGCAAGAAGATGTTGAACTGCCCGCCGGCATCGAGACGGTCGCTGACCTTTTGCGCTGGCTACAGTCGCGCGGCGAAGGTTACCAACACGCGCTGCAATATCCCGATGTGATCCGCGTCGCCATCAACCAGGAACATGTCGATCACCGCGAGAAGATATCGGGCGCACGCGAGATCGCACTGTTCCCGCCGATGACCGGGGGCTGAAACTCATGTCGGCCGTCCTGGTGCCGAACGTGCGCATCCAGCGCCAGGATTTCGACGTTGCCGCCGAGATCGCCGCGCTGATGCAGGGCCGTGCCGACATTGGCGCGGTGGTGACCTTCTCCGGCCTGTGCCGCGACGAGCAGGGCGCACTCTTGGCACTTGAGCTCGAGCACTATCCGGGCATGGCTGAAGCCGAGATCGGCCGCATCGCAACCGAAGCCACCGAGCGCTGGCCGCTGCAAGGCCTCACAGTCATACATCGCCATGGCAAGATCGCGCCGGGGGCGAACATCGTGCTGGTGGTGGCCGCTTCGGCGCATCGCCAGGCGGCATTCGAGGCGGCGAACTTCCTCATGGATTACCTCAAGTCTCGTGCACCCTTCTGGAAGAAGGAACATCGCACCGACGGCTCCGAGGGCGGCTGGGTCGACGCCAAGGAAACCGACGTCGAGGCGGCCCGACGCTGGAAGCAGCCGCCGTCCGAATAATACCGTGTAGGCGTCACGGAACGACCGCAATCCTTCTGCCAACTGCTCACGTGACTGATTTGGGCAAGGGAGACGGTCATGCTGGACAGGATCGCCGAGTTCTTCGTCTTCGGTTTGGTGCCCTTGGTCGTCGGCATCCTGGCGGTGCCGGAGCTGTCCGTTGCCGCGGAAAAGGCGGTGAAAGGGGAAGTGATCTATCGCGAGCGCATCGCCTTGCCGCCCAGCGCCGTGCTTTCCGTCGAGCTTGCCGACGTCTCGTTGGCCGACGCGCCGGCCAAGATCATCGGGCAACAGAAGATCGAGCCCGCCGGCCAGGTGCCGATCAGCTTCGAGATAAAATTCGACCCCTCTATCATCCGGCCGCGGATGACCTACGCGCTGCAGGCCCGGATCACTGTGGACGGAAGGCTGATGTTCATCTCAGATGTGCGCCATCAGCTCGATCCGCTGACCGACGCGCCACAGACCATCGTGCTGAAGATGGCCACACCCAGCAAGGAGCCAGCGGCTTCCGTCTTCGATCAGCTCTGGGTGGTCGACTATGTCGATGGCATTGGCGCCATCACCGCGCCGCAGGCGACGTTCAGGGTCAGCGGGGACGGCAAGGCCGGTGGCAGCGGTCCCTGCAACACCTATTTTGCCACGGCGAAGGTCGAGGGCCCGGCAATCGCGATCAGCGATATCGGTTCGACCTACAAAGCCTGCGCGCCCGATCTGATGGCCGAGGAAAAAGCCTTGTTCGATGCATTGGCCAAGGCGGCGTCATACAAGGTCGATTCCGGCAAGCTCGCCATATCCGGCAAGGACGGCCGCGAAATCCTGCGCTTCAGCGCCGCGAGCTGAGCAATTCCGGGGAAATTGCTACGCGCTTTCCCCGGGAAAACCGTTTCACACTTTTCCTGGAATTGCCGCAGACGATGGGACAAGGATGACGCCGTAGTGATAAGGCGGCAAGTCAACCATTTCAGCCAGCTTGAAACCGGCCGGCTCGACGGCGGCGATGGTCTGTTCCGGCGACAGTCTCAACTCGGTCTTCGGTCCGCGAGGCTCGCCCAGCACCACCGTTCGCTCGCGCGGCGTCCGATGCCAGTTGACTATGGCAAAACGACCTGACGGGCCAAGTGTCGCACGGACCGCGCGGGCCAGGCGGAGCTGATCCGGAACACCATGAAAGGCATTTGCCATGAAGACGAAATCGGCGGGTCGGGCTGCCAGGCTGGCAATTTCATAGGCGTCGCCCGCCACGAAGTCGCAATTCGACAGGCCATTTTCAGTCAGGCGCCGGCGCGCGACTTCGAGCAAGTCGGCGTCGATATCGATGGCGGTGACATGACGCGCGACCCTGGCAATCCGCAATGTGAACCAGCCATCGCCGGAGCAGAGATCGATCACGTCCATACCCGGCTTGATCCCGGTGGCCGCAAGCACTGCCGCCGGGTCGGGCCACAGCGCCTCCCACCATCCGCTGGTCGGCATATCGGTGCCCTGGAAGAACCCTGGAATGGCGCTGGTCATGGTCGGGTCGACTCCATCGCGACGGAGCTCCAGTCTATTCACGCATCTCGTACTTTGCCGGACTTTGCGGCGGCTCGCATCATGTGAGATGCCGCGGAGCCTGAGACCATGTCCTATACAAAAAAAGGCCGACATTTCGCCGGCCTTTCTTGCATGTGAGATATGGACTGTCGGCTCAGCCGACGATCTCGGTGTCCGAGAACCAGTACTTGATCTCCTGCGCGGCCGTTTCCGGCGCGTCGGAGCCGTGCACCGAGTTCTCGCCGATCGACAGCGCATGCACCTTGCGGATGGTGCCTTCGGCGGCGTTGGCCGGGTTGGTAGCGCCCATCACGTCGCGGTTCTTGATAATGGCGCTCTCGCCTTCCAGCACCTGCACGATGGTCGGGCCCGAGGACATGGATTCCACCAGCTCGCCGAAGAACGGCCGCTCCTTGTGGACGGCGTAGAAGCCTTCGGCCTCACGGCGGCTCATCCACACCCGGCGCGAGGCGATGACGCGCAGGCCGGCGTCTTCCAGCATCTTGGTGATGGCGCCGGTGAGGTTGCGCCGCGTTGCGTCCGGCTTGATCATGGAAAAAGTGCGTTCGAGCGCCATGGGTCGTCCTTGTCTGAATTCGAATTGAGAGTGGCGGGCTCTATACAAGCCGCCCGGCTGATTGCCAAGAGGGGTGAGGAGCGGGGTGAGGAACGGCCGCCAAGCGGGCAGAAAGCCGATTGCTTGGCTTTTCGAGCGATGAATGTCCGGAGCGATGGCGAGGGGTCGGAAGGTGCGTGCTTCCGTGGCTGATCGGCGCCGGGGAAGCGAGATCAGACGGCTGTAAAGCAACGGTTTGCTTGCTATAGTCGCTCGGTCGGCGCCGCGCTGAAGTCGGCCCGAATGGAGACAAAATGACCATGGCAGACGATCGTCAGGAGCGCATTCGCAACCGTGCACATCAGATCTGGCAGGAGGAAGGGCAACCGGCCGGTCACCACGAACGCCACTGGCACCAGGCGGCGGCCGACGTCGATCGGGAGGACGCGGGGAAGCCGTCGGCGGACAAGAAGCCAGCCAAGAAGGCATCTGGCGCCGGCAAGGCAAAAGCCGCCCCCAAGGAAGAAAAGACCGCCGCGAAAGCCAGCAAACCGAAGGCCGGCAAGCCAAAGAAGGCCCCCAAATAGGCCCAACTGTTCCACCGCTGATTTTCGCAACAGGTTGACGGCGCTCGAACTTCCTTGCCGGCAGGCAGGTCGCCGCGTCCGTCAGGCTGCCGCGGAAACCTTTCGTCCCAGCCCGCCATGCAGGTCGAGGCAGCGGGTGAACCACTGCGCCACCGCGTCGCTGTCTTCGAGCAGTTTGTATGGCGATGCGATGCGTCCCCATTGCAGTGCGCCGAAAACGATATAGTCGGCAAACAGCGGCGAGGCGCCGCCGATGAACGGCTGGTAGCTCAACATGGAGCGCAGCGGCTCCAGCGCTGCCCGGAAGGTTGCCAGGCCGGCGTCGCGTGCGGCGACGACGTCCTCCAGCCGCTTGCCGAAGCGCTGCTCCCGGCTCTGGCGGAAATAGGAGGCGTTCTCCTCGTCTTGCATGGCATGAAGGTCAACGAGCGCCGCGGTGGTGACATAAGGGTGGATGGTCAATTGCGACCAGCGCTCGATGAAGCGCGCCATCGCCTTGCCGCCTTCGCCGCCAAACAGCGTCGGGCGATCCGGATAGGCCTCATCGAGATAGAGCGCGATGGCGAAGGAATCGGCGACGACCTTGTCGCCATCGCGGATGACCGGAACGGTTTTTGAGACGCCGCCTTCAACGGCCGGCACTTCGAGAAAACGCGTCGGCGCGGTCGAGATGTCAAGTCCCTTATGGGCCAGCGCCATCGTTGCCTTCCAGCAATGCGGACTGAACGGACGGCGCTCGTCACGCCCGACGAGATCATAAAGCAGAATGGTCATTGGCGTTAGGTCCCTTTGCGGTCTAGGTATCGCTCCCGAACCGAAACGGGCGCGGCCGGAGAAAAGATGAAACAGCACTTCATGATGTTTGCGGCTTACAATCAATGGGCCAATGGCCGCATCTACGATGCCGCCGACGATCTCAACGATGAGGAATTCAATCGCGACGTCGGCGCCTTCTTCGGCTCGCTGATGGCCACGCTCAACCACCTGCTCGTCGCCGATCGCATCTGGATGAAGCGCTTCACCGGCGAAGGCGCCGCGCCGACGACACTGGACGCCATATTGTACCGGGCTTTGCCTGTCCTGAGGACAGCGCGCGAGGCCGAGGACCGGCGCATCATCGACTGGATCGGCGGCTTGAACGACAAGGCGCTATCGGGTCGTTTCACTTATATGACCGTATCGGACATGCGCACCGTCTCGCAGCGCCTGGCGCCCGCGCTGGCTCATGTCTTCAACCACCAGACCCATCACCGCGGCCAGGCGCATATGATCCTGACGGTTCTGGGCCGCCCTTCCGTGCCGCTCGATCTGGCGCATTTTCTGCGGACCGAGGAGGGCAGGGCCTTCGCCTGATCCATATGGTTTCGTTCTAAATTCGAAGGCGAACACCTCGCGCCGACTATCGCCGCATTTTTTGCCGCAGCATCGCCTTCACGTCCGGCCACTCGGAATCGATGATGCTGAACCGGACGGAATTGCGTTTCCGGCCGTCCGGCATGATCCGTTCATTGCGAACGATTCCTTCCTGTTTCGCCCCTATTCTTAAAATGGCCGCTCTCGACGGGTCGTTGAGCAGTGGTGAATTGCACGCGAACACAGTCCGTGACCTCAAATGCATGGAACAGGAGAAGGTATTTAGCCTCGGTGTTGACCGCCGATCGCTGGACCGAACTGCTGAGCCACGTGTGCCCAATCTCCAACTTTCTGTTAGCGCGATCGATTTTCCAGAACCGCGTACTACCGCAAATCAAGCCCGTGGCGCGCAGAACGATCGCGTATGGCATGACGGTCCCGGCCTGTCGTCCAGCCAGGGCACTGGCGACATAGTCATCGATCGCGTCTGGCCCAGGAACCACGGTGGCCTTCAGGTTCCATAGCTCGCCATCCGCGGCTGCACTCAAAAGCGCTGCGGAATGCTCTGACTGCAGGGGACTGAGCTCAACGAGATCCCCGACCAAGGCGGGTTGCCTGGATTGGACGCCCATTAGTCGATGATCCCCAATTTCTCTCGCCTGCGGTCATCGAGCGGCAAATGAGGACCAGTCCGAATTTCAGACAGCCTCTGAAGCCAAGTCGGTGATTTCGCTGTCCAACTGGCGTTGCGTCATGGCCGCTTCCGCCATCACCCACTGCTTGAACAACAGCACCTTGCGTGCGGCAAAGCTCTTGTGGGGCGAGACAAAGTACCAACCGGCCGTGTTCGGATGATGAACGGCAAAGGGAGCGACCAGCTTTTCGGCGCGGATATCACTGGCCATATAGGCGCGGTTGGCAACGGCAAAACCCATTCCGGAGTTGGCCGCCTCGTAGGACATCATGCACGAGTCGAAATAGATGCTTTTGGTCTCGCTGAGCACGAAGCTGGCGCCAGCGAAACCAAGCCAGGATTGCCAGTTCTGGGTGCAGGAGTCGGAATGCAGCAGCGTGAAGTGCTTGAGGTCATCCGGTGTGACCTTTGATAGCGGCTTGTCGCCGAGAACTTCATGGAACAGCTTGCGGCTGCACACCGGCGTCAGGTCTTCCCGAAACAGCAGGTCGGATGGCAGCCCGTTGAAGTGGCCGTCGCCATAGCGGATTTCGAGATCGAATTCGGAAGTCGTGAATTCATGCGTCGCGTACGAGGTCGAAACCCGCATCACGATATCGGGATGTTGCTGCTGAAAGAGCGGCAGGCGCGGAAACAGCCAGCGCGCGGCAAATGTCGGCAGTACGGATATCTTCAGCACATGTTCCTGTGATTGCCCGGTCGCTTCCATGCTGGCGGCGACGATCCGCTCCAGTGCCTCGCGAACGCGCGAGACATAGGTCTCGCCCTCCGGCGTCAGCGACACCGCATTGCCGCCGCGCTGGAAAATCTTGAAGCGCAGCTGGTCTTCCAGGCTCTTGACGCGCTGGCTGACCGCCGAAGCGGTGATGAACTGTTCTTCGCCGGCTCGCGTGAAATTGCCGTGCCTCGCAGCACTCTCCACGATTTTCAGCGAATTGAGGTTGACCTGACTGAGCAGACGCACGGTTTCGACCTTAAGCTTGGCTTACGGTAGCACTAGCATTCCTAATTTTACAGGGGGTGCTAATTTAATCGACTGTTAACCAAGTGTTTGCCCCCCACTTGGAGAAGTACAATGAACGCACATACCGTACCCGAATTGCGCTATGCGATGAGCCGCGAGGCCATTATCGGCCACGAAACCGCCTGGAAAGTGTCGAGCTTCGGCGTCGCGCAGTATCTGCATGGCTACGATCCGGCACTGCTTGCCGCGATCGAGGAGGCCGCCCTGAAGCTCAAGGCCAGCCATGCCGTGCACAAGCACCTCGATCTGACCTTCATCACCGGCGCCGACCGTTTCATCCCGGAAATCAAGGAGTTGCTGAACGACAAGTTGCGCCTGGAGCGGCTGTCCGACATGATGGGCACGCAGCTGGAGCCCTATCCGCTGTCGATCGTCGGTTCGACCGTTACCTTCATGAATCCTAGGGATGGCGCCGTCGAATGGCATTGCGACGGCGTTCCGGTCACCGAGCTTATTCCGCTGTCGATCAGCGATCCGCTGGTCGGCGGCCATCTCGAAATTTATTGCGACGATTCCGAGACCGGCCGCGCCATTCTCGAATCCGGCCGCGAGATTCCGCGCAACCGCATCATGCGCATCGATCACAAGATGAACTACGCGACGCTCGGGCAGTTCCTCGGCGTCCTGCATCGCACGGCGCCGATCCAGTTCGGCGAGCGCGTCACGCTGGTGCTCAACCAGCGCTCCGTGGCCAAGCCCTATGTCGACGACAACAGGATGTTCTATCTTGCCGCCGACAACGATCACGACCGCGAGTGGGTTAACGAACTGGCCGAAGATGTGTGGACCAACCAGCTGCCGGCCTATCGCCGGTTCGAGGCGGAACATCCGACGCCGGCCCCCGCCGAAGCGGCGGTTCCGGGTGGAGCCAGGGAATCATGGTAGCGACCCATGATCCCGAAAAGTGGGAACCGGTTTTCGGACGGGATCATGGTCGAACGCAGACATAGAGCCCAATGCCAATTCTTTCGGCATGGATCAGGCTCGATATCCGCGCTGGTCTTCGCCACCGGCGCGGTGGCGTTGTGGTCGACAAATGCGCTGGTCGGCAAATCCCTGCTGGCCGGTCACCCGGTGTCGCAGGTGCAGTTCCTGCAATTTGTAGGGGCTGCCCTGGTTTTCGCGGTGATCCGGTTAAGAAGCGGCGAGAAAGCCGCAGCAGTCACGGCGAATACCGCGCTGGTGCCGCTCGCGGTCGGTCTTATCGGTCTGGTCGGCACCATGGTGCTGCAATATGTCGCCTTTGCCTCGATGCCGGTGATCGAAGCCAATCTCGTGGCCTACACCTGGCCTTTGATGGTTGCCGCGGCAGTGATTGCCTTCGACAATCCCCGGCGTCCGGTTTTGCTGGGCCTTGCCGCGGCCCTTGGGTTCGTCGGCGTCGCGCTGGTGATTTCGGGAGGACGTGACCGCACCTGGTTCCAGGGTGACCTCGCCGGTTATTTGGCCGCATTCGGGTCTGCGCTGTGCATGGCGTTCTATTCGGTGATGGTGGGACGGCTCACCACTTCGCCGGACCGCCTGTTGCTGCCCTCGTCGCTGGTTGGCGTCGCCTTGACGCTCATATGGTCCGCTCGCGAAGGCGTCGCATGGCCCACCGGGGTGGATCTCGCCCTCGGGCTCTATCTCGGCGCCGGCCCGATGGGGCTGGGTTACTACTTCTGGTCGCGCGCCTTGAAGCTCGGAGGCAGCGGCAAGGTCGCTGTCGTCGCCTATCTCACGCCGATTGCCTCGACGCTGCTGCTGACCTTGTCCGGTGAACGGCTGACGACGACCGCCATTGCCGGCGCCATCCTCGTGATCGGCAGTTGTGTCGCGGTCGGCCTGGAGCGTTCGGAGGCGCAAGACTATGTTTGACGACAATGAACGTCTCGCCAGGCAGGAAGCGCATTGGCTCATCAAGGAATTCGGCGCCGAGGCACCGCTTTACGCCGCGATGAAGGCCGAAAAGGCGATTGAGCAGAAGGATTTCGGGCGTTGTGCCCGCTGGAAGCGTATTCTTGAGATATTGGCGGATGGTCGGACAACCAAGTCTGCCACTTCCAAGTATTAGATTTTCTAATTTGCGCGACGTCGATTTCCCATAAAGATAGTTGACGTCAAGTCTTGATTCGTTTTGGGACTTGGCGGCCCGTTGGGGGACGCGGTTAAAAAGATACATAGACAAAAGTCTTCACTGGGGTAGATGACTTTGTCGGAAATAGGGTGAAAGAATTGTCAAATATCGAGGATAAGATCGTTATCGAGCTAACCGCCGATATTGTCTCGGCCTATGTAGGCAACAATCCGCTTCCGTCTTCCGGCCTGCCTGACCTGATTGCCAGCGTCAGCGCCTCGGTCCGAAAGCTGGCTGGCGCGGCCGTCGTAGAAAGCCCGAGCCTGGTTCCGGCTGTAAATCCGAAAAAGTCGGTATTTCCCGACTACATCATCTGCCTGGAGGACGGAAAGAAGTTCAAGTCGCTCAAGCGACACCTCAGGACAGACTACGGTTTGAGCCCGGACGACTATCGGGCCAAATGGGGCTTGCCACCGGACTATCCGATGGTCGCCCCGAATTACTCGGCGACCCGGTCGGCGTTGGCGAAATCGACTGGACTTGGCCGCAAGCCGGCCGCTGCGCCGGCAGTCGCGGCCAAGGCGACAAAGCGCGGCAAGGCCACTGCCTGAGGCCTTGCTGGCCGGTATGGCAGGCCGCTGATCGGCTGCTCTGGCGGCGCATTATGTGCGCCGTTTCCAGGCCTTGTGCGGTCAACTGGCCCGCAAGGTCTTGCGAAGCGTTGATGTCCAGTGCAAAAGCGCGGCCATGCTTATCATCAATGACCTCTCGCTCCGCATGGCGGGGCGCTTGCTCCTCGACCATGCCTCGCTCACCTTGCCGGCCGGCACCAAGGCCGGCCTCGTCGGCCGCAACGGCACCGGCAAGACGACGCTGTTCAAGGCCATAACAGGCGATTTTCCCTCCGAGAGCGGCTCGATCAGCCTGCCGAAGAACACGCGCATCGGCCAGGTGGCGCAGGAAGCGCCTGGAACCGAGGACCCGCTGATCGAGATCGTGCTCAAGGCGGACCTCGAGCGCACCGCGCTGCTCGAAGAAGAAAAGACCGCCACCGATCCACACCGCATCGCCGACATCCATATGCGGCTGGCCGACATCGACGCCCATTCGGCCGAGTCCCGCGCGGCCACCATCCTAGCCGGTCTTGGGTTCGACGACGCCGCGCAGCGGCGTCCGGCCTCGTCCTTCTCCGGCGGCTGGCGCATGCGCGTGGCGTTGGCCGCCGTGCTGTTTTCCGAGCCGGATCTCCTGCTGCTGGACGAGCCGACCAACTATCTCGACCTCGAAGGCACGCTGTGGCTGGAAAACTATGTGTCGAAGTATCCGCACACGGTGGTTCTGATCTCGCACGACCGCGATCTGCTCAACCGCGCCGTCAACTCGATCGTTCACCTCGACCAGAAGAAGCTGACGTTCTGGCGCGGCGGCTACGACCAGTTCGAGCGCCAGTACACCGAGCAGAAGGAATTGCAGGAAAAGGGCCGGGTCAAGCAGGAGGCCGCCCGCAAGCACATGGAATCCTTCGTCGAGCGTTTTCGCGCAAAGGCTTCCAAGGCAAGACAGGCACAGTCGCGCATCAAGGCGCTGGAAAGGATGAAGCCGATCTCGGCCATCGTCAACGACACCGTACGGCCGTTCTCTTTCCCCGAACCCGTGAAGACGGTGGCCTCGCCGATCGTTGCGCTGAACAACGTCAATGTCGGCTATACCGAGAGTCAGCCGATCCTGAAGAAGATGACGCTGCGCATCGACGCCGACGACCGCATCGCGCTGCTCGGCGCCAATGGCAATGGCAAGTCGACGTTCGCCAAACTCCTTTCGGGTCGTCTGAAGCAGGAGACCGGCACCATGACGGTGGCGCCCGGGTTGAAGGTGGCGATCTTCGCCCAGCACCAGCTCGACGATCTGCGTCCCGAGGAAAACGCCTATGAGCATGTCCGTCGGCTGATGCCGGAGGCGCCGGAATCGAAAGTGCGTGGCCGCGTCGCCCAGTTCGGTCTCACGACCGAGAAAATGAATACGCCCGCCAAGGACCTGTCCGGTGGCGAGAAGGCGCGGCTGTTGATGGGGCTGTCCGCTTTCGAGGGGCCGAACCTGTTCATCCTCGACGAGCCGACCAACCATCTCGACATCGACAGCCGTGAATCGCTGATCCACGCACTCAATGAATTCCCGGGCGCCGTCATCCTGATCTCGCACGACCGCCATCTGCTCGAGGCGACCGCGGACCGGCTGTGGCTGGTCAAGGATGGCGCGGTCAATCCCTATGACGGGGATCTCGAAGACTACAAGACCCTGGTCACCGGAGTCTCCGGCGACCGCCGCGGCAAGCGCGAGGCCGACAAGGCGTCCAAAGCCGACCGCCGCCGCGATGCAGCCGCGCGCCGTGCCGCCTTCGAACCGCTGGCCAAGGAAATCCGCGCCACCGAGGCGCTGATGGACCGCATCCGCAAGCGCATCGATGGCATCGAGGACGAACTGTCCAACCCAGCGGTCTATGAGAAGGATCCGTCGACGGCGACCAGGCTCGCCAAGGAACGCTCGCAGCTTGCCCAGACGCTGGCCGGCCATGAGGAAAAATGGCTGACCATGTCCGCGGAGTACGAGGAAGGCACGGCGGAGTAGGGTGCTCGTCACTCCTCCTGCGGGGAGATTGCGCCGCGCTTGGCGTCAGGGATGTGGCCTTGTGGTCAACTGCATTCCCAGGGCATTCATCACGGCGATCGTGGTCTTCAATGTCGGGTTGCCATCGCTGCTGAAGGATCGATAGAGCTGTTCGCGCGATAATCCCGTCTGCTTGGCAATCTGCGTCATGCCTTTGGCGCGAGCCACCACGCCGAGCGCATGCGCGATATACCCGCTGTCTTCGGTCTCGAACGCTTCTGTCATGAAGATGGCAATGGCCTCATCGGAATTGAGGTCCTCGGCGGGGTCGTACGTACTCAATTTTTCAGGCATGTCATTCACTCCAATCGCCCGAAAGGCGTTTTGCTGTTTTTATGTCCTTCGTTTGACTGCCTTTGTCTCCACCGCACAGCAATATCAGCACCGTATTGCCGTGCTTGCGGTAGTAGATGCGGTAGCCTGGACCGTAGTGGATGCGCAATTCACTGATTCCGTCCCCGACGGGTTCGGCATCTCCCACATGACCGAAAGCAAGGCGGTCCAGGCGCGAGGCGATCAATGCGCGTGCACGTTCATCTTTGGGCTTCATTCGCCATTTGCGAAAAGTCTCCGTCTGTTTCAGCTCGAACATCAGTGTATTGTAGTTTTTAAACTACAGTCCGTCAAGGCTCTTTGCTCGCATTCATCTGGCCCTACACCTCAGCCTCCAAAGCCGCTAAACAGGATCCATGAACCAGCACGCGAACCTCCGCATCGGCCATTCGGCCTGTCCGCATGATTGCCCGTCGACCTGCGCGCTCGAGGTCGAACTGCTCGATGGCAACCGCATCGGCCGTGTCCATGGCGCCAAGGCCAACAGCTACACATCGGGTGTCGTCTGCGCCAAGGTCGCCCGCTATGCCGACCGCGTCCATCATCCCGACCGGTTGCTGAAGCCGCTGGTGCGCAAGGGCGCCAAGGGCGAGGGCGTCTGGCAGGAATCAAGCTGGGAGGCCGCACTCGACCTCGTCGCCGAAAAGTTCATCTCGGCCGAGGAGAAGTATGGCTCGGAGACGGTCTGGCCTTACTACTATGCCGGCACGATGGGGCTGGTGCAGCGCGACGGCATCGACCGGCTGCGCCACGCCAAGAAATATTCAGGCTTCTTCGGCTCGATCTGCACCAACCTCGCCTGGACCGGGTGGATGATGGGGGCAGGCGCGCTACGCGGACCGGACCCGCGCGAGATGGGCAAATCCGACTGCGTCGTGATCTGGGGCACCAATGCGGTGGTCACGCAAGTCAATGTCATGACCCACGCCATCAAGGCGCGCAAGGAGCGCGGCGCGAAAATCGTCGTCATCGACGTCTACGAAAACGCAACGATGAAACAGGCCGACATGGGCCTGGTGCTGAGGCCAGGCACCGACGGCGCGCTGGCCTGCGCGGTGATGCATGTGCTGTTTCGCGAGGGCATGGCCGATCGCGATTATCTCGCAAAATATACCGACGACCCGCACGGGCTGGAAGCGCATTTGCTGACGCGCACGCCGGAATGGGCCTCTGCTATCACTGGCCTTGGCGTTGCCGAGATCGAAGCCTTCGCGCGGTTGGTCGGCACGACCAAGAAAACCTATTTCCGCCTCGGCTATGGCTTTGCGCGGCAGCGCAACGGCGCCGTCAACATGCATGCGGCGTCCTGCATCGCCGCCGTCACCGGCGCCTGGCAGTATGAGGGCGGCGGCGCCTTCCATTCCAATTCCGGCATCTTCAAGCTCAATCAGGATGTGCTGGAGGGCACGAGGATGCGTGATCCCTCGATCCGCTATCTCGACCATTCGCGCATCGGCCCGGTGCTGACCGGCGCCAGCGACGCGCTTTATGGCGGACCGCCGGTGACGGCGATGCTGATCCAGAACACCAATCCAGTGAACGTCGCGCCCGAGCAGCGGCTGGTAAAGCAGGGTTTCCTGCGCGACGATTTGTTCACCTGCGTGCACGAGCAGTTCATGACCGACACGGCCAAGCTTGCCGATGTCGTGCTGCCGGCGACGATGTTCGTCGAGCATGACGACATCTACAAGGGCGGCGGCAACCAGCACATCACGCTTGGCCCCAAGCTGATCGAGCCGCCGCAAGGGCCGCGCACCAACCATTTCGTCATCGAGCAACTGGCCGCGCGCCTTGGCGTCGCCGACAGGCCGGGCTTCGGCCTCACCGAACGGCAGCATATCGACATCATTCTAGGCAAGCGCGGGCTGGGCAGCTTCGACTCCTTGAAGGAAGCGAAATGGGTCGACCTGCAGCCGGATTTCGAGACGGCGCATTTCATCCGGGGCTTTGGCCATGCGGACGGCAAATTCCGCTTCCGCGCCGACTGGACCGGGCAAGCGGCTCCCAACCGGCCGCCGAAGAGCATGGGTCTGTTCGGCCCGGTGGCGCGATTGCCCGAATTTCCCGATCATGTCGACCTGATCGAGGTGGCTGACGAGGCGCATCCGTTCCGGCTGACGACCTCGCCGGCGCGCAACTTCCTCAACTCGACCTTTTCCGAAACACCGGTTTCGAAGGCCAAGGAAGGCCGCCCGGAACTCCTGCTGCATCCCGATGACGCGGCGGCTCTCGAGCTTGCCGACGGCGACCGTGTCGAGATCGGCAACATGCGCGGCGAGGTGGTGCTGCACGCCAGATTGTTCGACGGCATCAAGCGCGGCGTCGTGATCGCCGAAGGCATCTGGCCGAACAGCGCGCATGAGCGCGGCGAAGGCATCAATGTGCTCACGGGAGCCGATGCGCCCGCACCCTATGGCGGCGCTGCTTTTCACGACAACAAGGTCTGGCTGCGCCGGGCGCAAGAACTGAGTGCATAACGGCGTCGATTTTCGGCATGATGTTCAGGATATCGTCCGCGGCGGATTGACAGCGCGGCCTGGTTTCACACCGGCAGGGTTTCGGCCGCCTTCTTCCTGTTTTGCCGCTGGCGGATATCGTCGGCGACTGCCTGGGCCTCGATCCCGATCTCGCGCAGCAGCCCGGTGACCGCGTTGTGAAAGCCGACCAGATAGAGGCCGAGATCCGAAGCGCCGGCATTGACGCCGCTGGGCCCCGGCTCGATGCCGGGTTCGAGGAACCTGGCATAGCCCGGCCGGTAACCGGTGGCGAAGAGGATGGCGTCGAATTCGCTGTCCCTGCCGTCCGTAAAACGGGCGCCGCGTTCCGAGATTTCGGCGATGTCGGGCGCCACCTTGATCGCGCCTTCGCGGATCTTGCCGATGGTGCCGACATCGATCACCGGAATGCGCGATGCAAGCGCGATCTGCTGCAGCAGTCCCTGCTTCGGCCGTCTGAGCCCAAACTTCTCCAGCCTGCCCAGCACCAGATCGAGGATGACGGGGAACAGGGCGTCATTGATGCGCTGTGGCCCGAACCGCGTCGCCATGCCGACCACCTGGATCGGCACGCCGAACAGTTCGCGCGGCACGATGTGGACGCCGCCACGCACCGAGATCGTCGGCCGGGCGCCGCCTTCCGCCAGATCGAGTGCAATCTCCGCACCGGTGTTGCCCATGCCGATGACCAGCACCGATTGGCCGGCAAAAGGCGTGGCGTTGCGATAGTCGGCGCTGTGCAGCGTCTTGCCCTTGAAGGCGTCCATGCCGGCGAATTCGGGCAGCAAGGGCTCGGCATTGTAGCCGGACGCGATCACCACATGCGAAGTGCGTAAGGCGCCGGACGTCGATTCCACCCGCCAGCCGCGACCCTCCCGGGCGACCGCCCGCACCGTTTCGCCGAAGCGGGGCTCAAGGTCGAAACGCTTTGCATACGCTTCGAGATACTCGACCACGAGATGGCGCGGCACATAGCGCGGATAATCCCTGGGGAAGGGGACGAAGGGCAGCGAGGAGTAGCGCTTGGTCGTATGCAGATGCACGCGGTCATAGTGGCGTCGCCAGGCTGGCGCCGCCTGCTGCTCCTTTTCGAGCATGACGAAATCCAGCCCGGCTTGCCGCAGGCACGCGCCAACCGCCAGGCCCGCCGGTCCGGCACCGATGATCGCGATTTTCGTGGTTTCGTCCATGCGCGCCTCCACCGCCAATTCGAGATCCAGAATGTCAGAGACGTGCCAAGGGTGCCACCGGCTCATCCAGGCAACGGCACCGTCAACCCGATCTTGACGCGGTCCATGGCGACGAAGGTGCGGAACTTCCGCACATTGTTGCTGCCGAAGAACAGTTTTCGCGTCAGCGCCTCGTAGGCGCCCATGTCGGCCACGGTGATGACGAGGATGAAGTCGCTTTCGCCGGTGACATAATAGCATTGCTGCACTTGCGGCTCCGCCGAGAATTGCCGCTTGGCCGTATCGATCAGTTCGGTGCGTTCGCTTTCCAGCTCGACCTCGACGAAGATGGTGATGGGCTGACCGACGGCCGCCGGCTCGACAATGGCGACATTGCCGGCGATGACGCCGGTCTGCTCCATGCGCTTGATGCGGCGCTGCACGGCAGGCGCCGACAGCTTCACCGCCTCGCCGATCAGCCGCTGCGGCGTCGTGTTGTCCCGCTGCAAAATGGCAAGGATGGCGAGATCGAAGCTGTCGAATGAGGCTGGCGGCTGAGGCACTGGCGTATCCCTAGTGAAACAAACTTGCATTCTGGGCGCCGAATTACAGCGCCTTTTGCGTGTTTCCTGCAATATCTTCTCTCGGATAATGCCGAGGAGAGACCGTCAATGTTCCTGACCAATCGCAATGCCTTGCATGGCCGGCCGCTGGACGCGGCCGATGCCGAAACCCTCGGCACTGCCGGGGCGGACACGGTCGAGCGTTTCCTTGCCCGCCGTGACAATCATCAGATGACGCCGCAGCACGCGCTGCCGGCGCTGGCGGGCGAACTCGGTCTCGCTGCCTTGCACGTCAAGGATGAGGGCTTTCGGCTCGGCCTCGGCAGCTTCAAGGCGTTGGGCGGCGCCTATGCGGTCTTCCGCCTAATCCTGGAGGAGGCCGGCAAGCGGCTCGGCCGCGCCGTCGATGTCGGCGATCTCGATCGGCCCGAAGTCCGGTCGGTAGCGGCGACTATGACGGTTGCTTGCGCCACCGACGGCAATCATGGCCGCTCCGTCGCACAAGGCGCCGGGCTCGTAGGCGCCAAGGCGGTGATCTTTGTCCATGCCGGCGTCAGCGTCGAACGCGTCGCGGCCATCGCTCGCTATGGGGCCGAGATGATCCGCGTCGACGGCAATTACGACGATTCGGTCAGGCAGGCCGCGCAGACCGCTGCCGAGAAAGGCTGGACGGTGGTTTCCGATACCTCGTGGCCGGGCTATGAGCGAATCCCTGGCCTGGTGATGCAGGGCTACACGGCGATCGTGCGCGAGGCGCTGCGCCAGCTCTCCGAACCGCCGACCCATGTCTTCGTGCAGGCCGGCGTCGGCGGCATCGCGGCCGCGATCGCCGGCCATCTCGCCATCGTTCTTGGTGAAACCAGGCCGGTTTTCACGGTGGTGGAACCCGCCCGTGCCGCCTGCGTCTTCGGCGCCGCCAAGGCCGGGCATTCGGTCAAGATCGAGCATGGCGAGGCGACGGTCATGGCGATGCTCGAATGCTACGAGGCCTCGCCGGTCGCCTGGCGGGTGCTGGCACGCGTCGCCGATGCCTTCATGACCGTCGACGAGGACGACGCCGTCGCCGTGATGCGTCGGCTGGCCCGCCCGGCCGGCAACGATCCGGCCATCGTCGCCGGTGAAAGCGGCGGGGTCGGTCTTGCCGGCCTGATCCGGGCGATGGCCGGTCACAAGGCCGAGCTTGGCCTCGACGCCGCTTCGCGCGTGCTGGTCGTCAACACCGAAGGCGCGACCGATCCCCGCCGCTATGCCGAACTCGTCGGCATGAATCCGGCGGATGTGCTTGCAGCCAAGGTGCTTTCTGGAGCAACGCCATGACCTCGATCGACGCACAAAGGCTGCTTGGCCGCATCCGCGATGCGCAGATGATGGCATGGCTTGCGCCCGCGGCGATGATTTTCGTGCCGAGCGCCGGCGGCATCAGCCACAATCCGCGCGAACATACCGCGGATGCCGAGCTTGTCGCCGGCGCCAACATCCTGCTTGATGTCGTCGCCCGCCTTGCGGATCAGGAGATATCAGGCAATGGCTGAAATCGACCGTGATGCGCTGAAGCGCGAGATGACCGGATGGCGGCGCGATCTGCACGCGCACCCCGAATTCGGCTTCGAGGAGACGCGCACCGCCGCCTTCGTCGCCGCCAAGCTGCGCGAATTCGGCCTGGACGATGTCACCGAGGGTGTCGGCGGCACCGGCGTCGTCGGCACTTTGAAGCGCGGCAGCGGCAACCGCGCCATCGCACTGCGGGCCGACATGGATGCACTGCGCATATCGGAGCAATCGACCGCACCATACCGCTCCGGCAATCCCGGTCTCATGCATGCCTGCGGCCATGACGGCCATACGGCGATGCTGCTGGGTGCCGCCAGGCTCCTGGCCGGGGAGGGCGGTTTCGACGGCACCGTGCGCTTTGTCTTCCAGCCGGCGGAGGAATGGGGAAAAGGCGCGTTGGCGATGCTCGACGATGGCCTGATGCAGCGCTTTCCCTTCGACGAGATATTTGGCCTGCACAACATGCCGGGCCTGCCCGTCGGGCATTTCGAAACCCGCGCCGGCCCGGTCATGTCGGCCGAAGATATTTTCGAGATCGTGCTCAGGGGGCTGGGCGGCCACGCTGCGCGGCCGCATTCGGGTCAGGAAACGCTGGTTGCCGCCTGTGCGCTGGTCACCAACCTGCAGACCATCGTCGCGCGTCGGCTGAGCCCAGCCGACATTTCCGTGGTTTCGGTGACCGAACTGGTCACCGACGGCACCCGCAACGCACTGCCGGGCCTTGCCCGCATCCTTGGCGACGCGCGCAGTTTCCGCCCCGAGGTCAGCGCCGAAATCGAACGCCAGATGCGCATCATCGCCGAGGGCATCGCTGCCGCCTACAACGTTGCCGCCGAAGTCAACTACACCAGGGAATTCGTGCCTTTGCGCAACGATGCCGAACTGGTCGATGCAGCCTTCGCGGCCGCCGGGACCGTGTTCGAGCCCGGCAATATCGCGGTCGCCCGCGAGCCGATGACGGCGTCGGAGGATTTCGCCCGCTTCCTCGACCACGTGCCGGGCTGCTTCGTCTTCCTCGGCAATGGCGAGGCCTCGGCACCGCTTCACAATTCCAGCTACGACTTCAACGATGATGGGCTGTTGTTCGGTGCCAATTTCCATGTCGCCATCGCCAGGCAGCGGCTTGGGACCTGAACCCTCGGGCCCTTTTCGCGGCATTTTACGGGGGGAAAACGCCCGGGAAAGGCTGAAATCCTTGATCTCGCATGACGCAGCGGCAAGACTCAGCTAGCCTCCCTGACGCGGCGGACCTGATATCCGCCTGGCCGGCGCTATCAGACTACCTCCCAAGCGGCGCCGGCCTTCTTCCTTGCGCTAAATTAGCTTTCGTTAAAGTTAGAATGCTCGCGCTTGGTGGAAGTTAGGGTTTTGCTGCCATGACTGCGGCAGGCTTTTGGTGTGCTGCGGGTTCATGGATGCGCGGGCGGAGCTGGATAAAGGCGTTGCGCCAGGATGAAGCGCAACAGGTGCGCGCGCGGATCACGGAACTCGAACAAAACTTGACCGCTGCCTCGGCCCAGACACGACAGCTGCGCCAGGACGCAGGCCACGAATTGCGCAATGCCAAGTTCCGCCTCGAGCGCCTCGAGGAATGCATCGCGGCAATGCGTTGAAGGCGCAATCGCCTTGCGCTGGACACCAGCGCGAGGATCGTTCCCAGCTTTTTTCATCGCCACCTCCTTCAACCTCGGAACGAAGCGGTGCCGGTTTGATTGCGGCGATTGCGCCGAGGGAACAAAACGACCAGCCTCAGGTTGACCCAGCGAAGGAGGACCGCCCAAATGATCCGCTTGCTTCTGGTTGGCACGCTGGCCTTTGTCGCTTACCGTCTCGCCCGCAAGATGATCGACGACGTACCTGACAATGTCGATCCGCTCTTGCTGCCGGCGCCCGCGAACGACCGCGAGGCGCTGCGCCGGCAGTCCGCGTCGATGGGCGTTGATCCGAAACGCTGATCGTATTGCTCGCCGACCTGGCGGCGTTGCTTCTCTGTTGCGAACAAAGCGGAAACGATGCTTGATGGGCGATGAACCTCGCCGCCCATGATTCGACTTTTTTGGAACAGACCGTCCAGCCAGCCTATCTCGCCCGGCTGAACGACGCCCAGCGTCAGGCCGTCGAACATGGCGACGGCAAGATTGCGGGGCCGCTGCTGGTCATTGCCGGCGCCGGCTCGGGCAAGACCAACACGCTGGCGCACCGGGTCGCGCATCTGATCGTCAAGGGAGCCGATCCGCGCCGCATCCTGCTGATGACGTTTTCGCGGCGCGCCGCATCCGAAATGGCCAGGCGCGTCGAGCGCATCGCCGGCGAGGTGCTCGGCCGCGATGCCGCGGTGATCACGGATGCGCTGACCTGGGCCGGCACTTTTCACGGCATCGGTGCGCGGCTGTTGCGCGATTATGCGCTGGAGATTGGCCTCGATCCGGCCTTCACCATCCATGATCGCGAGGATTCCGCCGATCTGATGAATCTCGTGCGCCACGAACTCGGTTTCTCCAGGACGGAAGCGCGCTTTCCAACCAAAGGCACCTGCCTTGCCATCTATTCTCGCGCCGTCAACGCGCAGGCGCCGCTCGGTGAGGTGCTGGGGTCTGCCTTCCCCTGGTGCGCCGGCTGGGCAGAACAGCTCAAGCAGCTGTTTGCGGGCTATGTCGAGGCCAAGCAGGCGCAGAACGTGCTCGATTACGACGATCTGCTGCTCTACTGGGCGCAGATGACGGCCGAGCCTGAAATCGCCACGCATCTGGGCGGGCGTTTCGACCATGTGCTGGTCGACGAATACCAGGACACCAACCGGCTGCAGGCGTCGATCCTGCTTGCGCTGAAACCCGACGGCGCCGGGCTGACCGTGGTCGGCGACGACGCGCAGTCGATCTATTCGTTCCGCGCCGCTGAGGTGCGCAACATCCTCGATTTTCCAAAGCAGTTCGCCCGGACCGCCGATGTGGTGATGCTGGAGCGTAATTACCGCTCGACCGAGACCATTCTGGCGGCCGCCAATGCGGTCATCGGCGAAGCCTCGGAGCGCTTCACCAAGAACCTGTGGTCGGAACGCAAATCCGCCGACAAGCCAAGACTTGTGACCGTTCGTGACGAGGTCGAGCAAGCCAACTTCGTCTGCGACACCATCCTGGCGGAGCGCGAGGCCGGTACCGCGCTGAAGTCACAGGCGGTGCTGTTTCGCGCCTCGCACCACAGCGGGCCGCTGGAGATAGAGCTGACGCGGCGCAACATTCCCTTCGTCAAGTTCGGTGGCCTGAAATTCCTTGATGCGGCCCATGTCAAGGACGTGCTGGCAGTGCTGCGCTTTGCCGAAAATCCGCGCGACCGTGTCGCCGGTTTTCGCGTGCTGCAGCTTTTGCCGGGCATCGGCCCTTCGGCAGCCGCGCAGATCGTCGAAGCCATGACGTCGGCGCTGGACGAGGCGATGGGCCTGGCCGGCTGGCGTCCGCCGCAGCGCGCCGCGGACGACTGGCCGGGTTTTGTCTCGCTCTATTCCGGCTTGCGGGCCGGCGCCAAATGGCCAGCCGATCTCGAACAGGTCAGGCTGTGGTACGAACCGCATCTGGAGCGCATCCACGAGGATGCGATCACGCGCCGGGCGGATCTGCTGCAACTCGAGCAGATCGGGTCGGGCTATGCCTCGCGCGAACGCTTCCTGACCGAGCTGACGCTCGACCCGCCGGACGCAACCAGCGACCAGGCCGGGCCGCCGCATCGCGACGAGGACTATCTGATCCTGTCCACCATCCACTCGGCCAAGGGGCAAGAGTGGAAGAACGTCTTCGTGCTCAACACGGTCGACGGGTGCATCCCGGCAGATCTCGGCGTCGGCACCAAGGAGGATATCGAGGAGGAGCGCCGGCTGCTCTACGTGGCGATGACACGAGCCAAGGACAGCCTCAACCTGGTCATGCCGCAGCGCTTCTTTCCGCACGGCCAGGCGGCGCGCGGCGACCGTCATCTCTATGCCTCGCGCACCCGTTTCATCCCGCCCTCCATCCTTGCCGCGTTCCAGCAGCTTTCGTGGCCGGCCGCGCAAGCGGCGCAGGGCAGGGCACAACGGCCGGAGGTGCGCGTCGACATCGGCGCGCGCATGCGCGGCATGTGGAAATAGCGGGAGCCGATGTCGCAGCCCCCGATCAGGATCGCCATCGCTGGCGCGCTCGGCCGCATGGGCCGCCAGATGGCGGACCCCGTGCGGGCCGATGCGCGTCTGGCGCTTGCCGCCCGCTTTCACCGGCCAGGCAGTGTCGGCGATGGGCTGGTGAGCCGCGACGAGGCACTTGCCGTGGCCGACGTGGTCATCGACTTCACCACGCCGGCCGCCTCCGCCGACCTGGCCAGCTTCTGTGCCGAGCGCGGCGGTCCAGCGCTGGTGATTGGCTCGACGGGTTTCGATGCCGCCGAGTTGGCCGCCATCGCGGCCGCCACTGAGACCGTCGCCATCGTGCGGTCCGGCAGCTTCTCGCTTGGGCTCAACATGCTGGTCGGACTGGTCGGGCAGGCGGCGCGGGCACTCGGCCCGCAAGACTGGGATGCCGAGATTTTCGAGGCGCATCATCGCCACAAGGTCGATGCGCCGTCGGGCACGGCGCTGATGCTGGGGCAAGCCGTTGCCGGTGGACGCGGCGTCGAACTGGACACGGTTGCCAGGCGCGTCCGTGATGGCGTCACCGGCGCGCGGCCGGCTGGCGAGATCGGCTTCGCGGTGGCGCGCGGCGGCAGCATCGTCGGCGAGCACAGCGTCAGCTTCTGCGCCGAGGGCGAGACCGTCACCGTGTCGCATGCGGCTGGCGACCGCATCATGTTCGCGCGTGGCGCCATCGCCGCAGCACTCTGGGTGGCAGGCCGTGCCCCCGGCGAATACGACATGGGCGATGTGCTGGGGCAGAGCGCTCGGTCGTGACGCTGCGAACCGATTTTTTTGCCTCGCGGCTGAAAGCCAGCTGAAAGCTTGGGCATGTCATGACAGTTTTGCGGTGTCACCGCATGTCCGGCCCACGACGGTCGGCGAGGGAGGAATGCGGCGCGGCTTCACAGCGCGTCGCCTAAATGGAGGAAGTTTTGTGACCGGTTTCATCTCGAAGCGTGCCTTGCGCACCGCCGCCTTGACGCTTGCCATCACCGCCACAGGCGCCACGGTGGCATCGGCGGCCGACGAAAAGATTTCCATCATGGTGGGTGGCTATGAAAAGCAGATCTATCTGCCCGCCAAGCTCACCGAAGCCCTGGGCTATTTCAAGGACGAGGGCCTCGACGTCGAGTTGCTGAACGAACCGGCCGGCGTCGACGCCGAAAACGAAATGCTGGCCGGCGCCGTGCAAGGCGTTGTCGGCTTCTACGATCATTGCATCGACCTGCAGGCCAAAGGCAAATTCGTCGAGTCCATTGTCCAGTTCAGCCAGGCGCCCGGCGAGGTCGAACTGGTTTCGACGAAGCATCCCGAAATCAAGTCGCCGGCCGATTTCAAGGGCATGAACCTTGGTGTCACCGGTCTCGGCTCCTCGACAAACTTCCTGACGGAATACCTTGCCGTGAAGAACGGCTTGAAGCTGGGTGAATTCACCTCGATCCCCGTCGGCGCCGGCGATACGTTCATCGCCGCGATGCAACAGGACAAGATCCAGGCGGGTATGACGACCGAACCGACCATCACCCGGCTGCTCAAGACGGGTGAAGCCAAAGTCCTTATCGACATGCGTACGATAGAAGGCACCAAAGCCGCGCTCGGCGGCACGTACCCGGCCGCCTCTCTCTACATGCAGACAGATTGGGTCGAGGCCCACAAGGATGTGGTGCAGAAGCTGGCCAATGCTTTCGTCAAGACGCAGAAATTCATCAATACCCATAGCGGCGCTGAAATCGCCGACAAGATGCCGAAGGACTACTACGTCGGCGACAAGGAAGGTTATGTGAAGGCCCTCGATGCCGGCAAGGCGATGTTCACCGCCGACGGCACAATGCCCGAGGGCGGCCCCGAGACGGTGCTGACTGTGCTGTCGGCCTTCAAGAAGGAACTGCAAGGCAAGCAGATCGATCTGTCGAAAACCTACACGACGGAATTCGTCAAGAACGCGAAGTAACCCGTCTGCCGGCGCGATGCACCGCATCGTGCCGGCAATCGTCTGGTTTTCCATGTCCAGCGGCCCTGGCCGATGGCGGTTCTTCGTTCGAACCCGGAGTTAGCCCAGCATGGCACAAGAAAAAAGCGCACCGGCAATCGAGCTGATCAATGTCAGCCGCCGCTTCCTGTCACCAACCGGCAAGTCGCTGACCGCGATCCGTGAATTCACCATGACCGTAGAGCGGGGCGAATTCGTCGCCGTCGTCGGCCCGACCGGCTGCGGAAAGTCCACCACCCTCAACCTCGTCACCGGATTGGCGAGCCCAAGCGCGGGCGAGGTCCGGGTCATGGGCGCGCCCGTCAAGGGCATCGATTCCCGCATCGGCTTCGTCTTTCAAAGCGACGCGCTGTTTCCATGGCGCACGGTGATCGAGAACGTCATGGCCGGGCCGCTCTTCCGTGGCAGGGCCAAGGCAGAAGCGATGGCGGCGGCGCGCGACTGGCTTGCGCGCGTCGGCCTGGCGCGCTTCGAACATCACTATCCGCACCAGCTCTCCGGCGGCATGCGCAAGCGCGTGGCACTGGCGCAGACCTTCATCAATGGCCCCGAGATTCTGCTGATGGACGAGCCGTTTTCCGCGCTCGACGTGCAGACGCGTGTTCTCATGCACGAGGAACTGCTGCGTCTTTGGTCCGAAGCCAAGGCCTCGGTCGTTTTCGTTACCCACGACCTTGAGGAAGCAATAGCACTGGCCGACAAAGTCTACGTGCTGACCGCCGGGCCGGCGACTGTGAAGTCGGTCTACACGATCGACCTGCCGCGCCCGCGCGTCGTCGCCGACATCCGCTACGAGCAAAGCTTCATCGACTATTCGCGCACCATCTGGGCCGATCTCAAGGAAGAGGTCGAGACCAGCTATGCCCGCGCTGCCGCGTGAGGGAGGATACAATGACCGATGCCGCCATCGACATCAGGGCAGGAGGCTTCAGGCCAGGAACCTCGGACGCCGAAATAGAAGCCGCAGCCGCCAAGGCCGCGCAGCATCGCCGCCGCACGGTGATCTTCTGGCGGTATGCCATCCTCATCGTCTTCCTCGCCGCCTGGGAAATCGCCGGGCGCAAGGCCTGGATCGATCCGTTCTTCTACGCCACGCCAAGCGCGATCGCGCAGAGGCTCTATGAGTGGATGACGGAAGGCACGTCCGAAGGGCCGCTCTGGTACCATCTCTATGTCACGATGGAGGAGTCCGTCCTCGGCTTCGTCACAGGCTCGGTTGCCGGCATCCTCATCGGCGTCGCACTTGGCCGCAACCGCATGGCCGCAGACATCTTTTCCATCTACATCAAGGTGATCAACTCCATCCCTCGCGTGGTGCTGGCGCCGATCTTCATCATGATCCTAGGCCTCGGCCTTGCTTCGAAAGTCGCACTGGCCTTCGTCATGGTGTTCTTCGTCGTCTTCCACAACGCCTTCCAGGGCGTGCGCGAGGCAGATCGTGCGATGATCGCCAATGCCCGTATCCTCGGCGCCTCCGACTGGCAGCTGACCCGTTCGGTGATCGTGCCGTCGGCGATGAGCTGGATCTTCGCCAGCCTGCACGTCAGCTTCGGCTTCGCCATCATCGGCGCCATCGTCGGCGAGTTCGTCGGCTCACGCTACGGCATCGGGCTCTTGATCAACATCGCCAAGGGTTCCTTCGATGCCGCAGGCATGTATGCCGCGATCGTCATCATCATGGTGGTGGCGCTGGGCGCGGAATATCTGATGACCATGGTCGAGAACCGGCTGGCGAAATGGCGTCCGCAGCCTTTGCACGAGACGCAGTAAGCAGATCCGACCGGGCAAGGCCCTTAGCCGCCGGCCAATGGCAGACGCACCTCGACCACCAGGCCGCCGGCCGCGCCATCCGCAAGGGTGACGCGGCCGCTGGCATTTTCCACCACCTCGCGCACGATGGCGAGTCCGAGGCCGCTGCCTTCGTCGGTCGCGCCGGCCAGCCGGTAGAAGCGCTCGAAGACATGGTCGCGCTCGTCGGCGGGTATGCCTGGCCCGTCGTCGGTGACCGTCAGCACGGCCTCGCCATCGGCGGCGGCGATCTTGACGGTGACGGTGCCGCCTGCCGGTGTGTAGCGCAGCGCGTTGTCGACGAGGTTGACGATCATCTCCCGCAGCATCGTACCGTCGCCGATGACCGGTACGGCGCCAGTCTCATCGAGACCGAGATCGATGTTGCGATCGATGGCCCTCGGCGCATGGGTTTCCAGCACTTGGCGTGCGGCTTGCGTCAGGTCGATGCGGTCGGCGCGCGGTCGCCGGCTGCCTGGTTCAGCGCGCGACAAGGTCAGGAGCTGCTCGGCCAGCCGCGCCAACCGGGCGGAGCTTGCCTGCAGGGCGACAAGCGCTTCGCGGCGTGCATCGACAGCGGTTTCGCGTAGCGCGTAGCTCGCTTGCGTCGACAACAGCGCCAGCGGCGTGCGCAGTTGATGCGCGGCATTGGCGATAAAACGGCGCTGCGCCGCCATCTGCGCCCGCACCCGTTCCATATAGGCGTTGAGTGCATCGACCAGCGGCCGGATTTCACTCTGCGCACCGGCTACTTCGATGGGATCGAGTTCGCTGCGTTTCGGGGAACGCACCGCGTCGCGCAGCCTGATGAGTGGCGCCAACCCTCGCCGAAGGCCGAGCAGCACGAAGACGCCGGCAATCGCCACCAGCGCCAGTTGCTGGGTAAAGGCGCTGAACCAGAGACGCCGCACCATCGCGTCGTGACCGAAAAGCGTGACGCCGACGGTGACCGATATCGGCGAGTCTTCGCCGGCGCCGACCACCGCGTGCGTAAAGGTCAGCAGCCGCAGCGCCTGGTCGCGATAGGTCGCTTCCATACTGGGGTGTCCGGGCGTGTTGGGCAGCCCGGGATAGCCGGTCAACAGCCGTCCCCCCGCGGCTTCGACACCGTAGTAGACCCTGTCGCGGTCGCCGGTGTCGAACATCTCGAGCGCTGCCGGCGGCACCGTGGCGTTGATCACTCCGTCGGTCATTGTGACCTGCTCGGCGATCATCCGTGCCGATCCGACCAGCATGCGGTCGGTGACCAAATCGGCGGTCGCCAGAGCGTTGCGCTGGCTGGTCCACAGATTGATGGTCGCAAGCCCGGCGAGGGGGAGCACGACCCAGGCCAGCAATTGCAGGCGCAGGCTGTTAGTCCTCATGGCGCCAAATCCTCATGACGCCAGATCATCGTGGCGCAAGAGATAGCCGAGACCACGCAAAGTTGTGATCTGGACGCGCGAGCCTTCAAGCTTCTTGCGCACACGGTGCACATAGATCTCGATGGCGCTTGGATCGGCATCGGTCTCGAAATCATAGATCGCCGCGGACAAGGCGGCCTTGCTCACCGTGCGTCCCGCCTTGATCATCAATTGCTCGAGCACGGCATGTTCGCGCGGCGTCAATGCGAGTGTCTCGCCGCTCAGCGAGAACAGCCTGGTGTTGGTGTCGAAGACGAGGTCGCCGCAGGCAACGACGGGGGCCTTCCGGTCATTGGCGCGGCGCAGTTGGACGCGGATGCGTGCTTCGAGCTCTTCAATCTGGAAGGGCTTCGCCAGATAGTCGTCGGCGCCTTCGTTGAGGCCTTTAACCCGGCCATCGAGGCTGGCATTGGCGGTCAGTACGATCACCGGCACCCGGTTGCCACGCGTTCGCAGCATGCGCAGCACTTCCAGTCCGCCCATGCGAGGCAGCGCAAGATCGAGAATGACAAGCGCGTGGTCGCCGGCGGCAAGCGCATGCTCGACATCCTCGCCGTCATGGACGATGTCGACGACGTAGTTCGCCTGGCGCAAGGTCTTGCCCAGCCAGTCCGCCAGTTCGCGATTGTCCTCCACAAGCAGCAATCGCATGTCTATTGCCGTTCCAGCATCCGCCCGCTCTCGGTCTCAACGGGCCGACTCGGGCTCGATCGTCGATCCCGTTCGCCAATGGGACCCGAAATGAGTATCGATTGCAACACAAGGCAAATGCGGCTTGGCCGCGGCCGGCGATGGTTTTTCGCCGGCTCAGATGCCCGTTTTAGGGTATAAATCGAACCGAACGGTTCGGTTCTAGTTGACGGATTGTACCGCAATCGGTGAACAATAGTCCCCGATCTGCCGACGTTTGCATCTGAGGGATCAACGCTAATAGGCTGAAAACGTTTGATAAATCAGATGTGAAATGCTGCAATGCAATATAGCATTGTCCATAATATGACGAAATACTGCAAAGCCGGTGCGACTGGTAATCCCAGAAGGCCTTTCCCATCTGGGGGTGGTCCGAGCGACGCGAAATCCTCCCAAGGGCACGCCACTAGACGGACAGAACAAAGAAATTCTGGAGTAAATAAATGACCAAGATCGCTCTTACCGCTGCTGCTATCCTCGTTGCCACGGGCACGGCTTTTGCCGGCAGCGACAACTACGGCTCCAACAACGCCAACCAGCCGGTTGCCACCCAGTCGACCTCCAACGTCGACACCCTCCGCACCGGTTCGATCCTGAAGACGGACAAGGCGCAGGCTGACGCCAATGCCAAGGTTCCGGCTCAGTCGGGCCAGGGCATCTGGGGCCGCTAATCCCTTCGAGCATCGCGTGACGACAAAGAGCGGTGGGCCTGGCCCGCCGCTCTTGTTTTTTTGGATGAGCCCAAGGCGTTGGTCGTATCAGCCGATCTTCGCCGCCGGCGGCTAAAAAATCTCACGTTCAGGAATAAACCCAGGCTGCTTCTGGTCCTCTCCTCAGCGGAACCGTCCTCCCAAGACGCCGCCCAACGGATGAACCAGGAGATTGAAATGAACAGACTTGCTCTCGCTGCCGCCGCTATCCTCATCGCAACCGGAGGTGCGTTCGCCGGCAGCGACCACTATGGCTCCGACAATGCCGACCAGCCGGTCGCCCCGGTCGCCGGCGTGGATCACGCCGTCACCGGCGCCGTCGACAACAAGACGAATATGACCGGCCACAAGGCCGCCGACACCAAGATGAAGTCCGCAACCGACTGGCCGGAGCCCGGCCAGGGCATCTGGGGCAACTGATGTCAGGGTGCGACAGGTCTGACCTGCCGTACCCGCTAGAGCAATTCCAGGAAAAGTGCGTAGCGGTTTTCCGTCCGGACTTGCGTGAAAACAAAGGGTTAGAGCGGTTCGGCGATTCCAACAAACACTGAACCGCTCTAGATATCGGATTTCTAGCTCAGATCCTTCGGCCGCAGGCAATGTGTCAGCCGCGCGGACGTCAGGCCGGACCAGTCATCTTCAAGGACGAAGCGCGCGAGAGCCGCTGTCGGAAACTTTTCCTCGAGCCTCTTGCGCGCCTTCGCCTCCGATCCCGGTCCGGCAAGCTGTTTTGCCAGGTCCTCAAGCCCTGGATTGTGGCCGAGAACCACCAGGCAGCCGCTCGACGGGTCTGCTTTGCGTATCTCGCTTAGAATATCCGCCGCTGAAGCATCGTAGAGCGCCTCGGCGAACGCGACCCGGGGATGCACGGGCAGTTCCGCGGCGACCAGCCGCCACGTATCGCGGGCACGCATCGCCGGCGACACCAATGCCAGGTCCGCCAGCCACCCGCGCGCGGCAAGCTCGCGGCCGATCAATCGGGCTGCCGTCAACCCACGTTCATCGAGCGGCCGGTCAAAATCATCGAGGTCAGGATCGTCCCAACTCGATTTGGCGTGGCGTAAGAGGAGCAGCTGTTTCATTGGCATTGCTCAGGACTAGGAAATGTCGGCATTGAAATCCTTGCCATGTCCCCACCATACCTCGCGCCCGTGGTAGCATCAAAGGCTGCCGCCAAGGTACCGAAGATGAACAGGTCTACAAATTGCTCGTTCCGATCCCACCTAACGGCGACATCTGCCTCGGTGATCGCCCACGCGCCTGAGTGAATATGAATGCTGGCGACGATCGGTCCAAACGCCTGGCCCTTGATTTCGCCCAGATAGAAATAGGCCGTGGCGTTTTGTGGCCCTTCGGTCTCGTACTCGAATACACCGGCAAGATCGCCTTTTGTCGGATTGCGCTGTCAAAGACATTCACGGCTTCGATCCTAAAGCAGCGTCGAGACGTCGCGCGCACCATGCACGATGCGCACGATTTCGATCTGTCCTCCGGATGGGCGATAGAGGATTAGATAGTTGCCAATGGTCAATGCTCTGGCGTCGACGCCGATGTCGGGTCTGCGAGGTCCAGATTCGGGAAAGGCAGCAAGCTGCTGGATGCGCTCGGCAATAGCATCCAGAAAATGGTCTGCGGCACGCGGGCTGCCCTCGGCGATGGCAAGCCAGATATCGACAAGATCGTTTTCCGCCGCCGGGCTGCGGATGATCGGCATTCTTGCCACAGGCTATTTCTTGGCGGCTTCAACGAGCCCGCCGCGGGCCTTCCGCTTGATGTCCTCGACATCAAAAGCAGAAGATGGACCGCTCTCCAGCCCCTCCGTCCAAGCCTTGCGCAATCGCTCCACTTCGGCTTCGCGAAGCGGCTCGCGCAGGCGCCACTCGCGGAGCGCCTCGCGGATCACTTCACTTGCCGATCCATAGCGACCGCTGCCGACGGCATCTTTGACCATCTCCAGCAATTCAGGAGAAAGCGCTACGCTGACTTTCTCGACTGTCGTCATTGAACTTGTCTCCTTGATTGGAAAGTAGCAATATTTGCTACCAACCTCAAGGTTAGGGCGTGATCCGCGCCAGATGCTCGAGATCGGCTTCCTCACGCAGCGGGTCGGGCGCCATCACCACCGAGGTGCCGTTGTCGGCATCGTCGGCGAAGTGGGCAAGCACGGCGCGGCCCGCCTCCATGCGCGCCTTGCCTTCGGCCACCAGCCCCAGCGCCAGCGGATAGAGCCGATGCTCGGCCTTCAGCACCCGGGCGGCCAGCGTATCGGCATTGTCGCCGACCATCACCGGCACTGCCGCCTGGGCGATGATCGGGCCGTCATCCATCTCGGATGTCACGAAATGCACCGTGCAGCCATGGATGCGGATGCCGGCGGCCAGCGCGCGGGCATGGGTATCGAGGCCTTTGAAGGCCGGCAGCAGGGCAGGGTGGATGTTGATCATGCGGCCCTGCCATTTCTGGACAAAGCCGGGGGTCAGGATGCGCATATAGCCGGCCAGCGCCACGATCTCGGCGTTGAAGGCCGCGAGTGCCGCGTCGATCGCCGCGTCATGCGCCTGCTTGCTGCCGTGGTTGGCGCGGGAAATGACCTGTGTGGCGATGCCGCGTGCCCTGGCGATGACGAGGCCGGCGGCGTCCGCCTTGTCGGAGATGACGCCGACGATCTCGGCCGGGAAGGCCGGGTCGCTGGCCGCCGCGATCAGCGCGGTCATGTTGGAGCCGCGCCCCGAAATCAGAACGACTGTGCGTTTCCTCCGCGCGCTCATAGGCCGATCGAGCCACGATAGATGACGCCGGCGTCGCGGCGCGGCACGATGCGGCCGATTGGCGTCACCGTCTCGCCAGCCTCCTGCAGCACTGCTGCGACCTGCGCCGCCTGACCCGAAGCGACAGCCAAAATCATGCCGATACCGCAGTTGAAGGTGCGCATCATCTCTTCCGGCGCCACGCCGCCGGTCTTGGCCAGCCAGGAGAACACGGGCGGCACGTCGATGGCTTCGAGATCGAGCTCGGCCGAGAAATCCTTGGGCAGCACGCGCGGGATGTTTTCCGGGAAGCCGCCGCCGGTGATGTGCGCCAGCGCCTTGATGCCATGCGTGTTGCGGATCGCCTTGAGGAGCGATTTCACATAGATGCGGGTCGGCTCGAGCAGCGCCTCGGCCAGCGTTGCCTCGTCGTTGAACGGCGCCGGATCGCTCCACGCCAGGCCGCTGGCGGCAACGATGCGGCGCACCAGGGAAAAACCGTTGGAATGAACGCCGGAGGAGGCAAGGCCGAGCAGCACGTCGCCCTCGACGATGTCGTCGGTCGGCAAAAGCTGCCCGCGTTCGGCCGCGCCCACCGCAAAGCCGGCAAGGTCATAGTCCTTGCCGTGATACATGCCGGGCATTTCGGCGGTCTCGCCGCCGATCAGCGCGCAGCCGGCCTGCCGGCAACCCTGCGCGATGCCGCCGACGATCGCGGCGCCCTGGTCGGGATCGAGTTTGCCGGTGGCGAAATAGTCGAGGAAGAACAACGGCTCCGCGCCCTGCACGACGATGTCGTTGACGCACATGGCGACGAGGTCGATGCCGATAGTGTCGTGTTTTCCCGCTTCGATGGCGATCTTGAGTTTGGTGCCGACGCCGTCATTGGCGGCGACCAGCACCGGATCGGTGAAACCGGCCGCCTTGAGATCGAACAGGCCGCCGAAGCCGCCGATCTCGCCATCCGCGCCTGGCCGGCGCGTCGCGCGCACCAGCGGCTTGATCTTCTCCACCATGAGATTGCCGGCATCGATGTCGACGCCGGCCTCGGCATAGGTGAGCCCGTTTCTGCGCTTGGCCGTTTTGTTCTGGCCCGTTTTATGCTGGCCGGGTTCGCGCTTGCTCATCGCAATGTTCCTGCTCGTTTGCGGGCTCTTCGCATGAACGGTTTCGGTCCGCAAGGATAACGGCCGAACCGGGCGCCGTTTGGTTGACAAAAGCGTGGATAGCCGGGGCATCGCACGCTGCGTCTGCTGCTGGCCCATCCTGCTTCTCCCTTGCCTCGGCCTTCCATCTCCCTCATCTATCTCGAGGCATAATATGGCGGGACAATGCGTTGACCATCCCCAACCTGATCACCATCCTGCGCTTTGTGCTGGTGCCTGCCGTGGTATTGGCCATGTTGCAGGCGCGTTGGGAATGGGCTTTTGCCGGCTTCGTCGTTGCCGGCGTTTCCGACGGTGTCGACGGTTTCATCGCGCGCCGCTTCAACCAGCAGTCCAAGTTCGGCGCCTATCTCGATCCGATCGCCGACAAGCTGCTTTTGGTTTCAGTGTTCATCGTCATGGGCTTCATCGGGCAATTGCCGCTGTGGCTGGTCGTCACCATGGTGTCGCGCGACGCGCTGATCGTGTGCGCGGTCCTGTTGTCCACGGTGATCGGCCATCCGGTCGAGATAAAACCGTTTCTGGTGTCGAAGGCCAATACTGCCATACAGATCGTGCTGGCGGCGGTTGTGCTGGGTGAACTCGCCTTTGCCGTCCATCTCGACCCTCTGCGGCCCAACCTCATATTGCTGTCCTGGGTCTTGACCGTGGCTTCGGCCGCGGCCTATCTCGTGGCTTGGCTGAGGCATATGAGCGGCTATGGCGAAGGCGGTAAACCGGGCTGACAAGCCCAACGACAGCAAGGCTGCCCGCAAGCCGGCCGCCCGCAAAACGATGGCGCGGGACAAGACCGTCGACGACCAGATGGTAGTGGTCGTGCCGGCCGGCGAGACAGCGGCGGAGGCCGAGTCGTCGGCCACGTTCCGCCGGCAGATCTTCTTCTGGCTGGCGGGTGCCGCGATCCTGGCGCTTTTTCTTTATGTCTTCAGCGCCATCCTGCTGCCCTTCGTCGCCGGCATGGTGCTTGCCTATTTTCTCGATCCGGTCGCCGACCGGCTGCAGCGGCTCGGCCTCAGCCGCTTCATGGCGACGGTGGTCATCCTCATCACCTTCCTCATCGTGCTGGTGCTGGCCTTCGTCATCCTCATTCCGGTGTTGGCGACGCAGATGGCCGATTTCGCCGGCAAGCTGCCGGAATACCTGACCCGGCTGCAAAGCCTGATCACCTCCTTTGACCCGAAATGGCTGGAACAGAAATTCGGCGTCAACGCCAATGGCTTGCGCGACGGCTTGAACTCGCTTCTGACCTCGGGCTTCGGCCTGCTCACCACGGTTTTCACCTCGATCTGGAGTTCGGGCGTGGCGCTGGTCTCGGTGGTCAGCCTGTTCGTGGTGACGCCCGTGGTTGCCTTCTACATGCTGCTCGACTGGGATCGAATGGTGGCGGTCATCGACAGCTGGGTGCCGCGCGATAACGTGGCGACCGTGCGTGCCATCGCGCGCGATATCAACACCGCGACTGCCGGCTTCGTGCGCGGGCAGGGCACGCTCTGCCTTGTGCTGGCCGCCATGTATGCCACCGGCCTGACCCTGACGGGGCTGAACTTCGCGATCCTCATCGGATTGTTCGCCGGGCTGATCTCGTTCATCCCCTATGTCGGCTCGTTGACCGGGCTGGTGCTGGCCGTCGGCGTTGCCTTCGTCCAGTTCTGGCCGGACTGGACGATGATCGTCGCCGTTGCCGTGGTCTTCTTCATCGGCCAGTTCATCGAAGGCAACATCCTGCAGCCCAGGCTGGTCGGCAAAAGCGTCGGTCTGCATCCGGTGTGGCTCATGTTCGCGCTGTTCGCTTTCGGCGCGCTGTTCGGTTTTGTCGGGCTTTTGATTGCCGTTCCGGCATCCGCGGCGGTGGCCGTCCTGGTGCGGTTTGCCATCGCCCGCTATCTGGAATCGCCGCTCTACAAGGGCCATGCAACAGAATCAGCGCCGCCATTGCCGGCCGATCGCGGTGGCGGCCATCGCACCCAACCGCGTCGCTGACGTGAGCGCCCAGCGAACAGATCCGCCGCGCCAACTGCCGCTCGATCTCGGCCACGGCACCGGTTACTCGCGCGACGAGTTGGTCGTCTCCGGCACCAACAACCAGGCGGCCGCGCTGGTCGACCGCTGGCCGGATTGGCCAGCACCAGTGGTGGTGCTGGCGGGCCCGGCTGGTTCGGGCAAAACGCATCTGGCCTCGATCTGGCGTGCCCGCGCCAATGCGCTGGCCATCGACGCCGGGCGCATGGGTGACAGCATCGCCAATCTCGGCGCGCGGCCGGCGCTGATCGACGATATCGATAACGGCGTGGTCGATGAGCAAGGCCTGTTTCATTTGATCAATGCCGTGCGCGGCGCCGGCTCGACGCTGCTTTTGACGGCGCGGCGCTTTCCGTCGGCCTGGGGCGTCAAGCTGCCCGATCTCGCCTCGCGGCTGAAGGCGGCGGCAACCATCGAGATCCACGAGCCCGACGATCTCTTGCTCGCCGGCGTCATCACCAAGCTGTTCGCCGACCGGCAGGTCGAGGTCGAGCCGCATGTCGTGCAGTACCTGGTGCGGCGCATCGAGCGTTCGCTGGCAACCGCGATGCGTGTGGTGGAGCGCCTGGATCGCACCGCGCTGGAGCGCAAGATGCCGATCACAAGGGCGCTGGCCGCCGAGGTCGTGAGCGCCATGGACGAGGGGCAGGGCGAATTCGAGATTTGATGGCTTCAGTGTTCCAGCGCTTCTCCGTCTCGACCTGAGTCCCGTTTTGGGAAACAAGACTGGCACCGGTCTTGCAGCGTGAGCTTGCCGGCTGACCCCGGTCCTGATTGCGTTCCAAATCAGGTTGTAGGCTCGCCGGGACGAGGCGGTTGGGGTTCTCGCCCGGCGAGCTTGCCTTCCTTGAATACCGCTCGCCGGGAAATGGCACTGTCAGCCAATGAGCTTGCGGCCAATCACAGCCACATTCTGACGAAATGCCGGACCAACAGATAGACGGCGGAATGCGCCGCGATATAACAGACCGCGACCAGCACGAACATCCCGATGCTGGCCCGCCAGGAACGGGAAGCGGCCATGCCCGGAGCCAGCTTGGCTTGCCTGCGGCTCTCTCGATTGTTCCACATCGCCAGCGCCGCACAGGCGATTGCCCACGCCGCCATGAACGGAATCGCCACGCCCGCATAGGCAAAATAGGCCGGCCCGAACAGCGACACCCATGCATCGATCCCAAACACCGCAAATCCCCCGTTTGACGGAGTTTAAGCCGGCAATGGCGAGGGAAGCGAGCCGGGAAATGGTGAAACCCCGGTACGGGCCTAAGCCCTTCGGCGCAATCGGCATCGCACTTTGAAGAGAAATGGTCGGAGTGGAGAGATTCGAACTCCCGACCCTCTGGTCCCAAACCAGATGCGCTACCAGCCTGCGCTACACTCCGAACGGTCTGTTGCCTATTCATTTCGGTGTTACATGGCAAGTGCAAAAACCTTGCCGCCGGTGCCAATGCGCAGTAATGACGGCCTGGAGGCGGCGATGCCGCCTTGCACAACAAAGAGGTGGCCATGTCCGCGCGCATTTTCAGCCCAGCCAAAACCGCGATGCAGTCCGGCAAGGCCAAGACCGGCCATTGGGTGCTGGAATTCGATCCTGAGATGCGCAAGAAGATCGACCCGCTGATGGGCTACACCACGTCGGGAGACATGAGAAGCCAGATCAGGCTTACCTTCGACACGCGCGAAGAAGCGGTCGCCTACGCCGAAAAGGAAGGGCTTGCCTTCCGTGTCGAGGAACCGAAAGAGACCAAGCGCCGCCAGATTTCCTATGCGGAGAATTTCCGCTATGACCGCAGGACGCCCTGGACGCATTGACCGGCGGCCAGTGCCAAGTATTTCAGCCGGCCCATTGGCCGGCCAGCGGTCCCGTAGCTCAGCTGGATAGAGCACCGGCCTTCTAAGCCGATGGTCACAGGTTCGAATCCTGTCGGGATCGCCAATAATTTCAATGGCTTACGCCGCATGACCTCACGGGGTCAACCATTCCTCACCCTCGGCTGCCAGTGTCGCAACGCCGTGCGGCGAAAGCCTGGAACGGGAGTCCCAGGTCCGTTCGCGCGGGGGCCCTGGAATTATTTCGTGATCTGCCCGGTTGGAACTTCGGCCGAAACCATGCGTTCGGGGGCTTGTATTCGCGGGTCCTCATACAATGCGATGTGGACCGGCGGGGTGGGGCAACACAAGCGCGGGTTGGGGGAGGAGAAACCAGGTTATGTCGAAACGTGAGATTGGAACGTCCCCTGCCTTGGGGCGGCGTATCGCCGAACTCAGGGCGCGAATGCACGATGCCGAAATTTCTGGCCAAGAGATGAAAATTTTCCATAAGGTCGCCGCTATCATGGGAACTGGCGACGGTTCCTTGCAACTGGATGCCGACGACCTGATCGCGGCGTCCTTCGTCGCCGAACGGGTTGGGTCGGCGCCCAGCCGCTGACTTCGGAAATTCTCCCGCACCGAAATGCGGTGAGTAAATTTGCCACAACCGGGGCACGGCCGCCTATTGGGCGTTCGTGCCCCGCTCTCGGCTATGTCATCTTGTCTCCCAGTCATCCGATCTCGAATTGAAAGGAAAGTCTTATCATTTTGTTTGCGTTGGCACGTCATAGTAGGGACGGCTAACGGAGTGGAAGGGATGAAGCTGGACCTGTCGCCGACCAGCTGGGGCAGGGTGATCGCCGTCACCGCCGCCGGCACGGCATTCTGCATTGCCGTGGCGTTTTTCGTCGATTCGTTCAATTTCCCCTATCTTTCGCCCGAGGCGGTCTGGCGCGCGAAGCTGACAGACCTTCTGCTGCCGCTGGTGCTGGGTGGCTCGTTCTTGTTTTTCCTGATGTGGAAGATCCGCCAACTGGCGATAGCCCAGCGCGACCTCAGCGTCATTGCCGCGACGGACAGCCTGACGGCGGTGCTGAACCGCGGCGCCTTCTCGATGCTGGTCGAGGCCTATCTCGAGCAGACCCGCAAGCGGGAAGAGACCCGTTCCGGCGCGCTGCTGATCATCGATGCCGACCACTTCAAGTCGATCAACGACCGCCTCGGCCATGATTGCGGCGACCAGGCGCTCAAACTGATCGCGCAGGCGATCAAGGGCCAGCTGCGCGGCGGCGATATCGTCGGCCGGATCGGCGGCGAGGAGTTCGGCGTGTTTCTTCCCGGTGTCGACCCCTCGCAATCCTGGCTGGTTGCCGAGGGGATCCGCCGACGGATACGCGAAATGGACTTTTCCCCTGGGGGCCGCTCTTGCCCGCTTTCCGTCAGCATCGGCGGCACCAGCTTCAGCGGGCCGACGACCTACGAGGCAATATTCGCCGCCGCCGACAGGCGGCTTTATGCCGCGAAATCGAATGGGCGCGATCAGGTCAGCTTCGATCCGTCGGAAGCCTCCCTGGTGTCCCCACCCAGCATCGCCACCGTGCACTGAGGGCAGCCTCGGCAGCGAGCGGATACTGACCGCTTCCTTGACGCTTGCTTGTCTGTATGCTTCCTCCGGGCAAGTATGGAACGTCGCCAAAAATAGTCCTGCCTCTTAAGTCCCTCGATCGTGCGGTTCGCGGGTACGGCACGGCTCTTGGATGCAGGCAATTGAATGGCGAAACGCCCAGGGGTAGATCCCAGTAAGCACCTCAATGGCGAAACGCCCCGGGGTAGAGCCCAGTAAGCACCGCGATCATGATCCATTTATTCAACGGCTTTCAGAACCCGTTTGGCGGCAGTGAGCGCGAAACCCTGGACTTGTACCGGCTGTTGAGCGCCGACTCGCAGGTGCACCTCTGGGCAACCTCGGCACGCGTATCCGAAGACCTGATGCGCGAATTTCCGATACGCCGCGTCTCGACGGCAACACGCAACGTGCCGGATGGCGGCACCTATGTCTTTCTTGGTGCGCATTGGCGCAACAAGATATGGCCTTATCTGATCCCGCGGCCACGCCGGCTGATCTATGTCTTCAACACCTTTCATCCAAAGATCATCGCGCTGACGACGCGCAGGCCGCGCCTGCTGGGTTGGCCCGATGCCGAACTGGTGCTGATCTCCGACTTTCAGAGGCGCATGCTGCAGGTCGAAGGCGTCGTCCATGCATCGCCGATCGATATCGAGTGCTTCTCGCCACGGCCGGCAAGGCCAAACGGTCCGTTCACGGTGGGACGGCTGAGCCGCGACACGGCGGACAAGCATCACGCCGACGATGTGGCGCTCTATGAGGCATTGCTTGCCGACGGCGTGGCGGTGCGGATTCAGGGCGGCATGCCGCTCAAGGGCAGCCTCGCGCCGCATCCGCAACTCGAACTCCTGCCGCAGGGTGAATTTGCCGCCGAACAGTTTCTGCCGACGCTCGACGTCTTCTACTATCGCACCGGCTCGCATGTGGAGACGTTCGGCCGCGTGGTATTCGAGGCGATGGCCTGCGGTTTGCCCGTCGTATGCCATTCGCATGGCGGCTATGCCGACCATATCAGGCATGGTGAAAACGGCTTCCTGTTCGAAACGATGCAACAGGCGGCACGCATACTGGCCGAGCTCGAAGCCGATCCGGCGCTGCGGGCGACTGTCGGTCGCAAGGCGCGGCAAACCGTCGAGCAACTGTTTTCGCCGCAGGCGCTGCAACAGCGGTTGGATTTCTATCGGCGTTAGCGGCGCCATCTGCCTTCAGATACTCTCGGACAATCCACGTAGCCGTTTGGCATCAATCCCGACATCGCGCTAAAACTTACATCACGTGAATCGCGGGGCGGCCGTCATCGGTGCGCAGACAGATCGGGCAGGGCTTCTACCGATGACATTGATGGGCGCGGCGGCACTGCTGATCCTGGTCCTCACCTATGCCGGTGTAGCCATCGGCCGCATACCTGGCTTGCGTCTCGACCGGGCAGGCATTGCGCTGCTTGGCGGCGCGGCGATGATCGCCATCGGCGCACTCAGCATGGAAGATGCCTATCGCGCGATCAATTTCGACACCATCACGCTTCTGCTCGGCATGATGATCGTGGTGGCGCATTTGAAGGTGTCGGGTGCCTTTCGCGGTCTCGGTGCAATCGCCATCGAGCACGCGCATGCGCCGTTCATGCTCCTGGTGATGGTGACGCTCCTGACCGGCGTGCTGTCGGCCTTCCTGGTCAACGACGCCATCTGCCTGGTCATGGCGCCGATCGTCGTCCACGTCACCCGCGTCATCAACCGCGACCCGATCCCCTATCTGATCGCCACCGCCACCGCTTCGAACTGCGGCAGCGTCGCCACCATCACCGGCAATCCCCAGAACATGGTCATCGGCGCGCTGTCGGGGATTTCTTATCCGGCCTTTTCGGCGGCGCTCGCGCCAGTCGCCCTGTTTGGCCTCGTCGCGGTCATCATCATTGTGCGCATCGTCTACCGGGCCGAATTCACCCGCACCGCCGAGTTGACGCCGCATGTCGCGCGCGGCCGCATGCATCGCGGCCAGGTGCTGAAGGCGGTGGTCGTCTGTATCGGGCTGGCCATTGCTTTCTTCGCGGGTGTTCCCGTTGCCAAGGCAGCATTGATCGGCGGCGCCATTCTGCTGCTCACCCGCGGCATCAAGCCATCGCGCATCTACCGCGAGATCGACGGACCGCTGCTGTTCATGTTCGCCGGTCTGTTCGTGGTTGTTGCCGGTGCCGAAAGGACCCTGCTGACATCAGATATCATCGCCTCGGCCAAGAACATCGGGCTCGACGATGTCTGGAGGCTGTCGGGTTTCACCGCCGTGTTGTCCAACATCATGAGCAATGTTCCGGCCGTGCTGGCGCTCAGGCCATTCATCCCCGGCCTGGAGAACCCCGAGCGCGCCTGGCTGGTGGTGGCCATGAGTTCCACGCTCGCCGGCAACTTCACCTTGCTCGGCTCGGTCGCCAACCTGATCGTCGCCGAACAATCCAAGGCCGCGGGCACACCGTTGTCATTCGGTGCCTTCTTCAAGGTAGGCTTGCCGCTGACGCTGATCACGCTCGTGGTCGGCACTGCCTGGCTTGCGTTGGGCTTCTAGGACGAACGCAGCGGCTTGCACCCTGAAAGCAACCGGACCAGCGGTTCCCCATTCCGGCATCACGCCAGCCAAGCCTCGCGCCAGCCCGCCCGGGTTAAGCCGCCGCCAATCCCTTGTCTGCCGTCTGTACGCGTGCGACTGCCGCCAGCAGGTCGGTCTGTGTGATCAGGCCGAGAATGCGCCGCTCGCCGTCGATGATGACCACGGCATGGCTGCGGCCGTCGGTCAGCGCCGGAAGCAGGCTCATCGCCGGCGTCGCGGGCGAGGCGGTGCCGGCTTTTGCCATCACGCCCTTCACCGTATCGACGGCTTTCGTCAGTTCGCGCAAGCCGACGGCGCCAACCAGCCGGGCATCCGCATCGACAACCGGCAAGGTGCGGATATTGTGATCGAGCAGTTGCCGGCGTGCCTCGTCGGCGGTGGCTTGCTCGGGCACCGAGACCACGTCGCGCGACATGATGTCCTCGCACAGCAGCGTCCGGTGCGACCGCACCATGGCCTGCAATTCGACTTGTCGCAGCAGCCGTTCGAGGTCGTCGCGATCGACATCGAAGGTCTCGTCGAGCGCCGTCAGCGCCGCATCGATGTCCTCGGGCCGGAAACCGGCGCGGTGCTGAGCCGGCGGATCAGCGGTACCGTGGCTGTTGGCGGCCGGTGCGGCGACATGCGGGTAATTGCGCCGCGCCAGCTTGTGGAAAAGCAAGCCCAGCGCCACCAGGATGGTCGAATTCAAGGCCACCGGCACGAACGGGAACAGGAAGCCCGCGCTGATGACGGCCGGCCCACCGAGTACAGCCGTCAGTGCGGCGGCGCCCCCTGGCGGATGCAGGCAGCGCGTGAACGACATCGCGGCGATGGCCAACGCCACCGCGAGGCCCGAGGCCATCACCGGATCATGGACGAAATGTGCGACGGTCACACCGACCAGCGCCGATATGGAATTGCCGCCGATGATCGACCATGGCTGCGCCAACGGGCTCGCGGGTACGGCAAACAGAAGCACCGCGGATGCGCCCATCGGCGCCACCAGCAGGGCCACATGCGGGCCGCCGCCCATCGCCAGCCCGCTGATCACGCCGGTCAGCGCGATGCCGATCGTGGCGCCGATACAGGCCAGGATGCGTTCACGCAGCGTCGCGCCGGCGAGGATGGGGACGAAAAGACGAAAGGTCATGGGGAACTTTGCGAGGAATGGGTCTATCGAGAATGCGTGCGACACGCAATGCAGCCGAATTCGCCGATTTGAAAGTCAAACAAATCCGTAAAGTCATGACGCCGGAGAATAATATTGCGTGCCGGCTTTCGCCGGGGTGCTGGCAGCGGCTCGCGCTTTGTCATCAGCGTCAAGGGCCTGCGGCCGTTTGCGGACTCTGTTTGACGTCAGCCCGTGCGCACCGCCGCCGCAAGCCCGCGCAGGATGTCGGCCTTCAAGTCGTCGACATCCTCGAGGCCGATCTGCAAGCGGATCAACGGACCTTCATAAGGGCCTTTCGCGACAACTCGGTCGCCAAGCCAGACCGGTACCGCAAGGCTCTCATAGCCGCCCCAGGAGTAGCCGAGACCGAAGATCTGCAGTGCGTCCAGGAAAGCGTGCTGCTCCTTCTGGTCGCCGCCGGCAAGCACGATGGAAAAGATGCCGCTCGAACCGCAGAAGTCGCGTTTCCAGAGATCGTGATCCGGATGGCTGGGAAGGGCAGGGTGGAGCACGCGCGCCACGCCCTTCTGGCCTTCGAGCCACGAGGCGATGGCAAGTGCGCTGCGCTGATGATGCTCCAGCCGCACGCCCATGGTGCGCAGGCCGCGCAGCACCTGATAGACATCGTCGGGTCCCGCACAGCAGCCAAGCGTGCAAAAGCTCTCGTAGAGCTGCTTCCAGCAGGCCTCAGTGGCCGAGACCGTGCCGAGCAGCACGTCCGAATGTCCGGCCGGATATTTCGTCGCCGCGTGGATCGAGATGTCGACGCCATGGTCGAGCGGCCGGAAATAGAGCGGCGTCGCCCAGGTGTTGTCCATCATCACGATGGCGCCGGCCGCATGCGCCGCCTTGGCGATCGCCGGAATATCCTGCACCTCGAACGTGTTGGAGGCCGGCGATTCGGTGAACACCACTTTGGTGTTCGGCTTGATCAACGCCGCGATGCCGGCGCCGACATTGGGCGCATAATACTCGACCTCGACGCCCAACCGCTTCAGCATCGTGTCGGCGAAGTTTCTCGTGGGGTGATAGACGGAATCGACGATCAGCAGATGATCGCCCGCCGAAACGAAGGCGAGCAGCGGAATGGTCACCGCCGCCAGGCCCGATGGCACCACGATCGTGCCGGCGGATCCTTCCAGCGCATCGATCGCCTGTGCAAGGGCATCGGTCGTCGGTGTGCCGCGCGTGCCGTAGGTGTATTTCTGGTTGCGTGCGGCCATCGCGGCGGCATTGGGGAACAGCACGGTCGAGGCATGCACCACGGGCGGATTGACGAAGCCGAAATAGTCGTGCGGGTTGTTGCCCGAATGGGCAAGCCGCGTGTTGATGCCCATCTTGCCGGAACCCTGCTCGCTGCCGTCTTTCGCCATTCTTGGTCGCCTTGTTTGATAAGGCGCTAGCCATAGTGCGGCGTCGTGGGCCGTGCAACAGCCCGCTGTCCGCCAGGAATGGACTTCGGATATGCCAATTTCCGCGTCCGGAAGACATCGCCGGCGTTGCTCCTGCATCTGGCCATGGCATGCGGCAGTACTTGTCGGAAGCTCTCTCGCCGCCGGTCAACTACTGTAGCCAGCTATTGTAACTGGCATGGATTCGCGGCGCCGGCTCACATCTGCGTCAAATGAGCTTCGCCGAATTAATTCGCGCTTCTGACTAAATCGCGGGCGCGTCTGTCTGCAATTCAGGCATTTCAGGCAATCGATTTTCAAACCCGTTGGAATTCGGTCATTTTCCTTGACCTCACGGGAATTATCGCCTTCGATGCTATTCGTGAATGGGAGGCGGTGCGTCGGTTTGCGATGCGGGGTTTCGGGAATGGGCCGGGCTGGGAGCTGCGTTCACAAGGGAAAAAAGATCAGGGTTTGCCTGAAAAAACAGAAAAGGGTCTGTGGGTCATGAAACATATTGCTATCGGCATTCTTGGCGCCGCCACGCTCGGATTGATGGCGTCGGCCGCGTCGGCCGGCACGCTAGACACCGTCAAGGCGAAGGGCTTCATCCAGTGCGGCGTCTCGACCGGTCTGGCCGGCTTCTCCGCGCCGGACGACAAGGGCGACTGGAAAGGCTTGGACGCGGATTTCTGCCGCGCCGTGGCGGCCGCGGTCTTCGGCGACGGCTCCAAGGTCAAGTTTACGCCGCTCAGCGCCAAGGAGCGCTTCACCGCGCTGCAGTCCGGCGAGATCGATCTCCTGTCGCGCAACACCACCTGGACCAGTAACCGCGACAGCGCGCTCGGCTTGGATTTCGTCGGCGTCACCTACTATGACGGCCAGGGCTTCATGATCAACGCCAAGAAGCTGCCGGGCGTGAACTCCGCACTGCAGCTTTCAGGCGCCGCCGTCTGCGTGCAGAGCGGCACGACGACCGAGCTCAACCTCGCCGACTACTTCAAGAAGAACAAGATGGAGTACAACCCCGTCGTCTTCGAGAAGCTCGAAGAAGTGAACGCAGCCTATGACTCCGGCCGTTGCGACGTCTACACCACCGACCAGTCCGGCCTCTACGGCATCCGCCTGACGCTGGCTTCGCCAGCTGATCATGTCGTGCTGCCCGAGATCATCTCCAAGGAGCCGCTCGGCCCGGCCGTGCGCCAGGGCGATGACCAGTGGGCCCATGTCGTACGGTGGACGTACTTCGCGCTGCTCAACGCCGAGGAGGCCGGCGTCACTCAGGCGAACGTCGACGAGATGAAGACCTCGAACGACCCGAACATCCAGCGCATGCTGGGCACCGAGCCCGACGGCAAGTACGGGTCTGATCTTGGCCTCTCCAACGACTGGGTCGTCAATATCATCAAGGCCGTCGGCAACTACGGCGAAATGTTCGAGCGCAATGTCGGCTCCGGCAGCCCGCTCAAGATCGCGCGAGGCATCAACGCGCTGTGGACCAAGGGCGGCCTGCAATATGGTCCGCCGATCCGCTGATCGAAACGTGATCCGGGAGGCAAATCGTTTGCCTCCCGGTTTCTCTTTCCAGGGGATGGTCCATGGCTTCGCAGGAAATTCTGAGCGAAGAGCCGAACCGCGGCTCTTTCATCAATGACCCGAGAATACGCAGCCTCTTGTTTCAGACGCTTGTGGTTATCCTTCTGTTCGGCTCCATCTGGTGGGTCGTAAACAACGTCATCGATAATCTGCAGCGCCTGCACATTGCGTCCGGCTTCGCCTTCCTGAAGGGTCGCGCGGGCTTTGACATCAGCCAGACGCCCATTGCCTACACGTCGGACTCGACATATGGCCGCGCGATCATCGTCGGCCTGATCAACACCATCATCGTCGCGGTCGCCGGCATCATCACCGCCACCATCATCGGCTTTGTCGTTGGGATTGGCCGGCTGTCGCAGAACTGGCTTATCCAGAAGATCTGCACGGTCTATGTCGAGATCTTCCGCAACATCCCGCCGCTGCTGGTCATCTTCTTCTGGTATTCCGGCGTGCTCGCCGTGCTGCCGGCACCGCGCGACTCCTATCATCTGCCCTTCGGCTCCTTCCTCAACCAGCGCGGCTTCTATTTTCCGAGCGCGATCTGGGGCGACGGCTCCTGGCTGATCCTGGTTGCGCTCGTCGTCGCGCTCGCCATGGCATGGTTCGTTGCCCACAGGGCACGTCAACGGCAGTTGACGACCGGCCAGCAATTTCCGGTGTTCTGGACCTCCGTGGGATTGATCGTCGGCCTGCCACTGCTCGCTTATGCGCTCAGCGGCTTTCCGGTGACCTTCGATTTTCCGAAACAATCGACGTTCAACCTGACCGGCGGTTTTCAGGTCAAGCCGGAATTCCTTTCGCTCTATCTGGCTCTGTCCTGTTATACGGCGGCCTTTATCGCCGAGATCGTGCGTGCCGGCATCAGGGGTGTCAGCAAGGGCCAGACCGAGGCGGCCGCCGCCCTTGGGCTGCGGTCCGGGTCAATCCTGCGGCTGGTCGTGGTGCCGCAGGCCATGCGCATCGTCATCCCCCCGCTGACCAGCCAATATCTCAACCTGACCAAGAACTCCTCGCTGGCGATCGCAATAGGCTATCCGGACCTGACAGCGACCGCCGGCACGGTTCTGAACCAGACCGGACAGGCGGTCGAGGGCGTGCTGATCATGATGGTCGCCTACCTCATACTCAGCCTGGTGACCTCGGCGGTCATGAACGTGGTCAACGCCAGAATGGCGCTGGTGGAAAGGTAAGGCCATGCAGGAACACGATCTGTCCTGGGTGCGCACCGAGATGGCGTTGGCCGAGCGGGCGCCGACGAGCGAACGAGGGCCGGTCGCCTGGGTGCGCAAGAATCTAATCGCGACCACCGGGGACACCATCCTGACGATCCTCGGCGTTGTCATCGTGGCAATGATTCTGCCGCAGGTCATCAACTGGGCCTTCCTCTCCGCCCAGTGGACCGGGCCGGACCGCACGGTCTGCGCGACCGTCGCGCAAGGCGGCATTCAGCCCGACGGCTGGAGCGGCGCCTGCTGGGCTTTCGTCAATGCCAAATTCGGTCAGTTCATGTTCGGCACCTATCCGATTGAGGAGCGCTGGCGGCCGATACTGGTCGCCATCCTGTTCGCGGCACTGCTGGTGCCGATGCTGATACCGCGTGTACCGCGCAAGGGGCTGAACGCGATCCTGCTCTTCCTGGTGCTGCCGATCGTTGCCTTCTTCCTTCTGGTTGGCGGCATGTTCGGCCTGCCGCATGTCGAAACCTCCCGCTGGGGCGGTCTGCTGATCACGCTGAGCCTGTCCTTCGTCGGTATCGCCGTGTCATTGCCGCTGGGCACCGTGCTGGCGCTCGGGCGGCGCTCCAAGATGCCGATCGTCAAGATGCTGTGCATCATCTTCATCGAAGCCGTACGCGGCATACCTCTGATTACCGTCCTGTTTTTCGTCAGCGTCATGCTGCCGCTGTTCCTGCCGGCCGGCGTCACCTTCGACAAGTATCTGAGGGCGCTCATCGGCGTGTCGCTTTTCGCGGCCGCCTACATGGCCGAAGTCGTGCGCGGCGGCCTTCAGGCGATCCCGAAGGGCCAGTATGAAGGCGCCGATTCGCTCGGCCTCGGCTACTGGCAGAAGATGGGGCTGATCGTGCTGCCGCAGGCGCTGAAGCTGGTCATCCCCGGCATCGTCAACACTTTCATCGGCATGTTCAAGGACACCAGCCTGGTTCTCATCATCTCGATGTTCGACCTGCTCGGCATCGTCAAGCAGAACTTCTCCGATGCCAATTGGGCGACGGCGCAGACCGCGAAATCCGGCCTGGTCTTCGCGGCCTTCATCTTCTGGATGTTCTGCTTCGGCATGTCGCGCTATTCAATGTACACGGAACGCCGGCTCGACACCGGCTACAAACGCTAAACAAAAAAGCAAGGGGACCCCAGCCATGGCCACCGAAAACGCCGTCGGCGCGGAAGAGATCAAGGTCGACGCCGCCAAGATGCATATTTCCACCACCGATGTCGCCATCGACATCGTCGCCATGCACAAATGGTATGGCGAGTTCCATGTGCTCAAGGACATCAATCTGAAGGTGATGCGCGGCGAGCGCATCGTCATCTGCGGACCGTCCGGCTCCGGCAAGTCGACCATGATCCGCTGCATCAACCGGCTGGAAGAGCACCAGAAGGGCAAGATCATCGTCGACGGCAAGGAACTGACCAACGATCTGAAGAAGATCGACGAGGTGCGCCGCGAGGTCGGCATGGTGTTCCAGCACTTCAACCTGTTCCCGCATCTGACCATCTTGGAGAACTGCACGCTGGCGCCGATCTGGGTGCGCAAGACGCCGAAAAAACAGGCCGAGGAAATCGCCATGCATTTCCTCAAGCGCGTCAAGATCCCCGAGCAGGCCAACAAATATCCGGGCCAGCTTTCCGGCGGTCAGCAGCAGCGCGTGGCTATCGCCCGCTCGCTGTGCATGAACCCGCGCATCATGCTGTTCGACGAGCCGACCTCGGCACTCGATCCCGAAATGATCAAGGAAGTGCTGGAGACCATGGTGGGCCTCGCCGAGGAAGGCATGACCATGCTGTGCGTCACCCACGAGATGGGCTTTGCGCGGAAAGTCGCCAACCGGGTGATCTTCATGGATCAGGGCCAGATCGTCGAGCAGAACACGCCGGCTGAGTTCTTCGATCATCCGCGCCATGAGCGCACGAAACTGTTCCTGTCGCAGATCCTGCACTGAGCGGACTGGCGCCGATTCGAGAAAGCCCGGCCGTGCCACGGCCGGGTTTTTTGCGTCTGGCCGATCGGATAATGGTCGCCTTCATTGAGCCGCGACGAAACCGCGAAGCCGCACCGATGAAAAAACTCCTGCGTTTCCTGGTCATGCTGGTTGCAGCAGTGGTGCTCGCCGTGGCGCTCGGCACGCTGGTGCCGCGGCCGCTCTGGCCGGCGGCCGCCGCGGGTGAGGGCACGCGGCGCATATTGGTACTAAAGAACGCGATCCACACCGACATCGCCATTCCGGTGGACGATGAGGTGCGCCGGCGCTTCCGTTTCCTGGCCTATGCCGGCTTGCCTTCGGACGCACCCGAAGTGCACTACCTTGTCTTCGGCTGGGGTGGGCGCGCCTTCTACCTTGAAACGCCGACATGGTCGCAAGTGAAGGCGCTGCCCGTATTCAAGGCTCTGACACTCGACGCTTCGGTGATGCATGTCGACGTGGCCGGCGATATCTCCGAGCCGCATCCCGATGTCGCCGGCTTCGACGTGGACAAGGACCATTTTGCCGCATTGCTCGACTTCATCGAAGCGAGTTTTCAGCAGGGACCGAGCGGCCCGATCGTCATCGACAATGCCGCCTACTCCAATTTCGACCGCTTTTATGAGGCCAATGGCCGTTTCAACGCGCTGATGGGCTGCAACACCTGGACGGCGGCGGCACTGCGCACCGCCGGCCTACGCACCGGCTGGTGGAACCCGCTGCCGGCGTCGCTTGGGTTGTCGATGCGGCTGTACAATTAGCTTTTGCCGCGGGCTCCTTTCAGCGACGGATGATCTGCTGCTGCCGCCACCCATAAAGCCAGTCCAAGTCCGCCGCGAGATTCTCTCCCGGCCGTGTCGCCAGAAACAGATTGCGCGCCAATGCCACCGGTCCCCGGGCGTGCCAGGCGAGGCGGTTGAGCGCGCCGCGTTTCAGCACCTTTTCGATGCGCGGTCGTCTCAGGTTCTCCCAGATGGTGAGGCTTTGCGTCAGGTCGCCGGGGAAGTCGGCGATCAAAGTGGCAAGCGTCGCGGCATCCTCTATCGCCATGGCAGCGCCTTGTGCTGCGAACGGGGTCATCGCATGTGCGGCGTCGCCGATCAGCGCGATGCCGGGTGGCACGGTCCAGGGCTGCTTCCGTTCGACTGTATGGAGCGGCCAGGTCAGCCATGGGCCAGCCAATTCCACCAGTCTTGCAAGGCCTGCGGCCGTGCCACGCATGGCGCTGGCGAGGATGCTGGGATCGGCAAGGCCTGACCAGCCTTCGGCAATGCGCTCGCCTTTGGTGAAAGCGACAAGGTTGAACGCGTCCCCCTTGCTCACGGGATAGGCGACCAAATGAAAGCCGGGGTGCAGGAAGGTGGTGACGCAGTCGCTGGCACCGATCGCGGCAAACGCATTGCCGGCAGCGCTGTCGACCGAGATCGTGGTGCGCCATGCCAATTCGCCCGAAAACCTGCTTTGGGCGGACGTTACGCCAAACCTGCGCACCGCTGACCAGACGCCATCGGCACCGACCAGCAGAGATCCTTCGGTATCGATGATCTTGCGGCCGACCCCGTCTGTCATGGTGATACCGAGTGAACCGGAGGCCACGCTGCTGACCTGCGCGCCGGTGGTAAGCTGGATGTCGGGCATTTGCGCGACGCGCGCCATCAGGGCGTCTTGCAGATCAGCCCGGTGCGCCACGAGATAGGGCGCGCCCCAGCGTTCCTCACCGGCGCCGCCAAGCGGCACGCGTGCCAGTTGGCGCAGGCTCGCGGCGTCCTTCAGCACCACGGCTTCCGGCTTGACGGCATTGGCAAGAAGCGTGTCGAAAACCCCAAGCTGGCGCAGAATGCGCGTCGCGTTTGGAGAGAGCTGGATGCCGGCGCCCGCCGCTTCGAGGCGCTTGGCCTGTTCGAACATTTTTACGGGGTAGCCGCGTTCGGCGAAGGCAATCGCCGCCGTCAGCCCGGCGATTCCAGCCCCGGCAATCACGACCTGCCGGGACCGCGTCTCGCTCATGGTCGGGAGGTCAGGCGGCCTGGTCGATGTAGAGGCAGCCCGCCGGCTGCGTTTCCGTTGCCTTCAGCTTCGGCGAATAGCGGTAGAGGGTCGAGCAATAGGGGCAGACTTTCTCATTGTCGTCGCCCATGTCGAGAAACACATGCGGATGATCAAAAGGCGGGTTGGCGCCCGTGCACATGAATTCCTTGACCCCGATGTCGATTGCCGGATGGCCCGCATCGTTCTGGAAATGGGGAATGGAACCGCCTGCCATCGTCGTCTCCTTAACGCAGTCTCTCTGCATCTGGATCATATCAAGCCTGTTTGCAAGTTCGATGAAATCAAACTGTCGCAAAAGCCTGTCAGAGAACTGTCGCAAAAGCCTGCCACAGGATAAGTTAAGCCGGTTAACCGGCCGAGGCGGCCGGAAGAGCAGGAATCATGAACGAACTGAAGCCGGTACAGAGCGAATTCAACAACGTCACGGCAGCGAGCCCGGAAGGCAATCCGGACCGTTTCGTCAACCGCGAGTTCTCCTGGCTGCAGTTCAATCGCCGCGTTCTCGAAGAATCGCTGAACACCCATCACCCGCTGCTGGAGCGCGTCCGTTTCCTGTCGATCTCGGCCGCCAATCTCGACGAATTTTTCATGGTGCGCGTCGCCGGCCTTGCCGGCCAGGTGCGCGAGGGCATCGTGCTGAAAAGCCCGGACGGACGCACCCCCGAACAGCAGCTCGAACAATTGCTGCGTGAGGTCGAGCGGCTGCAGGAGGACCAGCAGAAGAGCCTTTCGGCACTCACGGTGCTGCTCAACAAGGAAGGCATCGAGAGCATCACCCGTGATGCGCTGACCAAGGACGAGAAGACCTGGTTGGAAGAGCATTTCCAGGAGCAGGTGTTTCCGGTGCTCACTCCGCTGTCGATCGACCCGGCGCATCCGTTCCCGTTCATTCCCAATCTCGGCTTCTCGATGGCGCTGCAGCTTCGCCACCGCAAGAATGGCGAGGAGATGAGCGCGCTGCTGCGCCTGCCGGTGGCGCTGAAGCGCTTCATCCGCCTGCCGGACCGCAAGCGCCATGTCCGCTTCATTCCGCTGGAAGAGGCGGTCGGCCTTTACATCGGCAAGCTGTTCCCCGGCTACGAGGTCAAGGGCTCCGGCACGTTCCGCATCATCCGCGACAGCGATATCGAGGTCGAGGAAGAATCGGAAGACCTGGTGCGGCTGTTCGAAACGGCGCTGAAGCGGCGCCGCCGCGGTTCGGTCATCCGCATCGAATTCGATATGTTGATGCCTGAAGAATTGCGCGATTTCGTCGCTGGCGAGCTTGGCGTCTCGTCGAGCCGCATCAGCGTGCTCACCGGGCCGCTGGCGCTCAGCCAGATCTCCGAGATCGTCTCCGTCCCCCGCGACGACCTGAAATTCATACCCTACAACCCACGCTTTCCCGAGCGCATCCGCGAGCATGGCGGCGACTGTTTTGCCGCCATCCGCGAGAAAGACATCGTCGTCCATCACCCCTACGAGTCGTTCGACGTCGTGGTGCAGTTCCTGCGCCAGGCAATGGCCGATCCCGAAGTGGTGGCGATCAAGCAGACGCTCTATCGCACCTCCAACGACAGCCCGATCGTGCGTGCGCTGGTCGACGCGGCCGAGGCCGGCAAGTCGGTGACGGCGCTGGTCGAGCTCAAGGCGCGTTTCGACGAGGAGGCCAACATCCGCTGGGCGCGCGATCTCGAACGCGCCGGCGTGCAGGTCGTGTTCGGCTTCCTCGAACTCAAGACCCACGCCAAGATGTCGCTGGTGGTGCGGCGCGAGGACGGCAAGCTGCGCAATTACGTCCATCTCGGCACCGGCAACTACCACCCGGTCACCGCGCGCATCTACACCGACCTGTCCTTCTTCACCACCGATCCGACAATCGCCCGTGACGTCGCCCAACTGTTCAATTTCATCACCGGCTATGCCGAGCCGACCGCCGAAATGCGGCTGGCGATATCGCCGTTCACGCTGAGGAACCGCATCCTTCAGCACATTTCAGACGAGGTCACCCACACATTGGAGGGACGGCCGGCGCGCATCTGGATGAAAATGAACGCGCTCGTCGACCCCATCATCATCGATGCGCTCTACGACGCCAGCCGCGCCGGGGTGGAAATCGACCTTGTCGTGCGCGGCATATGCTGTTTGCGGCCGCAGGTGCCGGGCCTGTCGGAGAACATCAGGGTCAAGTCGATCGTCGGCCGGTTCCTCGAGCACAGCCGCATCTATTGCTTCGGCAACGGCCATGGCCTTCCCTCGGACGAGGCGATTGTCTACATCTCCTCGGCGGACCTGATGCCACGCAATCTCGACCGCCGCGTCGAGACCATGGTGCCGATCACCAATCCAACTGTGCATGAACAGATTCTGGGCCAGATCATGCTGGGCAACATCATGGACAATCAGCAAAGTTTCGACGTATTGGCTGATGGAACCTCCCGGCGCGTGGTGCTGGAGGAGGGTGAGGAACCGTTCAACGCGCAGGAATATTTCATGACCAATCCGAGCCTGTCGGGACGGGGTGACGCGCTGAAATCGCATGCGCCCAAGCGAATCGCGCAGTTCAAGCGCCGCAAGAAGAACGCCACCACCTGATGCTGTCCAAATCCCAGGGCCGGCTGCAGGACCGCCGACCGCTGTCCATCATCGACATCGGCTCCAACTCGATCCGTCTTGTCGTCTATGAGGGGCTGGCGCGTTCGCCGACCACGCTGTTCAACGAAAAGATGCTGGCGGGCCTCGGCCGCGGCATCGTGTCGACGGGGAAGCTCGACCCCGAAGGGGTGGCGCGCTCGATGGAGGAGTTTCGCCGTTTCCGCGCGCTCTCCAACCAGGCCGGTGCCGAACACATGTACGTGCTGGCAACCGCCGCGGCCCGAGAGGCGATCAACGGTCCCGATTTCATCCATCGCGCCGAGGATGTGCTGAAGACCGAGATCCGCGTGCTCTCCGGCCGCCAGGAAGCGCATTATTCCGCGCTGGGCGTCATCTCCGGCTTCCATCCGGCCAACGGCATTGCCGGCGACCTTGGCGGCGGCAGCCTGGAGCTCATCGACATCGATGGCGAGGCCATCGGCGACGGCATCACGCTGCCGCTTGGCGGCCTGCGCCTGCAGGACATGGCGAAGAACTCGCTCGTCCAGGCGCAGAAGATCGCGCGCCAGGAATTGGCCCGGGCCAAGCTGTTGAAGGGCGGGCAGGGCAGGACTTTCTACGCTGTCGGCGGCACCTGGCGAAACCTCGCCAGACTGCACATGGAGATGAACAACTATCCGCTCGGCGTCATGCACAACTACGAGATATCGGCCGAAAGTGCTCAAACGTTCCTCAAGCAGGTGGCCAGGGGGGAGGTCGAAAAGGTGAGGGGTATCGAGGGCGTCTCCAAGAACCGCCGCTCGCTGCTGCCATACGGCGCTCTCGTGCTGCAGGAAATCATGACGGCGATGCAGCCGTCCAGGATCGTCGTTTCGGCGCAAGGCGTGCGCGAGGGTTTTCTCTATTCGCTGCTCGACGCGGCCGAGCAGAAGGCCGATCCGCTGATCTCGGCCGCCGAGGAGCTTGCGCTCTTGCGTTCGCGTTCGGTCCATCATGCGCATGATCTGGTCGAATGGACCGGCAGGGCCTTCAAGGCGTTCGGCATCGACGAGACGGAAGACGAAGCGCGCTATCGCCACGCCGCCTGCCTGCTCGCCGATATCGGCTGGCGCGCTCATCCGGAATATCGCGGCAAGCAATCGCTCAACATCATCGCTCATGCGTCCTTCATCGGTGTCGATCATCCCGGCCGCGCCTACCTGGCGCTGACCAACGCCTACCGTCATGACGGCGTCTTCAATGAATTGGTGGCGCCCGAAATCAAGGCGCTGGCGCCGCCCCGCCTGTTGGAGCGCGCCCGCGTGCTGGCGGCGATGATGCGCGTCGTCTACCTGCTGACGGCCGCGATGCCCGGCATCATGCCGAGGCTGAAATGGGAAAGCCGCCCCAACGGCGCGCTGGCGCTGGTGCTGCCGGCTTCGCTTTCCGACCTCTATGGCGAACGGCCGGCCGGCCGGCTGGCGCAGCTGGCGCGCATCACCAACCGCCGCCTGGAGTTGGCGGTCGAGGGCGGGCAGAGTGTGTCGGTGAAATAGTCAAGTCGCCTCGGCGCCTATGCCGAAGCCCGTCCGTCGGCCGACCATGCGCCGGCGCCGGCCATGGCAAGCGCCAGGAAACCACCCGATATCGCGATATCCTTCATCAGCATCTGCTGGTGCAGGAAGGCGAGCGTCGCATCGCCGGCGCCTTGGCCATAGTGGCCGATGTAGCCGGCCGCGATACAGAAGGCTGCCAGCAGCAGCGCCACGATCCGCGTCTGGAATCCAACGAGCACCAGAAGCCCCGCTATCAGCTCGAACAGGCCGGTGCCCCAGGCGGCGAGCGCTGGCAGCGGCAGGCCAAGGCCGGAGAAATAGCTGGTGGTGCCGGCAATATTGGCGAGCGCCTGGAAGCCGGACGGCACGAACAGCACGGCAAACAGCAGCCGCGAAACCAGAAGCAATGCGTTGCGGGCCATGGCACTCTCCCTTGCCGGCACGGTCACCGGCGACCATCGCAGTCTACGCCTATAGCCACACAACGAAAAAGCGGCGCGGAAATTCCGCGCCGCTTTTTCGGGTCCTTGGGAGGGGAAGCCTCAGCCGCGCCTGGCGTCGATCGAATACGCGCCGGCACCCGAAGAGGCCAGCAGCAGGAAGCCGCCGGTGATGGCGAGGTTCTTGAGGAACTGGATCATCTGCATCTGGTCGGCCCAGCCGGTGTGGGCGACCAGCCCCGTTGCGATCGTGAAGATGGCGAGGACCCAAGCGGCGACCCTGGTCTGGAAACCGACGAGGACGGCAAGGCCGCCAAGCAGCTCGATCAGACCGACGATGACGGCCGTCGCCATCGGCGCCGGCAGGCCGAGGCCACCGAAATAGGCGGCCGTGCCTGAAATGGCTGATAGCTTGCCGAATCCGGAAAGCAGGAAAATGACTGCGAGCAGGATACGGCCGAGCAGGATGGTGACAGAGCTGTTGGACGCGGTGGCGGCGGCGGAAGTGTTGATGGACATGGTGGCTCTCCGAATGGGTTGAATGGCCACTCAGATAGACGATGCAGACTGTTCACCAAAGTCAGCTATGCGGTGACACATTGTTCACAGAATATACATTTCCGTGATCGGGCAGAACGCGCGAAATTCGTGTCGGACGATGCGGTGACGGGAGTAAATTCTCCCGCCGAAAAACGTCAGCCGCGATCTGACGCAATTCCGGCCCGAAAACCGCTTTGCTCTTTTCCTGGAATCGCTTCACCCCGGATGGGTCATGTCCTCCGGCCGCACCAGGCGGTCGTAGTCGGCCTCGCTGACCAGTCCGGTTGCCAGTGCTTCCTCGCGCAACGTCGTGCCCTTCTTGTGCGCGGTCTTGGCGATCTTGGCGGCGTTGTCGTAGCCAATGGTTGGCGCAAGCGCCGTGACCAGCATCAGCGAACGGTCGAGGGCCGCCTTGATGTTGTCCTCTCGCGCCTCGATGCCGACGACGCAATTGTCGGTGAACGAAACCGATGCATCGGCCAGCAACTGCACCGACTGCAGGAAATTATACGCCATCAGCGGATTGTAGACATTGAGCTCGAAATGGCCCTGGCTGCCGGCGAAGGTCAGCGCCGCATTGTTGCCGAACACCTGCACGCAGACCTGCGTCATCGCCTCGCACTGGGTCGGGTTGACCTTGCCCGGCATGATCGAGGAGCCGGGTTCGTTTTCCGGCAGCGACAATTCGCCGAGGCCCGAGCGCGGCCCGGAGCCGAGGAAGCGGATGTCATTGGCGACCTTGAACAGGGCCGCCGCCGCCGCGTTGATGGCGCCATGCGAGAACACCATGGAATCATGGGCGGCGAGCGCTTCGAACTTGTTCGGCGCGGTGACGAAAGCGATGCCTGTGATGGCCGCGATGCGATCGGCCACCCGCTCGGCGAAGCCGATCGGCGCGTTGAGGCCGGTGCCGACTGCGGTACCGCCTTGCGCCAGTTCCTGCAGGCCGGGCAGCGTCATTTCGATACGCTTGATCGAAGAGGCGACCTGCGCCGCGTAGCCGGAGAATTCCTGGCCCAGCGTCAGCGGCGTGGCATCCTGCGTGTGGGTGCGGCCGATCTTGATGATGTGATTGAAGTCCCGGCTCTTGGCGGCGAGCGCCTTGTGCAGGTGGTGCAGCGCTGGGATCAAGTCATGTATGATCCGCTCGGCGCAGGCGATGTGCATGGCCGTCGGATAGGTATCGTTCGACGACTGGCTCATATTGACGTGGTCGTTCGGGTGCACCGGCTTTTTCGAGCCCATGACGCCGCCCAGCATTTCGATCGCGCGGTTCGAGATCACCTCGTTGGCGTTCATGTTGGACTGCGTGCCGGAGCCGGTCTGCCAGACCACCAGCGGGAAATGGTCGTTGAGCTTGCCGTCGATGACCTCTTGCGCGGCCTCGATGATCGCCTTGCCGATGGTAGGATCGAGCCGCTTGAGCTCCATATTGGCTTCCGCCGCCGCCCGCTTGACGATACCCAGCGCGCGCATGATCGAAGCCGGCTGCTTTTCCCAACCGATCTTGAAGTTTCCCAGCGAACGCTGCGCCTGCGCGCCCCAATACCGGTCGGCGGCGACCTCGATGGGACCGAACGTATCGGTTTCGGTTCTGGTTTTTTCAGCGCTCACGGGAAATCTCCGGTCTGTCGATTTGCGCAAGGGCGTATCGCGTTGCACAAACGGCTTCAAGCAGAGATTGCGGACGCTGAAGGTGCAAATCGGTTGAAGATGCTCCCCCGCCCAGTTGGGGATGGGCAGCTTCGTATTCTCAGATCATCTCCGGCATCGGCTCCGACAGCGACGGCAGTTCCGGCTGTTCGGCGGGACGGCTGGTCTGGCGCAGCATCGTCTCGAAATCGGAGCCGCGCGTGATGGTCAGAGTGCGCGCGCCTTCAGCCGCGCGGCGACATAGCCCTTGACCTGCCGGATCGCCTGTTCGCGCGAGACGCTGCCTGGCTGGAGGCCGAGCCGAAGCCAAAGTCCGTCGATCAAGGCCGTGACGCCAAGCGCGATGTCGTCGGCCTCGCCGGGCGAGGTGAGGCCGCGCAGGCCGGATAACAGGTTCGAGCGCATGCGGCCGTGAATGACCTTCTGGATGCGTGCCAGCTTTTCATCGCGCGGCACCTCGGCGCAGAGCGAAAGCCAGGCATGGCAAAGAGGCGGCAGGAAGAGATGCTCCTCGAAATTGCCCTCGATCACCGCATCCAGGCGTTCCATCGACGTCCGTGCCTGGCGAAGCCTTGCGACCACCGCGTTGCACAGGACCGCATTGGCCTCGCGCATGGCGTGCTCGAACAATTCCTGCTTGTTGCGGAAATAGTGCAGCACGATGCCTTTGGAGGCGCCGGCATGGGCGGCGACCTTCTCCAGCGTGGCCCCCGCAATGCCTTCGCGCTCCAGAACCGCGAACGCCGCCTGCCGCAATTCCTTGCGGCGTATGTCGCCAAGGCGCTTCAGTTTCACGGGATCGTTCCATGCATCACGAATCCACGTTGACATTTTCGTCCCGCGAGATCAATCATTGACCATTGGGACAATAAAAAGACCAATTGGTCAATATGAGCGATGAGGAGAACGAGAATGTTGCGCATCCTTGCAAGTGGCACCTGTCTTGCCGCCCTGGCCTTGGCCTCGCAGGCGGCCCGGGCGGCGGACGCCGAGCGATGCCGTGCGGTCCGCATGGCCGAGCCCGGCTGGAACGATCTCGCTTTCACCACGGGGGTGGGCAATGTGCTCCTGCAAGCGCTCGGCTATCAGCCACAGAGCGAGGTGCTCGGCATCAACGTCATCTACGAAGGCATGAAGAACCGGGATCTCGACCTGTTCCTGGGCTACTGGGACCCGGCGATGGTGACCTATTACGAACCCTACAAGAAGGACGGCTCGATCGAGAATGTGCGTGTCAATCTCGTCGGCGCCAAATACACGTTTGCCGTGCCGACCTATGCGTGGGAGGCAGGGGTCAAGGACGTCTCCGACCTGCACAAGTTCGCCGACAAGTTCGGCAAGAAGATGTATGGCATCGAGCCCGGCTCCAACCAGCTGATGATGGATGCCATCGCCGATCCGGCCTTCGGCCTCGATGGCTGGCACGTGGTCGAGTCCAGCGAAGCCGGCATGCTGTCGGAGGTCGGCTACGAGATCAAGGAGAAGCAGTTCATCGTCTTCCAGGGCTGGGCTCCGCATCCGATGAACACCATGTACGACTTCAAGTATCTGACCGGCGGCGACAAGTTCTTCGGCCCGAATTTCGGCGCCGCGACGGTGACGACGCAGGTGCGCAAGGGCTACCTGCAGGAATGCCCGAACGTGGCGCAGTTCCTCAGGAATCTCGTCTTCGACATCGACTTCGAGAATGTCGGCATGGGCTACCTCATCAATGACGGCATGAAGCCGGAGGACGGAGCGCTGAAGGCGATCACGCTGAACAAGAACCGCCTCGATGCCTGGCTGGCCGGTGTCACCACTTTCGATGGCAAGCCAGGTCTTGCCGCCGTCAAGGAAAAGCTCGGCCTGTGAGGCCGCCGGACGCCTTGCCCCTAGCCGGGGTGGAACAGGACGCCTGGGCTGGCCGCAAGCAATGGGCCGATACCGGCGATCTCGACATCGCCTATGTCGAGATCGCCGGCGCCGGGCCGCCGCTGTTGCTAATTCATGGTTTCACGGATAGCAGCCGCAGCTTTTCGCTGCTGGCGCCGCACCTGGCCGGCCGCCGGCTGATCATGCCGGATCTGCGCGGCCATGGCGCCTCGCGGGCGGGCGACGGCTGCCGCGTCGTGGATTTCGCCTGGGATATTGCCGGGTTGATCCGGCACCTGCGGCTGGACCGGCCTGTCGTCGTCGGTCATTCGCTGGGCGGCATGGTGGCGATTGCATTGGCCGCGCGGCAGCCGGACCTCATCGGCGGCTTGGTCGTGCTGGCCAGCACGCTCAAGCCCGGCTTCACGCCGGACCATCCGTTGCCGGTCGGCATCCAGGCCTTGCGCGACCCGATATCGCCGGCCGATCCGTTCTACGCCTGGTGGCATGCTTGCGGGGCCTCGGTACCTCAGCCCTTTCTCTCCGGCCTGGCGAAGGAAGCTTCCGCCATGCCGGCGGCCCGCTGGCGTGCCGTTCTGGAGGAAGTCCGCATCACGGACCTTACTGCCGATGCACGGGCCGTGCGGGCCAGGGCGTTGATCATCGGCGGCGCGTGCGATCCGCTTTTCGGAGAGACGCACCAGCAGGCGTTGGCCGAGGCGCTGCCCCGCTCTCGCCTCGTATGGGCGCAAGATTGCGGTCACAATCCGCATTGGGAAGACCCGGCCTTTGTCGCCTCGACGATCGCGGGAATGTTGACCGGCCGCTGATCATCTCAACAGCGATCTCTCCGTGGGCACCAGCCGCAACGTCTCGGCCGGTTTTGTGCTGACGGCTTGCGTGCCCTGGCCGAACGCCCGCCACGCCGGCAAAGTCACGAGGCGATGGCTGGCATGGGCGTCGGCGTCGTGGAAGCCGGCAACGGCGATGAAGACGTTTTCTCCGGCACGCACGGGAAGCCGAGGGAACGTGTTTGCGGCCGGCTCCGTCACGAAGGCGCCGAGCAGACGCGCGCCGTTCTGGGCAAGCCGCGCAACCATCTCCGCCCGGAAACGTCCGGCGAAGTCGGCCTCGGTGCCCGGCCGCAAATGATGGATCGAAATCTCAACCCGGCCGGGCAACCGATTCCGATCGCTTGTGTTTTTGACCGCCGTTGGCCGTCGCAACCCTGACAGATCGAAGCCGGCATCCAGCCACGCTGGCCGCAGCAGCAACACATCGTCGGAATCGATCATCGTCGCGTTTGCGGCATCGCGGTGCGCCGCCCATACAGGGCCGTCATAGAACGCGCTCAGGGCGTCCTTGCGTGCATCCATGCTCTCGAAACCGCGCATCCAGACGAACATGTCGGGGCGGTCCAGGTCACGGAATTGACCGATGATCGTCATCCCCGCGTCTTCCTGGCTTTCGATGAACTCCGTGTCGAAGATCTCGATCAACGTTTCGCGGCGGCCGGGTTTCAACCTGTACTGGCGCAATTCGACGATCGGCGAGGCGAGTGCCGCCAGTTTCGGCGCGGCCTTTGGGATCGGGTTCATCCGGCGTTCTCCAAAACAGGTTGATCATCCTGTTTATAAACAGACTGGTTGCCCTGTTTTGTCAACATGCTATCCTTCGGTAATGTCAGCAGAGATCGACGTCCGGCCAAGGCGAGCCCGAGGCAAACGCATCAACGACCCCGAGGGCATGCGCAGGAAAGTGCTCGATGTCGCGGAAGTCGCGTTTCAGGCGCGCGGCTACCATGCTTCCAGCCTCGGCGACCTGATGGCGGTGGCCGGCGTCAGCGGTGGCGCGCTCCATCATCATTTCCCAACCAAGAAGGCACTGGCGCTGGCGGTCATCGACGAGCGCGTGGCGGCGGCGGTTGAGGAGACGTGGATCGCGCCGGTCCGGCAGGCGGCTTCGGCGCGCGAAGGTGTGCGGGCCGTGTTCGAAGCCGTGGCGGCGGAATTGGAACGGCAAGGTTTCGTGCGCGGCTGCCCACTCAACAATCTGGCGCACGAACTCTCGCTCGCCGATCCCGAATTCCGGATTGCCCTTGCCGGCGTCTTCGCGGCATGGCGCCAGGCGATCGCCGACAAGGTCAGAGCCGACCAGCAGGAAGGCAGGGAGCAAGGCACGGATCCCGAGCATTTTGCGGTGGTTGCCGTCGCCGCCTATTCCGGCGCGATGTCGATGGCCAAGGCAGCGCAGGACGCCACGCCGTTGCGCGATTGCCTTGCGGCGTTCGAGCGGAGCGCCTCGCAAACGGCATCATCGCAAGGCGATCCGGGGGTGAGACGACGTCGCAGGGTGCTGCGGCGGTTCGGCAGCACTTGAGGCAGGCTACAGCTCAGCTTTGCCGTCGACGCCCCGACAGCGCTGAAAGCCGGTTCCTACTCGGCCAATGGCTTGATCGTCTCGTAACCGTTCACCGATTCCGCGCTGGTCCCTTCATCGTAGCGCCGGGCGAGGGCAGCCTGCAGATCGGGTGAATAGAGCGCGGTGAAGGCGTCGAGCGTCTCTCCGACTCCGTTCTTGAAGGTTTCCTTGACGGCGAGCACATTGTATTTGCAGTCGCCCAGGCTGAAGGTCTCCTTGCCCTTGACGGCCAGCGTCAGCGTCTTGGTGGCCTTCGGCTGCTTGCTCGGCGACAGTTCGACGAACTCGATCGTGCTCTTGGCTCCCGCCTTCAGTGGAAACAGTTTTCGCAGATCGGAAAACGGGATCATTGCCAGTCGACCGGTCTCGCTGTCGCGAAAAACCTCGATCAGGCCGGCATACAGGAACTGCTTCTGCGGTGATTGCTGCTCGTAAGTGTTGGTGACGGAGATCATCCCACCCGCCGCTGGCCGAAATTCGCTTTGGATACCGGGTCTTGCCAGGACAAAGCCATTCCTCGCCGATTTCGCGTCGACGCACGGGCCACCATGTGCGGCGCCGGCGGTGAACAGGATCGCTGATATGCCAGCCGATAGGGTCTTCATGGCCTTCCCCTTGCCATAGAGCTTGATCTGGATGCCCCTAGACATGGCAGACGCCTGTCGTGCTGTCGATGACGATAGGGCGGCTCCTTCCATACGACGATCGCAATGGCGTGATCTGAACTTTACTGCCGCCCGCTCTCCATGCTGAAATTCCCCGATGATGAATCGCCCTTCGTCCCCATTGCTCTCGCGCCGCGGTTTTCTGGTGCAGGCCGCCGGTCTCGCCGCGGCCGGTGCGCTTTCACGCCCGGCGCTCGGTCAGACCGGGCAGCGCATCCAGCCTGTCGACGCCACCTTCCTGTTCGTCGCCGATGTCCATGCCTGCCGCATGGCAAGCGGCTTGAGCCCAAATTGCCAGCGGGAAGGCAAGACGGACGCGGCGCTGCTGCGCAACGTCGCGGCGTTGAACGCCATCGGTGACAAGGATTGGCCGGCCGAGATCGACGGCATTGTCACGGGCCTGCATTCGGCCGGCGGCCGCATCGGCACGCCACTCGGCCTTGTCGTCGGCGGTGACATGACAGACGATGGCGGCGGCCAGATCACCGAGCCCAGCGAAGGCACCCAACTTCTGCAGTTCAGCCAGCGCTATCAGCAAGGCATGGGTCCCGACCGCGTGCATGTTCCGGTTTATGTCGGGCTCGGTAATCATGATCTCGATCAGAACGGTCCGCCGCATCATGTCGACTGGTATCGGCGCGAAATGCGCGATTATGTCGAGGTCAATCATCGTGCCGGGGTGTTCTTCAAGCCCCCGGTGCCGGCCACCAGTTACGACGTCAACACCGACTGCTATTCATGGGACTGGGGTGGCCTGCATCTGGTGCAGACCCATCGCTTCGCCGGCGATACCGGCCATGGCGCCGACAACAGCCTGCCCTGGCTTAAGAAGGACCTGGGCACCTATGCGGCGGACGGCCGCCCAGTCGTCCTGTTCCAGCACTATGGCTGGGACAGTTTTTCGATGGAGCGATGGGACCCCGCCAAGAGAGTATTCGACGAGGGCGGCAAGGGAGCGTCGCATTGGTGGAGCGATGCGGATCGTCAGGCATTGCTGGCAGCCCTGAAGGGCTACAACGTCGTTGCCGTCTTCCACGGTCATCAGCATGAGGTGCCGATGATCTATCAACGCAACGGCCTCGACCTCTTCAAGCCGAAAGCCGCCTATATGGGCGGCTTCGCTCTGGCACGTGTCACCGAAGACAGCCTGGACGTCGTGTTGGGTGAAGCCGGCGACGACCATGGCGACGTGATTTTCACCAACGCCTTCAGCAAGTCGCTGAAGACGTGAAAAGGGCCGCTCGACGCGGCCTTTTTTTTACAGCGGTCAAAGCGCTTTCTTGATCTTGTCCTTCACGTCGCCATAGGCCTTCTGCACCTTTCCGGTGGCTTTGTCGGCCATGCCTTCGGCCTGCGTCCGTCTGTTGCCGGTCGCCTTGCCGGCCGCCTGCTTGATGGAGCCTTTCACCTGCTTGGCCACGCCGGCGACCTGATCCTTGTTCACCATTTTGCGCATCTCCCGGGTTTGGTCCGCCTGGGCAAACGAGCCGGCACGGCTTCGGTTCCAGCAGCCGCTGCCTGTGTCGGCAAAACAGGTGCCTTTCGGCGGCCGGCAGGCTAGGGTCCGGCAAGCGCACTCCGCAAGGAGAGAGGCCGCAAAGGGGGACAGATGTCGGAATTCACGCTCTATATCGGCAACAAGTGCTTTTCGTCCTGGTCGCTCAGGCCCTGGGTGGCGATGCGGCAGCTGGAGATATCGTTCGAGGAGGTCTTGGTGCGGCTGCGCACGCCCGAGACTTTTGCCAATCTGGCGAAAGTGTCGCCGACCGGTCAGGTGCCCGTTCTGATTCACAAGCCGGTGAATCACGGTGGCAGGATCGTCTGGGAAACCCTTGCCATCCTTGAATATCTCGCCGATCTCTTTCCCGAGAAAAAGCTGTGGCCAGCCGATGTCGGCGCCCGGGCGCTGGCGCGTTCGGCGGCGACCGAGATGCATTCCGGGTTTCGCGAAGTCCGCTATGGCTGGCCGATGAACTTGCGCCGGCCGAAGGCTCACAAGCCGCTCGACGCCGAGGGCGAGGTCCAGCGTGCCCGCATCGAGGCGCTGTGGCGCGAGTGCCGTGACAGACACGGCAAGGGCGGTCCGTTCCTGTTCGGCGATTTCACCGCGGCCGACGCCATGTACGCGCCTGTCGTCACCCGTTTCGACACCTATGGCGGCGATCTGGCGCCCGACACCAGGGCCTATGTCGACGCGGTTCTGGCAACACCGGCAATGCGCCAATGGTATGCCGAAGCCGCAAGGGAGACATGGCCGGAGCCAGGCCCCGACGAATAGGCCTGGGGCGTAGTTCCGGAAAATGGGGCGCATGGTTCTCGTCAAATAGAACGCCCCTCGCGCCTGTTAGCTCGCGGGGGGCGTCTTTGCCATCAGCCTTTCTTTCGATTGCTCTCATGAACTGCTGATGACATGGAGAAAATGCGCGTTTGCAGGGATGGTTCCGGGATCCGGCGATTTTTTTTCGAGTTGACACGGCGTGGTGTCCGGTGCGCCGCGGTGCCCGCGGTTGGCGAATCCACGGCTTGGGTCATCCGAATTTGACAAGCCGCCAAAAGACCCCTACAAGCAATTCGTCGATATTTGTTTGATTGACTTTTGTTATCCGCGCTTTCGAGTGCGTCTTTGACGAACTTCCCACATCAAAAATCGAGACAACGACGTTATGCATCCGCATGACGGCGAACGAATATTTGCCATGGAAAGGGTTCGTCATGAGCACCGGCACAGTTAAGTGGTTCAATGCCACCAAGGGTTTTGGTTTTATTCAGCCTGACGACGGCTCCGCCGACGTTTTTGTCCACATCTCGGCCGTGGAACGCGCCGGCATGCGCGACATCGTCGAGGGCCAGAAGCTCGGCTACGAGATGGTCCGCGACAACAAGTCGGGCAAGATGTCCGCCGACCAGTTGAAGGCGGCCTGAAGAAAGAATTCTGCCGTCCCGGTGACCACGGATGTACTGGCACCGGTGAACGGCGAATTCGGGCGCATGGCCACGGAAACCTGAGTTTCCAACGCCTGTGACGCCCATCAAGAGTTTGCTTGTGCGTCCAGCCGGCTGCGCGGCGCTCCCAGGGAAGGTCAGGCGGTGCCTGGCCTTTTTCATTTTACGCTCGTTGCCGCCGAAAATGCGCTGCGCATTGGGCTGAACGTGCTAAGGGACGCTCCAGCATTTTGAATCCGCCGCCGCATTGCTTTGTGCATGGTCCTGACCGAAGACCCGGTCTCGCCCTATCGGCACCAGGCTCCTGACAGGAGAAAGATTTTGACCGCCCATTCGAAGACAGCCGTTGATCCGGCCGTGTCGCTGTTCAGCAAGACGCAAACCCAGTCGATGTCGCTCAACCGCATCATATCCGAGCGCGATGCAGTCAGCCAGGCGCGGGAAGCCAAGACCGCGCGCTTGCGCGAGCTGCGGCTGGAGAAGGAGGCCGACGAGATGGTGGCGGCCGCAGCATTCGCGGCGCTGCCGAAACGAGCCGGAAAACGCTGATGGCCACTAAGCGCGTACCGCCAACGCCGATCGCCGCCGATGCGACCATCGCCGACATGGTCGAAACCCTGGACAAGCCGGTCGAATATGTCCGGCGCGTGCTGGAAAAACTCGAACGGTGCAAGCGCGCCCATGGCGATGCCCAGGTGCGTGTCGGCGTGCGCGGCCGGGCCGAGTGCCCAAACTACCTCATCGAATATATCCGCGAAGACGCCAAGACCCATGAGCGGGTCACCTATCAGGATGCTGCCTATAGCGGCAGCACGCATCGTGAGCTGGCGCCGCATCACATCGCGGAAGCCAGGAACTGGTCGCCCGAGGAAATGAACATCACGGCGGTTTCGGCGTTGATCGGCCGCTTGCGCAATCCGCGCGCACCGTCATCGCGTTTCGCCGACGAGGACTGACATGGCCATAAAATTCTCTGCAAAGGACCAGCCGGCAGCACCGGCTTCCGCCGCAAAGCCGGCCAAGCCGGCTGCTGCGCCGAAGGCAGCCGAGACAGCGACGGATCTGTTCAAGTCGCCGGTCGACGCGCCGAAGGGCAAGACGGGCAAGAAGAAGTAGCACCTTGCCTCGGGATGCCGATCGCAACCTTGCCGCTTCGGGGCCGTTTGCCGTGGCAGCCACGACCAGCCTGCCGTCGTCGGACATCGCTGCTGTCTTCGATTGCCAGAGCTGCGGCGCCTGCTGTTCCTATTCGGCCGAGTGGCCGCGCTTCTCCACCGAGGACGACACGCAGCTCGATCGCATCCCGGAGAAATTCGTGGCGGCCGACCTGTCGGGCATGCGCTGTGACGGCGTGCGCTGTTCGGCCCTATCAGGCGAAGTCGGCAAGTCGACCGCTTGCACCATCTACGAAATGCGACCGGATGTCTGCCGCGCCTGCATGCCTGGCGATGAGGAGTGCCTGATGGCACGCCGGGCGCTCGGATTTTCTACCTCTTAACAGGCGGCGTCCTAATGCATGTCGCCCGGAAGTGTCCTCGGTTCCGGGATAACGACATGCATAAAATCAGAAGCTTACAGCAGGTCGGGCGAATCCTATTCGCCGCGACATGCTGTAGTGGCGAGTGTCTGTCGGTTGTGCGCACCCCGCTTGCTGGCTAGGCTGCGTCAGGCAGGGTGCCGGAGGAAATCATCTTGAGCATCGAATTTCTGTTGACGTCGCTGATTGTCGTGGCTTCGCCGGGCACCGGCGTCCTCTACACGCTGAGCGCCGGGCTTTCGCGCGGTGCACGTGCCTCGATCATCGCAGCCTTCGGCTGCACGCTCGGCATCATACCGCACATGGCGGCTGCCATCACCGGCCTTGCGGCGCTGCTGCACACCAGTGCGGTCGCCTTCGAGACCCTGAAATATCTCGGCGTCGCCTACCTGCTCTACATGGCCTGGAACACGCTGAAGGAGAAGGGCGGCCTGAGCGTCGAGGACAATGTCGCGCCGCGCTCGGCCGGCAAGGTGATCGCCACCGGCATCCTCGTCAACGTCCTCAATCCGAAACTGTCGATCTTCTTCTTCGCCTTCCTGCCGCAATTCGTCAGCACCACCGAACCGAATGCACTGTCGAAGATGCTGGAGCTCAGCTCGGTGTTCATGCTTTTGACCTTCGTGGTCTTCGTCGGCTACGGCATCTTCGCGGCCTCGATCCGCAGCCATGTCGTGTCGCGGCCGATGGTGCTGACCTGGATGCGTCGGACGTTTGCCGGCGCCTTCGTCATGCTCGGCGCCAAGTTGGCGCTGGCGGACAGGTGATCGCGCGGCCTACAGCATGTCGCGGCGAATAGGGTTCGCCCGACCTGCTGTAAGCTTCTCATTTCATGCATGTCGTTGTCCCGGAACCGAGGACACTTCCGGGCGACATGCACTAGCCCTTGACGTAACCCATCGCCTCGACGATCCGCCCGTCCGCGACGCGCATCAGATTGACGCCGCGCAGCGAATTGCCGTCAGCCATCCAGTAGCGCCAGCGGATCGTGGCGCGGTCGCCGGCCACGAAAGTCTCCTCGATGTCGAAGTGCGTGCCGGGTGCGGTGGCGATCGCCGACCACAACTCGACGCAGGCAGCCTTACCGGCTCGGCGCGCGCCCTCCGGCGCCGGTGTGGTGTTCTCGATCACGCAGTCCTGCGCCACCAATTCGTCGAGTGCCGAGGGGTCGTGATGCTGGAACACGTCGTTATAGCGCCGCATGATTTCAGCCGTTTCGCCGGAGCGGTTGGCCGTGGCGATGTCGATGATCGATTCCTGGCTCACTGGATTTTCTCCTTCCGTCCTTAGTGAGTTATGAGGTTCGCCTTCAGGGTGATCGCGGCGACGCCGGCCAGCGCCCGCGAGACAAGGCATCCAGCCTTGGCCGACTGCGCCAGCCGCTCGAAGTCGGCGGCGGCAAGCCCGGCGACATTCGCCTCCGTCTCGAGGTCGATGCGGGTAATCGTCGGCCCGGCCGCGGTGGCCCCAGATGCACCTTTGCGATCGTGTGGATATCGCTTGGGATATGACCTTCACTGCCGATAATGGCGGTGAGCGCCATCGAGAAGCAGCCGGCATGGGCGGCCGCGATCAGTTCCTCCGGATTGGTGCCGGGGCCGTTTTCGAAGCGGGACGGGAACGAGTAGGCGCCCTCGAACACGCCGCTGCCCAGCCTGAGCCGACCGGATCCTTCCTTGAGTGTGCCCTGCCATTCGGCCGATGCGTCGCGAATTGTCATTGCTCTCTCCTCTGGTTGATGAATGGGTTCACGCGCCGTCGATGACGACGACCTTGCCGAACATGTGCCCCAAATATGTAGACCGATTTACATATTATGTAGACCGATTGTCATATTTTGGACAAGCCCTATAATGCGCACTCCTGACAGGGGTTGACATGGCGACGGACACACGCACGCGGATGATCGAGGCGACGGCACTGCTTTTGCGGCGGCGCGGCTATCACGGCACTTCGCTCAGCGACATTTTGAGTGCCAGCGCCGCGCCGCGCGGCTCGCTCTATTTCCATTTCCCGGGCGGCAAGGACCAACTGGTCATCGAGGTGACGCGCGCCAGCGTGGCCGACGTGACCGAGCGGCTGGGCGCGGCTTTGGCCGCCGAACGCGATCCTGCGGTCGCCGTCCATCACATCTATCAGTCGGTGGGACACATGCTGGAAGAGAATGAATTCTCGCTCGGCTGCCCGGTCGCGCCGGTCGTGCTGGACTCGCCAGGCGATGTGCCCGAGCTTGTCGAACTGTGCCGTTCCGCCTTCGAACGGTGGATCGGCTTGCTGCGCGAGACCTTCGTCAGGGCAGGAGTGCCCGAGCGTCGCGCGCACGCTCTGGCGCTGCTGGTCGAATCGTCACTGGAGGGGCTGATGGTGATCGCTCGCGCCACCCGGGATCGCGCGCCGCTGAAGGTGGTGGCCGACGAGGTTGCGGCACTGGTCGAGCAGGCCGTGCTGGCTGGCAAGAGCGCAAAACATGCCGAAGCAGTCGGCTGAGACCGTCCGTTTCTGCGGAGACTATGCGCCTTGGTTGGGGAAACACGCCGTGGCGCCGAGCACTGGGCCGTTGGCCAAAGCGGTCAGGAAGGATGGCAGCACGGTCGAGAATGTGTAGGAGATCCGCACCGTCGTGAATCCCGTGAGACCCGAGCAGGTCGTGTTGTTGTCGATGCTGATGTCGGTTCCGGCCAGCTCGAGGCCGTCGCTGGCAGCCATGCTGCTGATGTAGCTTATGGTGTTGGCTGCGCTGTAAACGCCATTCTGCGTGCAGTGGCTCTGCAGCACGCCCACGCAACGCGCACCTGCGGTGGCCGTATCCTGCAGTACATGCTGCGTCCAGAACATGCGGCCGAACTCCACCGTGCCAAACAGCACCAGCAGCAGCGGCACCGACAGCAGCGCGAATTCGACGGCGTTGGCGCCGCTCCTGTCACGGATGAACGCGGTCAGGCGCTTCAAGACAAGGGGTCTCATTTTGGCTGCATCATGGCCTGGACGGTGATTGTGCCGCTCTTGACGACGCCGACACCGCCGAACAGAGGCGAGAAAGGCCGGCTGGCGCTGATCGTCACGAACTTGCCGGCAATGCCGCCGGCCGGGCAGGTCGAGCCGCAGGTCACCGACGAGCCCCAGGTGACGCTGCCGGCAGAGCCGGTTGGACAATAGCAGAGGTCGGCGCCGGATGCCGTGCCGCTCTGGATCGCGGTTGCGGCGCTGGTGTCGTAGGCGATGGTGGCGCCATTATTGATGACGACCTGGACATGGCCGCCGGCGCTGCCGAGACCGCCCGCCACCACCGCTGTGATATTGGCGGCAAGCGTGCCGCCGCCGGTGGAATTGACCTTGTCGGCGCCGAGCAGCGCGTAGTTGGAACCTGCTGACACCGCCGAGCTCAGATCGAACTTCGCCTTCAGCGAGGCGCCGATGTCCACCATTCCAGCCAGAATCAGGATCAGCACGGGACTGATCAGGGCGAACTCGACCGCCGAAGCGCCGGCTGTCTCTCGGGTGAGGAAGCGGGCGAACGCGGACTGCCGCGACGCGTGCGCCATGACAGTTTTGAAACCTCTCAGGATCGTCACTGGACAAGACTCACTTTGCTGCTGGCGCTGGAGCTGGAAGCGGCGATGCATTCCGACGCTGCGGCCGTGCCGCCTGAGAGCGTGATCAGCGAGCCGATCATCTGCAGGCATTTGCTTGAATCGGTCGACGAGCCCAGAACACTGGACCCGCCATTCATGGTGATCGGGCCGTAAGGGAAATAGAAGGCGCCGGAGATCTGTGCATTGGAGCCGCCCTCGGCGAAGGTGGCGCCCGCGGTCACCGAAGTCGATGTCGGGCCGATAACGGCGAGCTTCGCAGTGGCGCCGGTCTGCGGCGCGGTTAGCACGATATTGCTGTAGCCGGCCGCCACGCAGAAGACATAGCCGTTGCAGCTTCCCGAGCTCGATTTGGCCTTGCCCGACAGCACTAGCGTCACGTTGGCGCCGCTGACGCTGACCGTCGAGCCGCCGCAACTGGCGCTGCCGCCACCGCTTCCGCCAAGCGCGAAATAGCCGTCGATCGTGTAGACGCCGGCGCCGAGCAGGACGGCGCCCGAGGCGATGAAGTTGCCTTCGATGTCGTGCTGCGCCGTGGCCGGCACGACAAAGCAACTGCCACCGCCGCCGCCATTCACATTGCCGATGACCTGGAACACGCCCGAGCTGGTGGCGTCGGCCATGATGGTCGTGGAGCCGCCGCCGAGCGTGATGGCATCGCCGTTGCCGCCGGGCCCGATCTTGTAGCTGTTTGAGGTGCCGGAGCCGAAGGTGATGACGGCGCCGCCGGTGTTGTTGAGCCCGCCGGGCAATTCGAACGTGCTCGGCCCGCCGAAGGTGAGCGTGCTGGTGTTGCAGAGGCTGACGCGCGCGATGCCGCCGCAGGTATTGTCGCTGATGCCGAACTTGAAGGTGCCGGCGCCGAAGGTCGTGGTGCCGCCGCCGCCGGTCGTCAGCCCCTTGGTGAAGTTGAAATTGCCGGCGCCGAAAGTGGTGGTTCCCGCGGTGGTGACCTGCTTGCCGATATTGTAGGTGCCGGCGCCGAATGTGGTCGTTCCCGCCGTGGTCAGAGTCTTGGCGAAGTTGTAGGTGCCCGGCCCGAAATTGGTGGTGGCGCTGGTCGTGAGATCGCCGGCGATGTTGTAGACGGTGGTTGCCGCGCCGCTGGTGGCGAAGTTGAGGTTGATGCCGCCGCCAATGGTGATTGTGCCGATATTGACCGTGGTCGTGCTGCCGCAATTCAGCGTCCAGGTCGACGTCGGGGATGCCCAGCTTGCCGTGCAGCCGAGCGCGGTCGCCTGGCCTTGGGTGGAGCCCTGGTTCCAGGCAAAGTCGATGTTGTTGCCGGTGCTGTTGGTCGGCGCTGTCGGCGCCGTCGTCGTCGACATCGCCGCGACCGTGCTGAAACGCGCGACCGCCGCGGCAATGGCGGTATTGCCGGCCAGCGGATCGGGCGTCGATTTCTTGGCGATTACCGCGTCCGTGCCGTTCGGGCCGGTGATGCCGTTGCAAGGCTGGCTGGGCGCCGCCGCCGAGTTGTAGTTCACGCCGATCGCCGAGATGGACGTGCCGCAGGGAACGGTCACGGTGTTGTTCGACGACACCGTGCATTTGGGCGCGGTGATCTTGGTGCCACCCGAGAGCGTGATGCCGGTCTGGGTGCCGTCCAGCGCCAGCATGCAGCCGGGGGTCTGCGCCTGCGCGCCGAGTTCGGCGACGGCATTGGCATAGATCTGCAATTGCTGGCGGTCGTTGAGCACGCGCGCCAGAAGCAGTTGTTTCTGGGTGCGAATCGACACCGAGACGGCATTCATGCCGGAAGTCTTGGGAGAGGTGACCAGCGCCGCCTGGACATCGGCGGCCGGGACGCCGTTGAGCGTGGCGACATTGACCGCCGCCGCCGTCATCAGGTCGGTCGATTTCGTCGCATTGTAGGCGAGAGCGCCGGCATAGGCTGCAAGGTCTGCCGTGCGCTGGTTGCCGGCCCGCTCGACCAGCGCGCCGCCATATTCCGTGACGAGCGCCGCCATGCCGATGAGCACCGGCAAGAGCAGCGCTGACATAATGAGGACGTTGCCATCACGGTTACGCACAAACCGGCGGAGTATTTGCATCGATGAAGACCCTGCACGCGCGAGGAGCTCAACTGTGCCGATTAGTAGGCGTGAATGTCTTAAAAATTCTTGTCCGACAAATCGCACAATGATCAGGGGCGTTTGATCAAAGTGCTGATTTAATTGAAGAATTGCACAAAGTTTAGGCAGTCGGTTGGAGCGGCACGGCAGCGTTGCCCATCAAGGGCGGATTGCCAGGCGCTCAAGCCTTCGAACCGAGACAACGAAAAAGGGCGACCTTTCGGCCGCCCTTTCGATAATATTGCGAGGATGGCTGGATTAGAAGTCCATACCGCCACTCAAGCCCGCTTGCGGGCTTGAGCAATGTGAGTTGATGGGCGTGCTTTATGGACTTCTTAGAAGTCCATGCCGCCCATGCCGCCCATGCCGCCGCCGCCCATGCCGCCAGGCATGCCGCCGGCGCCAGAGTCCTTCTTCGGAGCTTCGGCGATCATGGCTTCGGTGGTGACGAGCAGGCCGGCGACCGAGGCCGCGTCCTGGAGGGCCGTGCGCACGACCTTGACCGGATCGACGATACCCATGACGATCATGTCGCCATATTCGCCGGTCTGGGCGTTGTAGCCGAAGGTCGCGCCCTTGTTCTCGAGGATCTTGCCGGCAACGATCGATGCTTCCGCACCGGCGTTGGCCGCGATCTGGCGGGCCGGAGCCTGCAGCGCACGACGAACGATGTTGATGCCAGCGGCCTGGTCGGCATTGGCGCCGGCAGCCTTGATGTTGGCCGAAGCGCGCAGCAGGGCAACGCCACCGCCTGCAACGATGCCTTCTTCCACGGCCGCGCGGGTCGCGTTGAGGGCGTCATCGACGCGGTCCTTCTTTTCCTTGACTTCGACTTCCGTCGCACCGCCGACGCGGATCACGGCAACGCCGCCGGCGAGCTTCGCCAGACGTTCCTGCAGCTTCTCCTTGTCGTAGTCCGAGGTGGTCTCCTCGATCTGCTGCTTGATCTGGGCGACGCGGCCCTGGATCTCTGCCTTCTTGCCCGCGCCGTCGACGATGGTGGTGTTCTCCTTGGAGATCGACACCTTCTTGGCGCGGCCGAGCATGTTGAGGCCGACGTTCTCGAGCTTGATGCCGAGGTCTTCCGAGATGACCTGGCCACCGGTCAGGATGGCGATGTCTTCCAGCATGGCCTTGCGGCGATCACCGAAGCCCGGCGCCTTGACGGCGGCGATCTTGAGGCCGCCACGCAGCTTGTTGACGACCAGCGTGGCCAGGGCCTCGCCTTCGACGTCTTCCGAGATGATGAGCAGCGGCTTCGAGGTCTGCACGACTGCTTCGAGGACCGGCAGCATGGCCTGCAGGTTGGAGAGCTTCTTCTCGTGCAGGAGGATGTAGACGTCCTCCAGTTCGGCAACCATCTTGTCGGCGTTGGTCACGAAGTAGGGCGAGAGGTAGCCGCGGTCGAACTGCATGCCTTCGACGACTTCGAGTTCGGTCTCGGCGGTCTTGGCTTCCTCGACCGTGATGACGCCTTCATTGCCGACCTTCTGCATCGCTTCCGCGATCATCTTGCCGACCGACTCGTCGCCATTGGCCGAGATCGTGCCGACCTGGGCGACTTCCTCGGAGGTCTTGATCTTCTTGGCGGCCTTGCCGAGAGCGGCGACCACCTCGGTGACGGCCAGATCGATGCCGCGCTTCAGGTCCATCGGGTTCATGCCGGCGGCAACCGACTTGTGGCCTTCCTGGACGATCGACTGCGCCAGAACGGTCGCGGTCGTGGTGCCGTCGCCGGCGATGTCGTTGGTCTTCGAAGCAACTTCGCGGACCATCTGCGCGCCCATGTTCTCGAACTTGTCTTCAAGCTCGATTTCCTTGGCGACGGTGACGCCGTCCTTGGTGATGCGCGGGGCGCCGAACGACTTGTCGATGACGACGTTGCGGCCCTTGGGACCGAGCGTGACCTTCACCGCGTCGGCGAGGATGTTGACGCCGCGCAGCATGCGCTCGCGGGCGTCACGGGAGAATTTTACGTCTTTGGCAGCCATGTTTTAGCTCCTGGCAGGGGCTCGGATAGAGCCTGAAAAATTCAAGTTGAAGGTGAGGCCGATGATCAGCCGATGATGCCCATGATGTCGGATTCCTTCATGATCAGAAGGTCTTCGCCATTGAGCTTGACTTCGGTGCCCGACCACTTGCCGAACAGGATGCGGTCGCCGGCCTTGACGTCCAGCGGGACCAGCTTGCCAGCTTCGTCGCGGGCGCCGGAGCCGACGGCGATGATCTCGCCTTCCTGCGGCTTTTCCTTTGCCGTGTCCGGGATGATGATCCCGCCGGCGGTCTTGGATTCGGATTCGACCCGGCGAACGACCACGCGGTCATGAAGCGGGCGGAACTTCGACTTTGCCATTTTTTCTTCCTCGATGAGAACGGTGAGAAACAGTTCCTCCGTCCGGCGGCGCCGGACACATAGTTAGCACTCACCAATGGCGAGTGCTAACGTGGCGCTGAAATAGGCCGACGATCTGCGAGAGTCAAGGCGCGCCACAGGAGGCGGTCGTAGGAAATTTTCATGCGCTGCATCGTCGCGGAGAATGTGGCGGTTACTGGCCGCAAAAGCGAAAGAATTTCGCTAGGTCGTTCAGCGCCTCGGCGACCGCAGTACCAAAAGCGGGCATCGCTCGGCGAGCCCGTAGCTGCCGGTTGGAACAATGCGGACGTTACTGAAGAACGCTTCCGCCTCGCTGATGAGTGCCATGGGCGGCGCAAAACTGTAGATGGCCGGCGAGTTCCGATAGACATCGATAGTGGCGATGACCGGCAATTCCCAGCCCGTACGCGCCGAGAGTTCCAGGCGATCAGGGAACAGTGCATCGAACCTTTCCGCGATCGTCTTTACTGGAATTGCATGGTCGGGAGCGGGGCCCGTCGCGGCCATGGCGACGCGCCATTTGAGCTCGTGGAAAGTGGAGACACCGCCAGAAAGCGCAAGCGCTTGCACCGCTGCCGGATCGTCCGGTGTCTCGGGACGGGCAAAGATGCGCAGGCCCGCGCGCCCGTCAGAATGCAGCACGCTGGCAATCGCCGCGAACAGCGCCTCGCGCACGGCTGAAAAGCCTAGCGCCGACAGGCAGCCGTCGCCGATCACCGCATCGACGCTTGCGCGCGAAACCGGTAGGTCGAGCCAGTCGCAGTTGATGGCCTTTCGCGACGCTGTATCACCTGGCCAGATTCCGGCGATCATGTCGGAGGATTCATCGACGGCCATCATGGTCGCGCCGAGCCCGGCGAGTTCCGGCGTCACGCCGAGCAGAACGACATGTGCCTCCGAAAGGTAGAGTTCGCGCTGGTAGGTTTCCACAGCTTCGCCAGGCGGCCGCAGCGGTGGCCCGAGCAACTCCCAGTGCCGTCGAATGGCATTCCAATGGTCGGTCATCCCTGGCCCCAACCAGCATTGTGTTCAGACGCATAATCGAAGACGCTAATGAAACCAAGTGCGGGGGGCACATGACACGCATCGCGGTTATTACGCATGAGTTCGACAGGTTCGAACGCCGGCGTGGCCCGCTGTTGCGCCGCGACAGTCCCTACATGCTCTTTGATCCGCTGGAAGAACTGAAGCGGCGCGGCCATTCCGTCCGCATACTCTCAGGAACGTCGGCGAAGCCCGAAGCAGACATAGCGGTGCTGCATGTCGATGCGACCGTGACGCCGCCCGAATATGTCGAATACGCGCGCGCTTTTCCGTTCTGCCTGAACATCGGGGCAGCCGACATCTCCAAGCGCCTAATCAGCGGCGCCGTCATCGGCAGGGACGACGACTGGCCAGGTCCGGTCATCGTCAAGAGCAATCTCAACAATCTGGGAATGCGGGAACAGTCGCTTAACCGGCGATCGCGACGTGCCGGAAAGCCGGAGCCATTTCCCGGTGCCGAGCTTATCGAGGGCTACCGCGTCTGTACGTCCCTTTCGGATGTTGCGCCTGCGGTGTTCGACCGCGGGGATCTCGTCGTCGAAAAATTCATTCCCGAGCCGGAACCGGACGGCTTTGGCGCCCGCTTCTGGATATTTTGCGGGGAGCGCGAGCGCTGCACCCGCCATGTTTCGTCGCAAAGCCTGGTCAAAGGCGACGACACGATCCGTCGTGAGCCGGTTCCGGTTCCCGAGGAGCTTCGTGCGCTGAGGCGCGAGCTTGGCTTTGACTATGGCAAGTTCGATTTTGTCATGCATGAGGGCAGGGCGGTGCTGCTTGACGCCAATAAGACACCAGGCGGTGCCCGCAATCTTTCCGCCTTTCTCGCCGCCGGCAACGCCAATCTGGCCGACGGTTTCGAAGGCCTCATCCGCCGGGCGAGATAGTCTCCAGCCGGCATTGGTCAGAGGAACAACCGCAACTGGGTGTGGATGATCGCGCGGTAATCCTCGATGGTCCGGCGGCTTTCCGCGTCGCTCTGCGCAAGCGCCAGGCGCACGACGCCGCCGGCGAGCTGGAAGATCAGCACAACCATGCGTTCGAACTGCTCGTGCTTGTCCGGCTCGAGCAAGGCAATGACATGGTCGCAGAACATCTTGGCTTGATGCCGGGTTTCGGCGATGTCGAGATTCTTGAGTGCCTTGTCGGCCTGGATGGCGTTCTGCAGATCCTGGATGGCCGGATCGCCGGCGACACGGCCGAAATAGTCGTCAAGCAGCCGGTCGGCCGCGGCGATGATGTCCCTGGCTTCTCTGACATCGGCGATAATCGCCGTCAATCGCGCCCGGCTGACCTCGGAAAACCGCTCATAGAGCATTGCCAGGATCGCCGACTTGTTGGGGAAGTAATGGTAGACGGTGGCGATCGGTCCGCCCGCCAGCATGCCGACCTCCTTCATGGTGACGGCGTCGATGCCCTTCTCGCCGATCAGCCGCATGGTGGTCGACAGGATAGCGTCGATGCGCTCGCGGCTGCGCTCCTGCTTGGGTCTGCGCCTCGGCTCGGTGGCCGTTCGACTTGCTTGCGTCATGCACCGATCTTTCGCACGGGTTCTCAAATTCCGGTTGACATGAAATATGATCAAGTATCAGTTTCTGAAATGCTGACAGAGTGTCAGCATTTCTGCCGCGCGGCAAGGACGTTGGGAGGGCGCCTTTGACTTCGACAAGCACCAGTCTTCAGGGCGATGGCGACTGGCTGGTTGGCAACCCGACCGGCGGACAGCTTGCGTCGGCCTTGTGGATCGGGTCGGTCGGCCTGCTCATCCTCGGCCTGCAGCCCGTCCTGCTCGGAGCCCTCTACACCGAGGGCCATGTCAGCGGCGACGAACTGGCACTGGTCGCCACCGCCGAGATGATCGCCATCGCGATCGGCTCGGCGATCGTTGCGATGCTGCTCTCCGCCCACAAGATGCGCTGGAAAAGCGCGGTCCTCCTGCTGCTGCTGGCGCTGGCCAATGTGTGGACCGCCTATGCCGCCGGCGCCAGCACGCTGATGGCGGCGCGCGCGCTGGCCGGCCTTGCCGAAGGCGGCCTCGTCGCGATCGCCACCGAACTGATCGCCCGCTCGCGGCGCGCCGAACGCATCGGCGGCTATTTCGTCACCATTCAGACGCTGGCGCAATGCGCCCTTGCGCTGCTGCTGGCGCTCTATGTCATCCCCGCCGCCGGATCGGCGGGGGGCTTCCTCGTTCTTGCCGTCGTCTGTGTGGCGTCGCTGGTGGTCGCCTTCGCGGTCCCCGCCGATTATGCCGACCTGCCGAAGGAAGAAAACCTCGCCAATGTGCTGACGGTTCCTTCGATCACCGCGCTGTTGTCGGTTTTCTGCTACTTCATGTTCTTCGGCGCGGTCTGGGCCTTTCTGGAGCCGCTCGGCGCGCAATTCGGCATCGACGGCCGCACCGTCGGGCTGATCGTCTCGGCCAGCCTCGCCGTGCAGGTGCTGGGCGCGATGACGGCGACCGTGTTCGAGGCGCGCATCGACTATCGCCTCGCCATCGCGGCGATCGGTATCGTCGCGCTTGTCGCCTCGCTCGTCCTTGCCAGCGGACCTGGCCTCACGACATTCTGGGTCGCCGCCCTGGTCATGGGTTTTATCCTGCTGTTCATCGTGCCCTACCAGATCCGGCTGGCGATCACCGCCGACGAAAGGCGCACCGCCGTGCTGCTGGTGCCGGCCGCCCAGCTTTTCGGCCTGGCGATCGGGCCGGTCGCCGCGTCGCTGCTCATCGACGGCAAGGATTTTCGCCCGGTGCCGGAATTCGCCGCCGCAAGCGCTGTCGCCAGCGTGGCGTTGCTCGGCCTGTTTGTACTCGTCGTACGGCGTCGCCGGGTTGTTGCGTGAGCACCATGTCGAACAACTGGAGCAACTGGTCGGGCTTTGTCACGGCCGAGCCGCGGCTGCTTGCCCGCCCCGCCGATGCCGGCGAACTCGGCGACCTCATTCGCACCGCACCCGGCCCGGTCCGCGTCGTCGGCGCCGGTCACTCCTTCACGCCATTGGTGAAGTCGCAAGGCACCATCCTGTCGCTGGAGAAGCTGGAAGGGCTGGTCTCGCATGACGCGAAAAGAAATCAGGCGCGCGTACGGGCAGGGACGCGGCTTGGTTCGCTCATGCGCATCCTGCAGGGCATCGGCCAGGGCCTGCCCAACATGGGCGACATCGACCGCCAGGCGATAGGCGGCGCGCTGGGCACGGCTACCCATGGTTCGGGGCCGACGCTCGGCGCCTACCACACGCAGCTGGAAACGGTGCGGATCGTCGACGGGCTCGGCAAGGTCCGCGAATTCAAGCGGGAAGGGGACCAGGAGACGATCCATGCCATCGGCGTCGCCCTCGGTGCCTTCGGTGTGCTCAGCGAAGTGACGCTGAACAACATCGCGAGCTACCGGCTGCGGCGCCGCAAATGGGTGCTGCCGATAGGCGACATGCTGCGCGATTTCGAAACGATGATGGCCGCGCACCGGTCGGCCGAATTCTATTACATTCCCTTCTCCGGCTACGCGCAGTTCATCGCCAGCGACTTCAGCACCGAAGCCACGACGATGCGCCCGACCGACGACGACGAGGGCTCCTTGCGCACGTTGCGCCGCTTGCGCACCGGGCTTGCCTGGCTGCCGTCGCTGCGCCGCAGGTTGATCCGCGGCGCCGTCGCCAAGGTGCCGGCCGAGGACTATGTGCAGGACTGGCTCAACGTCTACGCCAGCGACCGGCAGACCAGGTTCAACGAAATGGAATATCACCTTCCCTTCGAGGAGGGGCCGAAGGTGCTGGCCGAAATCATCGAACTGACGGAAAAGCATTTTCCGGAGGTCTATTTCCCGATGGAAGTGCGGTCGGTGGCATCGGACGAATTCTGGCTCTCGCCCTTTCATAAAAGGCTCACCTGTTCGATCGCCATCCACCACGATGCGGCGAACGATCCGTTGCCGTTCATGCGTGCGGCCGAGCCGATCTTCCGCAGATATGGCGGCAGGCCGCACTGGGGCAAGATGCACAGCCTGAAAGCTGCCGATCTGAAAAAGCTCTATCCGCGCTGGAACGATGCGATGGCGGTGCGCCGCGACATCGATCCGCAAAACCGCTTCGTCTCGCCCTACATGGCCGACCTGTTCGGCATCGAACCCAGTCCTTTTGGTATCTAACGATGACGGCGTATTTCGCCACGCTTTCGGATGCGCTGAAGCAGGCGGGCATCTTCCAACCCTGCCTGCTGCTCGACCGCGATCGGCTGGATGGCAACATCGCCCTGGTGAAAGAGAGGCTTGATGCCAGCCTTGCCGTACGGCTGGTCGACAAGTCGCTCGCTTGCCTGCCGCTGCTCTCCCATATCGGCAAGGCGCTTGGAACCCAACGCTTCATGACCTTCCATCCGCCGATCAGCGAGGCGGTGTTGAACGCGTTTCCGGATGCGGATCTCCTCTACGGCAAACCGATGCCGGTCGGGGCGGCAAGGGCGGTGCTTTCCAGAGGCGATGCGGCCTGGTCGCGGGTATGCTGGCTGATCGATACACAGGAGAGGCTGGCGGAGTATGGCGCGCTCGCGGCCGAGCTCGGCGTCGAGCTGCGCATCGCTTTCGAAATCGATGTCGGACTGCATCGTGGCGGCTTCGCCGATCCGGAGGCTTTGTCGCAGGCTCTGACGGCACTGCCGGCTCACAAGGGGCTGCGCTGCGAAGGCGTCATGGCCTATGAGGCGCATGCGCCGCACATACCCGGCCTGTTCGGCGGACCTGCCAAGGCGTTGGCGCAAGCCTCGGAACGGGCCGCCGCTTTCGTGGCGCGCCTCGGCATGAACCAGCGCCATATCTTGAATATCGGCGGCAGCAAGACCGCGCTGCTTCATCATGACGGCACCGCCAACGAAGTGTCGATGGGCTCGGCCTTCGTGCTGCCCCGCGATTTCGACACGCCCGGTCTCGGTGGCTTCCAGCCGGCCGCCTTCATCGCGACGCCAATTCTGAAAGTGGTCGAGCCGATGCTGCCCGGCCCGCCTGCGGTCTCGCGTCTGCTCCAGGCGCTCGGCCGGTTTCCGCGCAAGGGCTGCTATCTCTATAGCGGCAAATGGATGGCCGAACCGGTGTTTCCCGAAGGCATGGAGACGAACGGTCTGCTTGGCCTGTCCTCCAACCAGCAATTCATGTCCCTGCCCGCCGAGGCCGTCGTCAGGCCGGGCGACTACGCATTCCTGCGGCCGACGCAGAGCGAAGCCGTGCTGCAGCAGCTCGGGCCGATCGCGGTGCTTTCCGGTGGCAGGATCGTCGACCGCTGGCCGGTGCTGCCGATGGGGTGATGGCTGTCGTCTCGGCGTCGCCATTGGCGCCTGCATCTGCGATGTCGTCATTCCAGGGTCTGCGCGCGTCACTGCGCTCCCGGCTCCGCACAAGAATGACGAAGTTGTGAGGCGCCTCATTGCAAACGATTTTATTGACTCAGTCAACTAAATGACTGATCCTGTCCAGGACAGGAGGAATCCCCATGACGATCCACGACCATCCCGGCAAGGAACGCATCGACGCGATGCGCGCCTTCAACCGCTTCTACACCCGCCAGATCGGTGTGCTCGACGAAGGCTGGCTGAAAAGCACCTTTTCGCTTACCGAGGCGCGGGTGCTCTATGAGCTTGCCCATCGCGACGGGCTCGTCGCCAGCGACCTGGTGCGCGATCTCGGCCTTGACCCCGGCTATGTCAGCCGTTTGCTCAAAAAATTCGAGGAGCGCGGTCTGGTCGAGCGCGAAGCCACCGAGGCGGACGCGCGCCGCGCCTCGATCGCGCTGACGCCGGCGGGCAGGCAAGCCTTCGCGCCGCTCAACCAGGATTCGCACGACCAGGTGCGCGCGCTACTCGATCGCCTGGCGCCCGTCGATCAGGATCGGCTGGTCAAGGCCATGCGCATCGTCCAGGACCTGCTCGGCGACAGACCCGAACCCAAGGTGCCTTACATCCTGCGGCCGCTGCAGGTTGGCGACATCGGCTGGGTCACGCGCCGCCAGGGCATGCTCTACGCCCAGGACTATGGTTGGGACGAAACCTACGAGGCGCTGGTGGCTGAGATCCTCGGCGAGTTCGTCAAGAATTTCGATCCGAAATGGGAGCGCGGCTGGATCGCCGAGCGGGAAGGTGAGGTCGTCGGCTCGGTCTTCGTCGTGCGCAAGTCGGATCAGGTGGCCAAGCTGCGGCTGCTCTATGTCGAACCTTCGGCGCGCGGCCTCGGCATCGGCAAGCGCCTGGTCGAGGAATGCATCGGCTTCGCCCGCGCCAGGGGCTACAAGACGCTGACCCTATGGACCAACGACATTCTGACCGCGGCCCGGCACATCTACCAGGCGGCCGGTTTCAAGCTGATCGAGGAAGAGCCTCACCATTCCTTCGGCAAGGATCTGGTCGGACAGAACTGGGATCTGGAGCTGTAGCGGCGCGTCATGCCTTGACCGGCACCCAGATCTCCAGCCCGCCATTACCGGTGCGGCCATCGAATTCGGGCCTATAGCGCTCGAATTCCGGCGCGTAGGCGATTTCATGGCCGGAGGCGGGAAGCCAGCCGTTCCAGATCGTGTCGATCGTGCGCCGATGAAAAAACGGCAACGGCTGTCAGGCGGTCGGACGCAAAGTCGACGACAGGCTTGCACTCAGGTCTGTTCTGTTATAACAAAACGAAGCAATCGCCTTGCCTCGCCGTCGCGCGCGGCCTAGGCTGCGACTCGTGATGGTCCCCGAGCCGAAAGGCGAGGGGTGAAAAGGGAACGCGGTGAGACCTCATGGGGTCGAGGCCGCGGCTGCCCCCGCAACTGTAAGCGGTGAGCAAGATCCGGAACGCCACTGGCCGGCAAGGCTGGGAAGGCAGGATTGCGCAGAGACCCGTGAGCCAGGAGACCTGCCATCACCGAGTTGACCGGACGGGGTGTGCCGGGAGGAAACGTGGACATCGGTCTTGTCGGCCGGTCGACCAACATCCTTCCGTCGCCAGTTTTGAAAGTGACGGGAAGTTGGACGGCGCAATCGATCGTATTCACCCCGGCTCCATGCACCAGATCATCGTGTGCACTCTTTGCCGCGACGTGCCGACCGGCGTCAGGTCGGGCGAAGGTTTGTGCGCCGAGTTGCGCTCCCGCCTCTCGGCCCAGCCCGACGTGGCGCATGGTTTCACGGTCGAGGGCGTGACTTGCATGGCGGGTTGCGCGCGTCCCCTGGCGGTGGCTTTCCAGGCGCCAGGCAAGGCAGCCTATCTCTTCGGGTCGATCGACGCGCAGGCCGACGCTGCCGATCTCGTGCGGTTTGCCAGGCTTTACGCTTCGCTTCCCGACGGCTGGTGCAATTCCGGACAACGTCCGCCGCGCCTGGCCGGCAAGACGCTGGCCCGCATCCCGGGAGCCGGCAAGCTGGCGAATGGCAATCGATGACAACGCCGCTTCTCGATGCGCGCGACCTGGGCGCGACGGCGAATGGCCGGCATCTGGTCCATGCCGTCAGCCTGTCGGTGACATCAGGTGACCGCCTCGCCATCATTGGTCCCAACGGCGCCGGCAAGACCACGCTACTGCGCATGTTGTCCGGCATGCTCAGGCCGAGCTTCGGAGAGGTGAAGCTCGGCGGGCGGCGCCTGGATGGGATTTCGCCCGCCGAACGGGCCCTGCATATCGCCGTCGTGGGCCAGGCCGACCAGCCGGACCCACGGCTGGCGGTGATCGATTATGTCGAGCTTGGCCGCGTCCCGCATGCCGGCCTGAGGCGCCGCGGCGAGGAACGCGACATTGTCGTGGACGCGCTGCGCCGGACCGGCCTGTTGCCGCTGCTCGGCCGGACCATCGGCTCGCTGTCTGGTGGCGAACGCCAGCGCGCCCAGCTTGCACGTGCCATCGCGCAGGAGCCCAAAATCCTGTTCCTCGACGAGCCGACCAACCACCTCGACCCGCGCGCCCGTGCGGAATTGCTCGAACTGGTGGCCGGCTTCGGCATGACGGTGATCGCGGTGCTGCACGATCTGACGCTGGTGGCACCCTTCGCCACCAGGGTCGCGGTGATGAACGAGGCCCGGCTGCAGGCGCTGGCGCCGCCGCACGAGGCGCTGACGCAGCAGCTGATCCGCGAGATTTTCGGCGTCGACGTGTTTCGCCTGCGCCATCCCACCGAGGACCGCGAACTGACGGTGTTCGACCTTCCGAACCGCGCCGCACCGCCGTCCTGATCAAATCCATCCTTATCCGACACGTTCAACCAAGGAGCAAAGTCCGTGAAACGCCTCGCCTTGTCCCTCGTCGTCTCGCTGCTGGCCTCGACGGCCTTTGCCTTCCCCGTCACCGTCGACAGCTGCGGCAAGCCGCTGACCTTCGACGCGCCGCCGAAGCGCGCCGTCATCCATGATCTCAACATGGCCGAGATGGCCTTCGCGCTGAAGCTGCAGCCATCTATCGTCGGCCTGACCGGTATCACCGGATGGTACAAGGTCGCCCCCGAATTCAAGGCTGAGCAGGGCTCCATTCCCGAACTGGCGCCGAAATATCCGACGCTGGAGAATCTCATCGCCGTCGAGCCCGACTTCTTCTTCGCCGGCTGGTACTACGGCATGAAGCCCGGCGGCGAGGTGACCCCCGACACGCTCGCACCGCACGGCATCAAGACGCTGGTGCTGACCGAAAGCTGCGTCCATCTCGACAAGAGCCGCCCGGCCGCCTCCATGGACCTGCTCTATGGCGACGTCGAAAAGCTGGGCAAGGTCTTCGGCAAGGAGGCGGAAGCGGAAAAGCTTGTCGCCGGCTGGAAGGCGCAACTCGCCGATATCATCGCCAAGGTCGGCAGCGCCAAGGGAACACGCGTGTTCCTGTACGATTCCGGCGAGGACAAGCCGTTTACCGCGGGAAAGTTCGCCATCCCCAGCGCCATGATATCGGCAGCCGGCGGCGACAACATCATGGCCGACATGGATACTAGCTGGGGCAACACGGATTGGGAAACGGTGGCGGCGCGCAATCCGCAATTCCTCATCCTGCTCGATTATCAGGACGGCGGCGGTTACAGGAAACTGCTCGATTTCCTGAAGGCGCACCCGGCGATGAAGGAGACGGACGCGGTCAGGAACGAGCGCTTCGTGGCGCTTCGCTATGCCGAACTGACGCCAGGACCGGCGAACATCGAAGCCATCGGCAAGATCGCCAGGGCGATGCATCCGGAAGCGTTCTGATGGGTCTTGCCCGAGAGCACAAATCCGGCGCGCTTTCAGGGCACAAGGCCTTCACGCTGGCCATGACGGCGGGCGCGGTGGCGCTCGTCGCTCTCGCGCTGCTGTCGATCGCTTACGGCTCGACGCTGATACCTCTAACCGATGTCGTCGCCGCCCTTGGCCGTGCCATCGGGCTGGATGAGCCCGGGATATCGGGCCCGGTCGGCAAGATCGTCGTCGACTTGCGGCTGCCGCGCACGATCCTGGCGATCTGTGTCGGCGGCGGGCTGGGTATCGTCGGCGCGCTTTTGCAGACGGTGACCCGCAACGACCTTGCCGACCCTTTCCTGTTCGGCCTGTCGTCGGGGGCCGCTGCCGGCGCGGTTTCCGTCATCACCGTCTTTGGTGACAGCTTCGGCATCTGGACCTTGCCTGTGGCTGCGTTCACCGGCGGCATACTCGCCGCCTCCATCGTGCTTTTGCTGGTGGCGCGGGTGAGGGGGCAAGGTCCCGAACGGCTGATCCTCGCCGGCCTTGCCGTCTCTTTCATGTTCACGGCCTTGACCAACTATCTGGTTTTTGCCGGCGACCAGCGCGCGGCCCATTCGGTGCTGTTCTGGACCATGGGCGGGCTCGGGCTGGCGCGCTGGGACAATGTGTGGCTGGGCGCGGTGGGCGCTGGCACGATCGCGGCCTACGGACTGTGGAACCACCGCAAGCTGGACGCTTTCCTGGCCGGCGAAAGCGCCGCCGAAAGTCTCGGCGTGCCGGTGGCCCGCATGCGCAGGACGACATTTCTCGTGGCGGCTTTCTCGACGGCAATCCTCGTCTCGGTCGCCGGCGTCATCGGCTTTGTCGGATTGATGATCCCGCATCTGTCGCGGCCACTGGCCGGTCCCTTGCATCTGCGCCTGATCGCAAGTTGCGCGGTTTTCGGGGCGGTGCTCCTGCTGGCAAGCGATCTTCTGGCCCGGACCTTGCTGCCGCCGCAGGAACTGCCGATCGGCATCATCACCAGCTCGCTCGGCGCGTTCTTCGTCGTCACCATGGTTGTTCGAAACCGCCTTTGAAGACGGCGTCCGCGCGTTTCGCATGGGAAGGGCGTTCACCTGTCGCTAACCAGGATCGCGTTGCAGACCTGCCATGCGCATTTTTCCGGCTTTCGTGGCGATGTGGTATCTTGATTAGTAAGCACGCTTATTATATGTATCGCTCATGGTTTCAGATGGCATCGACAGACTGGGATTTTTGATCCACGACGTGCAGCGCCTGATGCGCAAGCGCTTCGAGGCGCGCGCCAGTGGGCTCGGCCTGTCCTCGGCGCAGTGGCGGCTTCTGGTCCGCGTTGCCAAGGAGGCGGGCGTTGCACAGGCGCGGCTCGCCGAACTGCTCGAAATCGAGCCGATCAGCGTCTCACGCCTGGTCGACCGGATGGAGGAGGGCGGCTGGATCGAACGCCGCTCCGACGCGGCCGACCGGCGCGTGCGGATGATCTTCCCAACCGAGAAGGCGAATGCGGCCTATGCGGACGTCAAGAGCCTTGCTGGCGAGGTCTATGAGGAATCGCTCAGCGGCGTTTCGCCGGAAGACCGGCGCGTCCTGATCCGGGCGCTGGATGTAATGGTACAGAATCTGACGGACAGCGAAGCTTCGTCGCTTGAAAAGATCAAGAGTTCGGAAGGTGCGGCAGCATGAACGCGGTAGCCAAGGTTGAAGAAAACGCTCCCAAGGTGGAGATGGAAGCGCCGGCCCAGCCGGCTGCCGCCCCTGTCGCGGTCACTCCTCCCGTGCAGCCGGTCGCGGCGCCGAAGAAGAAGCGCCGCATCGGCCGCTTCTTCCTGATGTTTGCCTTACCGGCGGCATTGATCATCGGCGGCGGCTATGTCTGGGTGACGGGCGGGCGCTACCAGGAAACGGAAAACGCCAATCTGCAGCAGGCCAAGGTATCGATCGCCTCTGACACGGCCGGCCGTATCGTTCAGGTCGCCATATCGGACAATCAGACGGTGAAGCAGGGCGATCTCCTGTTCGCCATCGACCCCGAGCCCTACCGGATCGCGCTTGCACAGGCTGACGCCGCGGTGGCTGCCGCGCGCCTCAATGTCGAGCAGCTGCGCGCCGCTTACAGCCAGGCGATGGCGCAGGAGAAATCCGCCAGCAGCGAAGTTGCGTATGCGCAGTCGCAATATGACCGTGCCGCCGATCTCGCGCAGAAGGGCATCAACGCCAAGTCCTCGCTGGATCAGGCCAGGAATGATCTCGACAAGGCAAAACAGCAGCTCGCCGTTGCCGAACAGGGCATCGTCAGCGCCAAGGCGGCGCTCGGCGGCAATCCCGATATCGAGACAGACAAGCATCCGACCGTGATGTCGGCGCTCGCCGCGCGCGACAAGGCTGCCTATGACCTGGCGCAGACCACGGTGAAGGCGCCTGCCGATGGTCTTGTCTATCAAGCCGCGTCCTTCAAGGTCGGCCAGTATGTCGGCTCCGGCACACCGTTGTTTGCGCTGGTCGAAACCGGCGACACCTGGATCGACGCCAATTTCAAGGAAACCCAACTCACCAACATGAAGCCTGGTCAGAAGGCGGAGATCGTGGTCGACACCTATCCGGGCAGGACCTTCGAGGCGACTGTCAAGGCTATCGGTGCCGGCACCGGCGCGGACTTCTCGCTGCTGCCCGCCCAGAACGCCACGGGCAATTGGGTCAAGGTGACCCAGCGCATTCCGGTACGCCTGGAACTGACCGATGCCGACGCCAAGATGGCGCTGCGTACCGGCATGAGCGCTTCGGTTACTGTCGATACGGGCGTGGCGCGTGGCTGGCCGTCGATCTTCGGCCACGCCACGGCCGGCGAGCCCGCGCAGTAAGTCAGCGGAAGCCCGCCGGGACCAGGCGGGTGGAGGCGAGTTACAGGATTGGTCTGATGGGAGCGGTGGGTAGGATCAGTATTTGGGTCGGGCCGCGTGGCTGCCCAAGATCTGAAATCTTCGATACGGACCCGTCGGTCCTCTGGTTTCCGGGCGGCATGCATCCGCTCGTCAGAGACTTTCAGTCGATGTAACCCCCACATCGATAGTCGCGTCCCACCGCGACGAAGGTCTCTCGACGGAAGGCTTTGCCGCCCGGAAACCCGGTGTACACGTTTCTGTTACCTTCTGGAAGTTCTGCGCCATGAGCACGTCCGAACCGTTCAAAGAAGTGCCGCATCGTGGCCTGATCACGGTCGCGCTAATGCTGGCGACCATCATGCAGGCGCTCGACACCACGATCGCCAACGTCGCGCTGCCGACCATGACCGGCGATCTCGGCGCCTCGCCCGACAACATCAACTGGGTGCTGACCTCCTACATCGTCGCCGCCGCCATCATGACGCCTGTCACCGGCTGGCTCGCCGACCGTTTCGGCCGCAAGGAACTGTTCCTGACGGCGGTGGTCGGCTTCACCATCTTCTCGATGTTGTGCGGCCTGGCGTGGAGCCTGGAAACGATCGTGCTCTTCCGGCTGATGCAAGGTGTGTTCGGCGCCGCGATCGTGCCGCTGTCGCAGACCTTCCTGCTCGACATCAACCCCAAGGAGCGCCATGGCCAGGCAATGGCCATATGGGGCGCCGGCATCATGCTGGGACCGATCCTCGGCCCCACGCTTGGCGGCTGGCTGACCGAGAATTTCAACTGGCGCTGGGTGTTCTTCATCAACCTGCCGGTCGGCATCCTCGCCTTCCTTGGCATGGCCGCCTATCTGCCGGCCGTTGCCCGGCGGGTGCGCAGCTTCGATTTCTTCGGCTTTGCCATGATATCGCTCGGCGTCGGCGCTCTCCAGCTGATGCTCGATCGCGGTGGCGAGGTCGACTGGTTTTCCTCGATCGAGATCTGGATCGAACTTGGCCTTTCGATCACCGGCTTCTGGGTGTTCATCATTCACACGGTGACATCGGAACATCCCTTCATCGATCCGAAGATTTTCCTCGATCGCAATTTCGTGACCGGGCTGGCGTTCATCTTCGTCATGGGCGTGCTGATCCTGGCCTCGATGTCGCTGCTGCCGCCGATGCTGTCGACCATCTTCGGCTATCCGACCGTCACTATCGGCATCGTGATCGGGCCGCGTGGCGTCGGCACCATGATTTCGATGCTCGTCGTCGGGCGCATCATGGGCAAGATCGATGCCAGGATCCTCGTCGTCATCGGTTTCCTTCTGACCGCGCAGTCGCTCTACACCATGGCCAGCTTCACCCCGCAGATGGACAACTGGCTGATCCTCAGCTCCGGTGTGATCCAGGGCCTGGGCATGGGAATGGTGTTCGTGCCGCTGTCTACGGTTGCCTTCGCCACGCTCGACGCCCGTTACCGCACCGATGCAACCTCGTTGTTCAGCCTGGTGCGCAATCTTGGCTCATCGATCGGCGTATCGGTCGTGACGGTGCTGCTGGTGCGTAACACGCAGGTCAATCACGCCGAGCTCTCAGCCTTCATCAATCCGTTCAATCCCAATCTCTGGGCGGTCTCGCCGGCCGCCGCCGGCGGCGATCCGACGGCGCTGTCGCAGGTCGATCGCATAGTCAATCTCCAGGCGATGATGATCTCCTACGTCGACGACTTCAAAATACTGATGGTGATGACGCTGGTCGCCATCCCGTTTGTGTTCCTGTTGCGCAAGCCGAAAGCCAGTCCGGCCGGCGGCGGCGCGCCCGCCGCCCATATGGACTGATGTAGCGGCTGCTCGTCAGGGGATGTCCGCTGCCTGCCGGCGATATCTCCGCTACCTGCCGAGAACCAGCGACCAGTAGCGCAGGTTGGGATCGCGGCCGTCACGGACATAGGCAAGCCCGAAGCGGCTGAAGTCCGGATCGAGTATGTTGCGCCGGTGTCCCTGCGAATGCATCCAGATGTCGAACAGCTTCTGTTGGTCGAAGCGGCCGGCCGCGATGTTCTCGGCCGCGGCACCGTGTACGCCATTGTCCTTCATCCGCGAGGCGAAATCCTTGCCCCAGCCGGTCGTGTGGCTCATGTTTTCACGCTGCGCCATATAGCCGGCCTGCTGGAGTGCCGCTTGCTCCAACTGTGTATCGGCGACCAATGGACCGAGCCCAGCCGAGGTGCGCAGGCCCGCCAGCGTGCCGGTTGCCGAGGAAGAAACCCCGCCGCCTTGCCCGGTCGGCACCGAGACGGTGCCGCAGGCGGCAAGCCCGAGCAAGGCCGCGAGGCCAGCCGCCTTGAGCCATGTGCGCCTGTTCAAGTTCGCGATCCGGTCGCAATCGATTCTCGAAGTGGTCATGCCGGCCTGAGATAGTCGCGATCATGGCTTTTGCCGGGCAGGGTGATGAAAATCTGAAAGTCGAATGGCGGTTTTCCGCTTATTTCACAAGCGTGACGAGGCGGCTGGCGTACATATCGCGATTTCCGAATACGGCCGTGCAGTCGGTCTTGATGGATGAGTTGCCTGTCATCTGCACTGTCAAGCCAACAAGCCTCAGGCAGTCGCCCTGACCACTCATATCCGAGTTGCCGGCGAACGAAACGGCCGCGTCAGGCGCATAGACGAATCCGCTGATCACGGAATTTGCGCCGCCATTCAGTGTCAAGGCCGATGTGTTCCCGCGGCTCTGGTAGATGGTGATGCCGGCGTAAGGCCCGCTGGTTGGCGGGGAAAGGTTCACCTTTTCATTGGCATTTATATAGATCTGTGCCCCCTCCACGAGGAATATGGTCACGCCCTGGCCGCTCAGGCTGCCGTTACCTCCCGGCTTCAAGGTGACGCCGCGCAAGATGTAGACGCCCGGGTTGAGAGTGATGTTTCCCGACAATGTCTTGTCGCAATAGGTGCCGGGCGATAGCGTGTATGTTTTTCCGTTCGGCACCTGCATGCAGAACGTGTAAGGGGGAGGGACGATGTCCGCCAGGGGGTCGAAGGACGCATATTGATGTACGAGCGGCGCGCCGCAGGTGAGATTGGCATTGGGCGGTGAAAGCCCGGAAGTGCCGCCGACGGTCGAGACGCAGCCCGCCGAAACCAGCGCGGAACCGCCTCTGCTGACGGCATCGGACGCGTCCGAGTTTGCCGCGATCACGCAGTTGCTCATGGCGACATCGGTCGAGCCTTGCAGGCTTACCGCGGCCGACGCATGCGGATCGAGCGCCAGCACGCAGGCCTGTGAACCCGGGTGCATCTTGACCGTCGCCGATCGGCGAGCTGGCCAGGGGGCCGCGCCATTGATGAAGCTCGGACGGTTGATGCCTGACGAAAGCGAGATGTAATAGGCACTCGAGTCGCCGCTGGCGGTGGCCGAAAAAGCGGAGACGCTGTCTGAATATTCCTGTTGGTCAGCGACGCTCATATTGGCTGCAAAGAATGTCAGACCAAGTCCCTGGACATCGGTCGCGCTCATGCTGGGCAGGTACTTGGTGCCGACGGCAAGCCCAGCCGCGTCCAGCGAGTTCTGCAATTGCGCAGCGTCGTCGCTTGTGCCCGTCAGATCGAGGGTGCCGGCGACGACAGCCATTATCGGCAGCATCGCGACGGCAGTCGCCATGGCAAAATTGCCGCGCTCCGAAGACCAGAAGCCCTTCAATCCGAACATCGCCCCTCGCCAAGATTTATAAAGCTCAGGTGATAAGCCCTGGGTCTCTACGAGTAATTTAAGCAATAACTAAAATGCAGAGATTCTAAGTGAACTCGGTGGTGGACCAAACGAAGGCCGCCCAGCAAGCATAATGAGACGCGGCGACAATCCCGGGAAGATCGGCTATGATGCCAGCGTTCTTGAAGTGGCAGCTACGGGCGGCCACCCTAGGCGGTGACCGCCCCCGGAAAAAACGGAGGTAGGTTATGGCCGGCTTTCACGTCATGGCGGACGCGCACGGAATGCATGTGCAACCTGCGGTCCGCCGCATTTCCACGCCAGACCTCTGGGACGCGCTCAGGCTTGGCGCAGAGGACTTCTGGGCCAAGCCCTCGCATTACGTGTTCCTGTGCCTGATTTATCCGATCGTCGGCCTGATCCTGACGCAATGGACGTCCGGCTCCAACGCCATCCAGCTCGTCTATCCCTTGATGTCGGGCTTTGCCCTTGTCGGCCCCTTCGCGGCGATCGGGCTCTATGAGATCAGCCGCCGGCGCGAGCTCGGCATGAACACCAACTGGCGACACGCCCTCGATGTGCGCCGCTCATCGGCGCTGCCCTCGATAGCAGCCATCGGCATCATGCTGTTCGCGCTGTTCCTGTTGTGGCTGTTCACGGCGCAGTCGATCTACACCAGCCTTTTTGGCGGCGAGCCGCCGGCTTCGATCGGGGCCTTCCTGCGCGATGTGCTGACGACCAGCAAGGGCTGGACACTGATCCTTCTCGGCAACGCGGCAGGCTTGGTCTTCGCGGTGGTCGTGCTGGCGACCACGGTCGTTACCTTCCCGCTTTTGCTTGATCGTGATGTCGGCGCCGTTTCCGCAATAGAGACCTCGGCGCGCGCGGTCATGACAAATCCGCTGCAGATGGCGCTCTGGGGTCTGATCGTCGCGGTGCTGCTGGTGATCGGCTCTATCCCGTTGTTTGCCGGTCTCGCCGTCGTCATGCCGATCCTCGGGCACGCCACCTGGCATCTCTACCGCAAGGTGGTCGAGCCGGCCCAGATCCGGCCTCCGCGCCGTCCGATGTGACGAATCAGCGCTGCGCGTCGGTCGCCATCTTCAGCGCCAGCGCCGTCAGCACGGTTCCCATCATCCAGCGCTGGATCACCAGCCATAGCGGTCGTCCGGCGAGGAAGGTTGCGATCGAGCCGGCCGTCAGTGCGATGATGGCATTGACGCTGAGGCTGATCGAGATCTGCGTCGCGCCCAGCACCAGAAGCTGTGACAGGACATGGCCCTTGCCGGGGCTGATGAACTGCGGCAGCAGCGACAGATAGAGAACGGCCACCTTGGGATTGAGCAGATTGGTCATCAATCCCATGGCGAACAGCTTGCGCGGCCGGTCCTGCGGCAGGTCGCGCACCTGGAACGGCGAGCGTCCGCCGGGTTTCACCGCCTGCCAGGCCAACCACAGGAGATAGAGCACGCCGGCAAAGCGCAACACGTCGTAGGCGAATGGCACGGCGAGCAGCAGCGCGGTTATGCCGAACGCCGCCGACAGCACGTAGAACAGGAAGCCGACCGCAACGCCGCCAAGCGAGATCAGTCCGGCCTTCGGCCCTTGCGACAGCGAGCGCGAGATCAGGTAGATCATGTTGGGGCCCGGCGTCAGCACCATACCGAGGCAGACCAGCGCGAAGGCGAGATGGTTGGCGGTGTCGGGCATTGTTCGTTCCCCAGCATCTCGCGATGGATTCGCGATCTCGCGAGCGGCCAATCTGTGCCTGTCCCGACAGGTGGCTGCAAGAGCTTGGCGCCGCCTAGGCGTTACGCCAGAGAGCGGTTCTAGATTAGCCGACCACACGCAGGTTCGACAGTTCGTTGCCGATTTCCTTGAAGTCGTTTGCCAGGCTGGCGCCGGTCGCATTCCAGAACAGCTTCGCCGGTTTGCTCGGATCCGTCGCATCCTTGCGGAAGCGCGACTCCGACGAGCAGGATTTCAGCGCATCGATCGCCAGCTTGTCGCTGGCCTTGGTCGTCGACAGGTCGAGCGCCACCGTCATCACCATGATGTTGGCTGCCTTGGCGTTGTTGCAAAGCGTGGCCATCTGCTCGTTGAGCGCGTTGGTGTAGTTGCCGTTCGAATAGTCTAACCGACCGATGGCGCTCGATGTGCCCATGAACAGGCGGCCGACCGAGGTGCCGTTATATCCTGGGTTGAGATAGCCGTAGGATGCGTAGGTCGATTTCGAATTGGCGGGATCCGAGTAGCCCAGCGAGGAAGGTGTGTAATAGGTGTTGGCGCCGTCGGTCAGCACGATCACCACCTTGTCGTTACCTCGTTCGGTTTCCGGCCGCCCTTGCGTGAACGGTTCTCCGCTCGAGACCACCCGCCAGCCCCAGGCCATGCCCTCGGGAACATTGGTGCCGCCATTCGGCTGCATCAGGTCGATCGCCGCTTTGATCGAGGTGAGCCCGTCGGCGACGCTGACATCGGTCAACGGCGTGATCGGGTTGGTGGTGCAGCTGTAATTCGGCCCGTTGCCGGCCGGCAGCGCAGGCGCATCGATCGGCCGCGGCTGGAAATACTTGGCCATGTTGCGCAGCCGCGATTGGCCGCTGCCGCTCGTAGGATCGTCGTTCCACCAGCTGTTGACGGCGCCATAAGTTGCCGGCGGGGCTTCGTCGGGGTCCTGGGTGAGCTTCCAGTGATTGCCGGGTTCGTCCGGAGCGAACATGGGTACGAACATCGTTGCCGGATCGCCGACGCCGATGCCGGTGTTGGCCGAGCCACCGGACGGCGCGGCGTCGTTGACATTGTAGGGATAGGGCCGGGCCTCGACGCAGCCTTGCCAACTGGCGAACGGACCGTAGGAATCGATATAGTCATATTCGTTGTGGCTGCTTTTGCAGGTGTTGTTCGAATTGTATTGGTCGCAGACCACGCGCTTGCTGTTGACGACGCGCTCGTGATTGGTGACGACCTGCATGTCGCGGTAGAGCGAGAACCGGGTCAGCATCTGGCCTTCCCCGGTTCCCCAGCCAGTGCCGCGCTTGTACCAGATACCGTTGGTTTGCTGAGCGTATTTGTTGGCGGCATTCAGCGTCGACCAGTCGAAATTCTCGTTCGACACCGGCGACAGCCCCTCTGTGTCCATCCACGACGCATTGCCATTCCCGGGGCCGACATTGACCGAGGCGGCAAAAGGCACGAGGCCGAATTGCACGGGCTTGTCGACCTGCTTGATCATGATCGCCTGCTGGGCCAGCGTGTCGACCAACTGCTTGGAAGCGGTCTTGAGAAGATCGATGCGCTTTTGTCCCGAGCCCGTGCCGAGCGTGGTCATCGATCCGGAATTGTCGAGCACCAGGGCAACTTCCAGCGTGTTCTTCAGCCGCACTTGCGAGGTGACGTCGAAGCTGAGCCTCTGATTCGCATCGGTCGCCGATTTGCCGACGAGTTGGGCGAAGGCGGGGTAGAAATAGGGTTTGTAGTTGAGCCGGGCGGTCATCGTCAGCAGGCCGCCGCCGCTGGTGTTGCTCGGCAAGGTGACGTTGAGCGTCGCGCTCGCGGGATCGATATCGTTCAAATTGGCGTTGAAGAAATCGAGCGCATAGGCTCTCAACTGGTCGTCGGTCGCACCTTCCGTCAGCCGGCGGGCCGTGGCGAAGTTGGCGGCGTCGAGCGCATTCATCACCATCTGCTTTTCACGGTTCATTTCCGTGAAGTCGACGGCGATCGCTAGGCCGCCCATCAGCGGCACCATGGCCACAACCGTCATGAGAGCATAGTTGCCGCGCCTGTCGCGGCGGAACTGACGCCAGATTTCATGCATGTCTTGAAGCGGCCCCCGCCGACGGATTCTCGGTCGGCGCCAGCTTTCCACAAAACGCTGAAGGACGGGTTTGGGAAACCGCTCTATTGCTTGGTCGGCGCTTCACCAACCGCTAACCAATCAAAGCCGCGGCTTGCGCCGCAATTCGTGCCGATCAAGGCGAAAGCTGGTGACAGCTTGGACCGGTTCGGATAATTCGAACCGGCTGCGGCGAACCGTCGGCCGCCGCACCCGCAACGATCATACTGAAGGAAACGGCATGGCGGATTCGCCTGAAATCGTCGGCTCGCTCGAAGACGTCTCGAAAGCCTATTCGGCAATTCTCTGCGACGTCTGGGGCGTGGTGCACAATGGCGAATGGCATTTTCCCGCGGCCGCGGCCGCGCTGGCGGCGGCAAGGGCGGCCGGCACTCCTGTCGTTCTGATCACCAATTCGCCGCGCCGCAGCGCCGACGTCGTGGCACAGATGAGCGTGATCGGCGTCCCGCCATCAGCCTACGACCGCGTGGTGACCTCGGGCGACGTGACACGCGATCTGATCGCGGAGGGCCCTCGCAAGATCTTCCACATCGGCGCCGACCGCGATTTGACCCTTTATGATGGCCTCGACGTCGAACTCGTCGAGGAATTCGAGGCCGCCGGCGTCGTGTGCACCGGGTTCTTCGACGACGAGGTCGAAAAACCCGAGGACTATACGGAACTGCTGCGCCGGTTGCGTGCCAGGAACCTGCCGTTCATCTGCGCCAATCCCGATATCATGGTTGAACGCGGCGAACGGATCATCTGGTGCGCCGGTGCGCTCGCGCGTGACTACGCGCAGCTCGGCGGTCGCACGCTGATCGCCGGAAAACCCTATGCGCCGATTTACGAGGTCGCGATGAAGGAGGTGGCCGAGATTCTCGGCCGGCCGGTTGGGCGTCCGCAAATACTGGCGATCGGCGACGGCATGTTTACCGACGTCAAGGGCGCGGCCGACAATGGTTTCGACGTTCTCTATGTCTCCGGCGGTATTCATGCCCGCGACTATGGCGATCCCTCCCGGCCGGATCCGGCAAGGCTCGGGCTCTTCCTGGAGCGGCACGGCTATCGCCCGGTGGCCGTCATCGCAAGACTGCAGTAGGTGGCAATGGTCGCGTTCCAGCATCTTACGACAACCGCGCCGTTGCCCGCCGATCTGCGAGGCGGCGTCGTGGCGATCGGCAATTTCGACGGCGTCCACCGTGGCCACCAGGCCGTGCTCGAACGGGCATTGGCGGAGGCCACGCAGCGTGGCGTGCCGGCCCTGGTGCTGACCTTCGAACCGCACCCGCGAACGGTTTTCAAGCCTGATCTGCCGCTTTTCGTGCTGACGCCACCACCGATGAAGGCGCGGCTCCTGTCGCTGCTGGGCTTTGCCGCACTCGTCGAGCAACCTTTCACGCGCGGCTTTGCCTCGCTGTCGGCGGAAGCCTTCGTCACCGACGTGCTGGAGAGGACGCTGGGCGTCACCCACGCCGTGACCGGCTTCGATTTCCATTTCGGCAAGGACCGCCAGGGCGGGCCGGCCTATCTGATGGCTGCCGGCGAGCGCCATGGCTTCGGTGTCACCCTCGTCGACGCCTTTCGCGACGAAGGCGCCGAGGTGATTTCGTCGAGCCGCATCCGTGCCTTGCTTTGCGAGGGCGAGGTGGCAGAGGCAGCCGGTCTGCTCGGCTATCGCTTCACTGTGGAAAGCGAGGTCGTCGGCGGCCAACAGCTCGGGCGAACGCTCGGCTTTCCCACAGCCAACATGAGGCTTCCGGCGGAAGCTACGCTCAAGGAAGGTATCTACGCCGTTCGCTTCCGGCGCGCCGACGGCACGCTGCACGACGGCGTCGCCAGTTTTGGCCGCCGCCCGACCGTCGATGACAACGGCGCGCCGCTCCTGGAAACCTTCATCTTCGATTTTTCCGGCGATCTCTATGGCGAGACTTGCGCGGTCTCGTTCTTCGGCTTCCTGCGCAGCGAGATCAAGTTCGACGGGCTCGATGCACTGGTGGTGCAGATGAAGCGCGATGAAGCCGAGGCACGCGCGCTGCTTGGCGGCGTCAAACCGCTGTCCAGTCTGGACGCGGCGGTGGCGTTCTGAAGCGTGACCCTAAAAAGGGGAAACGAGTTCCCTATTTCTTCAGCGCAAGACCGACGGCGATGAAGGTCCACCCTTGGAAGATCAGGTCGATCGCCAGGAATAGTCCGAGCACCCACAGGCTGTTGACCGGCCAGCCCATGGCGATGATCAGGCCCGCGAGCACGCTGATGACGCCCGCCGCGACAATCCAGCCCCAGCCGCGTTCCGGGCGGTGGCTGTAGCCGACCCAAGCCCGCAGCGCACCTGAAGCGACGAGCGCGACGGCCAGCAGGAAGGTCAGCACAGCCGAAGCCAGCAGCGGATTGTCGAAAGCGAAGAACCCTGCGACCGCATAGAGCAGTCCGCTGAGCAGCCAGTAGAAGAAGCGTCCCCAGGTCTTGACCCCGAAAGCATGCATGATCTCGATGACGCCGGCCACCAGCATCAGCCACCCCACGACATAGACGGAAGCCACCGTGGCGATGAACAGATTGCCGAAGGCGATGCCGCCGAGGACCAGCAGCACCACGCCCAGGCCGACAAACCACCCCCATTTGTCTCGCGTCTGGCCGATCGCGTTCTTCAATGTATCGCCGTGCAAGGTCATGTCGCCACCTCCATTGAAGACCGCCAGAATGCAAGGAGGTTACCCTTGGTGCCGACCCGCGTCCAGCCGACGGCGGGGCGGATGGCGCAGGCTCGTGGGGTGGCAATGCGAGCCGGACATCTCGCCCTTAAATCAAATTTTACCAAAGCCTCGTCAAAGCTGTCGCCGCAGGACAATTGTATCGTGTTAGTGGAGTGGCCATGAGTCCGGTCGGGAAGATTTCTATTGCCTTGGCTACCGTCGTGCTGGCGACGTCGAGCGCGGCCGAGGCCGGCGATGGCGCTTTCGGCTGGCTGTCCGGCGACTGGTATCTGACGGTCGGCGCGACCGGCCTGGTGGCGCCCAATTTCGAGGGCGGCAAGAAGTACATGCTGAGCGCCCAGCCCATCATTTCGCTGGGCAAGGCCGGCCCTGCTGCTCGCTTCACATCGCGCAACGACAATATTTCGCTGGCACTTGTCGACGATGGCGGCGTCCGTGCAGGCCTGACCGGCAAGTTCCTTTTCTCGCGCGACGATGGCGATGCCGACGAACTCAAGGGCTTGGATCCTGTCCGCTGGGGCGGCGAGGTCGGCGGCTTCTTCGAATTCTATCCGACGGACTGGATGCGCGCGCGTGCCGAATTGCGGCATGGCATCCGTGCCCATAACGGCTTTGTCGCCGACATCGCCGCCGATGCTTTCTACGACGTGACGCCAACCGTCCGGATTTCGGGTGGCCCGCGCGTGTCTTTTGCCTCGGCGAACTATTTCGATGCCTATTATGGCGTCAACGCGCAGGAAGCCGTGGCCTCGGGGCTGAGCCAGTACAATCCCGGCGGGGGCTTGAAATCCGTCGGCCTCGGTGGCGCCGTGACCTGGAAGGTGACCGATCCGATGACCGCCAGCCTGTTTGGCGAATATTCGCGCCTCGAGGGTCCGGCGGCCGATTCCAGCCTGGTCAAGGAGCGCGGCGACCGCAACCAGTTCATGGTCGGCGTGTCGACCACCTACCGCTTCGACTTCAAGATGTAAGCGAATCGAACGAGACGCTTTATTCCTGCGCTCATCTCCGCTAAAAGCCCAGCAATGACGAGCTTTTCGCGCCTTCACGCGCCGACGATACGAATTACCAGCCCGGTGTTCCCAACAGCCTGAAGGCTGTCGGAACTGCCGGGACTGTTGCGCGCGGCCTCTCGCGCTTTTCCAGATCATCAAGGCATGTCGCCCAGAAGTAACCCGGTTTGGGAAAACGGCATGCGTATAAGTAGAATTCCACGCCGCAAGCCACGTGGCCCGGCATGCACATGGCAGACCAATGACCGACGACCAATCGACGATCGACTATTCGAAGACCCTTTACCTGCCGCAGACGGAGTTTCCGATGCGCGCCGGCTTGCCCGAGAAGGAGCCGGCGCTGGTCAAGCGGTGGCAGGACATGGACCTCTACCGCAAGCTGCGTGAGAGCGCGGCGGGCCGCACGAAATACGTGTTGCACGACGGTCCGCCCTACGCCAACGGCAACATCCACATCGGCCACGCGCTGAACAAGATCCTCAAGGATGTCATCACCCGCTCGTTCCAGATGCGCGGCTTTGACTCGAATTATGTGCCCGGCTGGGACTGTCACGGCCTGCCGATCGAATGGAAGATCGAGGAACAGTATCGCGCCAAGGGCAAGAACAAGGACGAGGTGCCGGTCAACGAATTCCGCAAGGAATGCCGTGAATTCGCCGCGCACTGGATCTCGGTGCAGGGTGGCGAGTTCCAGCGGCTTGGCGTCATCGGCGACTTCAAGAGCCCTTACACGACCATGGCCTTCCACGCCGAGTCGCGCATCGCCGGCGAATTGCTGAAATTCGCCATGTCCGGCCAGCTCTACCGCGGTTCGAAGCCGGTAATGTGGAGCGTCGTCGAGCGCACGGCGCTCGCCGAGGCCGAGATCGAGTATCAGGACTACGAGTCCGACACGATCTGGGCGAAGTTTCCGGTGGCCAACCTCGTCGTCGCCAGCGTCGTGGACGGACAGCCGGCGGAGCTCGATCCGGACCTGAGCGGGCGGTCGCTCGACCTGCTGGATGCTCATGTCGTCATCTGGACGACGACGCCATGGACCATCCCTGGCAACCGCGCCGTCAGCTATTCGCCGCGCGTCGCCTATGGTCTCTACGAGGTGACGGCGGCCGAGAATGCATTTGGCCCGCAGCCAGGCGAGAAGCTGATCTTTGCCGATGCGCTGGCCGAGGAAAGCCAGGCCAAGGCCAAGGTCACCTTGAAGCGCCTTCACGGCATCAGCGCCGAACAGCTTGGAAATCTTGTGCTTTCGCATCCCTTCAAGGGCCTCGGCGGCGGCTACGAATTCCCGGTTCCGATGATTGCCGGCGACCATGTCACCGACGATGCCGGCACGGGCTTCGTGCACACGGCTCCCGGTCATGGCCGGGAGGACTTCGATGCCTGGATGGATGCCGCGCCCGCGCTGCGCCAACGCGGCATCGACACTGAAATCCCATTCACCGTTGACGATGCCGGCTTCTTCACCAAGGACGCGCCCGGCGTCGGCCCGGATCGCGAAGCCGGACCGGCGCGCGTCATCGACGACAACGGCAAGAAGGGCAACGCCAACCAGGCGGTCATCGACGAACTGATCAAGCGCAACGCACTGTTCGCGCGCGGCCGGCTGAAGCACAGCTATCCGCATTCATGGCGTTCGAAGAAGCCGGTCATCTTTCGCAACACGCCGCAATGGTTCGTCTACATGGACAAGGACCTCGGCGACGGCACCACGCTGCGCGGCCGTGCGCTGAAGGCGATCGACGAGACGCGCTTTGTCCCGGCCGCCGGTCAGAACCGCATCCGCGCCATGATCGAGGAGCGCCCCGACTGGGTGCTGTCGCGCCAGCGTGCCTGGGGCGTGCCGATCGCCGTCTTCGCCGACGAGGATGGCAACGTGTTGAAGGACGAGGCGGTCAACCAGCGCATCATGGACGCCTTCGAGGCGGAGGGCGCCGACGCCTGGTTCGCGCCCGGCGCCAAGGAGCGCTTCCTCGGCAATCACGATGCCTCCAAATGGCGGCAGGTGATGGACATTCTCGACGTCTGGTTCGATTCGGGCTCGACACATGTCTTCACCCTGGAAGACCGGCCCGACCTGAAGTGGCCGGCCGACGTCTATCTCGAAGGCTCCGACCAGCATCGCGGCTGGTTCCACTCCTCGCTGCTCGAAAGCTGCGGCACCAGGGGCAGGGCGCCTTACGACACCGTCGTCACCCATGGCTTCACCATGGACGAGGATGGCCGCAAGATGTCGAAATCGCTCGGCAACACGGTCGTGCCGCAGGATGTGATCAGGCAGTCCGGCGCCGATATCCTGCGGCTCTGGGTGGTGACGACGGACTATTGGGAAGACCAGCGGCTCGGCAAGAACGTGCTGCAGACCAACATCGACGCCTATCGCAAGCTCAGGAACACCATCCGCTGGATGCTGGGTACGCTCGCCCATGACGATGGTGAGGTCATTCCCGTGGAGACGATGGCGGAGCTGGAGCGGTTGATGCTGCACCGGTTGGCAGAGCTCGACGAGGTGGTGCGCCAGGGCTACGACGCCTTCGAGTTCAAGCGCATCACGCGAGCTCTGCTCGACTTCATGGTGGTCGAACTGTCGGCCTTCTATTTCGATATCCGCAAGGACGCGCTCTACTGCGACGGCCCGTCGAGCGTGAAGCGCAAGGCTTCGGTCCAGGTGGTACGCCATCTCTTCGACTGCCTGGTGAAATGGCTGGCGCCGATGCTGCCCTTCACCATGGAAGAGGCCTGGCTCGATCGTCATCCCGATGCGGTCTCGTTGCATCTCGACCAATTCCCGCAAATCCCGGCGAATTGGAAGAACGACGCGCTGGCGGAGAAATGGCGCAAGGTCAGGCAGGTGCGCCGTGTCGTCACCGGTGCGCTCGAGATCGCCCGTGCCCAGAAGGTGATCGGCTCCTCGCTGGAGGCCGTACCGGTGGTCACGATCAACGACGCGGCGCTCGAGGCGGCGATATCGGACGTCGACATGGCTGAAATGGCGATCACCAGCGATCTCGTCATTGCCCATGGCCAGGCGCCGCAAACCGCCTTTGTCCTCGACGATGTCAAGGGCGTCGCCGTGGTGGTCGAGAAAGCGGAGGATCGCGGCCTGGTCAAATGCGCGCGTTCCTGGCGCTACACGGCCGATGTCGGGCAGGATCCGGAGTTCCCGGATGTTTCGGCACGTGATGCCGCCGTGCTGCACGAGCTGAAAGCACTGGGAAGGCTCTAGTGCCAGTCGTCCAAAGCAGTGCACAAATGCCACGCCGGGCGATGCAAATCCGCCCGTGCGTTGCCCTTAACGAGTGGTTGAGGTAAACACGCGAAACTCCGGAAGACAAATTGTCGCCGGATTTCCGTCGCAAGTGCTTGCATGATGGGGACCGGATACAAAGCCGGTGCGATCGAGAGGCTGTCTAGAGTGGGACTTTTTGGCATGACCGAGAGTTATAAGGCGCGCCTTGCGCTGTTGGCGCCGCTTGTCGCATCGGGCCTCGCTTTATCCGGCTGCATGGGCTCTCCGACCTATGGCACCGACAAGACCGCCGCCGAACAGCTGGCCGGCGATCTGACAGGCGCCGTTTCCTTCGCGCCGAAGCACAAGGACCCGATCGACTACAAGCCGCGTCCTACCCTGGTGAAGCCGGCCCCAGGTCAGAAGGAAGCGCTGCCTGCGCCTCAGGAAAGCATCCAGACGGCAAACGCAGGGTGGCCCGAATCGCCCGAGCAGCGCCGCGCGCGACTCCGCGCCGACGCCACCGCCCACCAGAATGATCCGGCCTACCAGTCGGAGATCGTCGACGACGTGCAGACGGATCCGGCTTCGGTGAAGAAGGCGATGGAAGACTCCGGCTCGAGCCATCCGCCGGCGTGGAAGCCCGCCGATTCCGACAAGGGCCGCGCCGCCGAGATCCAGCGCCGCCTTGCCGAAAGCAAGCAGGGCGACCCCAACACGCGCAAGTACCTCAGCGAGCCGCCATTGGCCTACCGTGTCGCCTCCGATGCCGCGCCGCAGAACGAACTCGGCGAAGACGAGTACAAGAAGGAACGCCGCCTCAAGGCAAAGGCCGAGGGCAAGAAGGGCGGCTGGTTCGACTGGTTGCCGTCGCTGTAAGAACGGTCGCGCCGCTGATCTTGCGGCGGCCTTGGCTCAGTCTCGACGTCCCCTGAAAAAATCCTTCAGCAGCAGGCCCGCTTCGGTCTCGGCCATCCCCGGATAGATGTCGGGCGTATGATGGCAGGTCGGAGAAGCGAAGAAGCGCACGCCGTTGACCACGGCGCCGCCCTTTTCGTCGGCGGCACCGAAATAGAGACGGCGCAGCCTGGCGAATGAGATTGCCCCGGCACACATGGCGCAGGGCTCCAGTGTCACATAGAGATCGTGGCCGGTGAGCCGCTCGCTGGAGATTTTGCCGCAGGCTTCACGGATCACCAGCATCTCGGCATGGGCCGTAGGGTCGGCAAGCTCGCGCGTGCGGTTGCCGGCACTGGCAATGACCGTGCCGTCCTTGGCGATCACCGCGCCGACCGGCACTTCGCCACGCAAGGCTGCCGCCTCGGCCTCCTGCAGTGCCATGGCCATGAAATCCGGCCTCTTCAAGCGGTTTGTCTTCCCATTATATCCTCGCCACCCGGCGGTGATCCTGTTATGGAGCGCATCAACCCGAAAATCGGACTCGAATTTCGGGAATGATCATGCGCCAAATCAAAAATGCTACAGCGTTCGTTGCGCGCCGAACGGATGCGCCACGCTGTAGCAGCGCAAACGGACAAAGGCCACATGGACGACAACGACAAGAAATCTCCGCGCAAAGCCGGTCCGGGCAGGAGTGGCCCGAAACCGGCAGGCGCACGTGGCCGCGACGCCAGCAAGGGCGGGAAGCCGTCCTTCGGTGCCAAAAAGCCTTACGCCCCACGCGGCGACCGCCCGGCAGGCGCTGAAGGCGAGCGCCCGAAGCGCGACTTCAAGAGCGGCGACAAGCCGTTCCGCAAGGGACCGCGCCCCGAAGGCAAGCCCTATGAAAAGCGCGAAGGCCCGCGCAAGCCCTACGCCCCGCGCGGCGACCGACCGATGGCGGCCGAAGGTGAGCGCAAGCCGTATGAAAAGCGCGAAGGCCCGCGCAAGCCGTACGCCCCGCGTGGCGACCGTCCCATGGCGGCCGAAGGCGAACGCAAGCCTTATGAGAAGCGCGAAGGGGCGCGCAAACCCTACGCTCCGCGCGGCGACCGTCCGGTTTCTGCTTCGGCGGAGGGCGGCGAAAAGCGCTTCGACCGTCCCAAGCGTGATTTCGGGGATCGTCCGAAGCGAGACTTCGCCGACCGTCCGAAGCGCGACTTCGCAGGCGACAGGCCCAAGCGCGATTTCAGTGATCGGCTCCAAGGCGCATCGGGCGGCGGTTTCAAGCCACGTCCGCGACCAATCGAAGCAACGGAAGAAGCCGGCGAGCGCATAGCCAAGCGCCTGGCACGTGCCGGGCTCGCCTCGCGCCGCGACGCCGAGGAGTTGATCGCCGCCGGCCGCGTCAAGGTCAATGGCCGGGTGCTGGCCTCGCCGGCGTTCAACGTCATGCCCAATGACATTATCCATCTCGACGGCATGGAAATCCCGCCGATCGAACGCACGCGCCTGTTCCTGTTCCACAAGCCGGCGGGTGTCGTCACCACCAACCGCGACCCCGAAGGCCGCAAGACCGTCTTCGACGTGCTGCCGGCCGAACTGCCGCGCCTGATGACCATCGGCCGGCTCGATATCAACACTGAAGGCCTTTTGCTGCTGACCAACGATGGTGGCCTGTCGCGCGTGCTCGAACTGCCGGCCACCGGCTGGCTGCGCCGCTACCGCGTGCGTGTCCACGGCAAGGTCGAGGAAAGCGCGCTCGCCGGCCTGCGCGAGGGCATTGCCGTCGACGGCGTCTTCTACGGCGCCATCGAGGCCAGCCTCGATCGCGAACAGGGCTCCAACGCCTGGCTGACGATCGGCCTGCGCGAGGGCAAGAACCGTGAGGTCAAGAACATCCTCGGTGCGCTCGGCCTCGACGTCACGCGGCTGATCCGCATCTCCTACGGCCCGTTCCAGCTCGAGGATCTCGCCGAAGGTCATGTGCTGGAGATCAAGGGCCGGGTGCTGCGCGACCAGCTTGGCGAGCGCCTAGTCGAGGAATCCGGCGCCAATTTCGACGCCGAGATAACAAAACCGTTTTCCAACCAGCCGGTGCGGCGTACCGAGATCCGTGATGCCGAACCCGAACGGCCGAAGTTCACGCGAGACGGCGAGCGCCGGCCGATCGGCGAGGGCGGGCTGATCAAGAACCGTAAGCGCCGGGAAGGCAGCCGCGACGAGGCGCTCGGCAAGCTGTCGACAAGCCCTGACAGAGGCGAGAGACCAGAAAAGAGCTTCGGCGAACGAGGCCCGCGACCGGAGCGTGGCGGCTTTGGCGATAAGCCGCGTGGTAGTTTTGGCGACAAGCCGCGCGGCGGATTCGGTGACAAGCCTCGTGGCGGCGGCAAGAAATCCGAACGCGAGCAGCGGCCGATCGAGCCGCCCGGCCAGCGCAAGGCCAATGTCTGGATGGCGCCGGGAGCCCGGCCGATCGGCAAGGGCAGGGCGGAGGCCGATGCGGCCAAGGCGGCCGAGGCCAAGGCGCGCAAGGCCTCGTTCAAGCCGTCTTATGGCAAGCCCGCCGGCAAACCAGGCGGCGCAAAGCCATTCGGCAAGCCGCGTGGCGAGCGTCCAGGAGGCGCCGGTGGCGGTGAGCGGCCACGCAGCGGCCCCAAGGGCCCGCGGACAAGATGAGAATCGTCGGCGGTGAGTTTCGCGGGCGTCCGTTGGCGACGCCCCGCAGCAGCGCCATCCGCCCGACGACCGACCGCACCCGCGAGGCCGTCTTCAACGTTCTGGCACATCGTTTTGCCGGGCAACTGGACGGTGCGCGCGTGCTCGACCTATTCGCCGGCACCGGCGCGCTTGGTCTGGAAGCTCTGTCGCGCGGCGCATCCTATGGCGTCTTCATCGAGGAATCGGCCGAAGGCCGGGGTCTGATCCGCGACAATGTCGAGGCCTTCGGCCTGACCGGACGCACCAAGATCTTCCGCCGCGATGCAACGGGTCTGGGCGAGGCTGGTACGCTGGCGCCGTTCGGCCTCGTCTTTGCCGATCCGCCCTACGGCAAGGGCCTTGGCGAGCGCGCCCTGCGGTCCGCCAAGGATGGCGGCTGGCTGCGCTCCGGCGCGCTCTGCGTGGTCGAGGAGACGGCGGCGGTTCCCTTCGAGCCAGGGCCGGGCTTTTCCGTGCTTGATGAGCGCAGCTACGGCGAGACCGTCATCCGCTTCATCGAGGCTGCCTGACAGGCCTCTTTCAGCGGTGGCCTCTTTGCCGCCGCCTTTGCCGGCAACATGACCAACGATTCACTTTGCTTGTCGCCAGCGCCTTGCCTATCGTCGCTGCATGAAACCGGAGCCGTCGATGACATCCAGGACTGAGTGGCTGAGGCCAACGCTGCTGGCGACGTCGCTGGCCTTGTTCATGACCGACCCTGTCCTGGCGGACAACTCCGTATTGCCAGACACGGTGCCGGCCGAGTTCAAGGTGACGGACTTTCTGCTCGACAACGGCATGGAAGTGGTCGTCATTCCCGATCACCGCGCGCCGATCGTCACTCACATGGTCTGGTACAAGATCGGCAGCGCCGACGAACCGCCGGGCAAATCCGGCATCGCCCATTTCTTCGAGCATCTTATGTTCAAGGCCACGGCCCATCACGAAGCCGGCGAGTTCGATCGCGCCGTCTCCGACATTGGCGGCTCCAACAACGCCTTCACCTCCTACGACTACACCGCTTTCCACGAGACGGTGGCGCCGGCGGATCTCGAGCTGATGATGAGCTTCGAGGCTGACCGCATGCGCAACCTCATCCTCACCGACGATGTCATCAAGACCGAGCGCGATGTGATCCTGGAGGAGCGCCGCTCGCGCATCGACAACAACCCGCAGGCCGTGCTCGACGAAGAGGTCGATGCCACCCTGTGGCAGAACCAGCCCTATCGCATTCCGGTCATCGGCTGGATGCAGGAGATGGAGCAGCTGAATCGCACCGACGCCATCGCCTTCTACAACAAATACTACCGGCCCAACAACGTCGTGCTGATCGTGGCCGGCGACGTCGAACCGGAAACGGTGAAGGCGCTGGCCGAAAAGACTTATGGCAATGTGGCCCGCGGGCCGGATCTGCCGCCGCGCGTCCGCCCGGTCGAGCCGGAGCAAAACACCAGGCGCACCGTGACGCTCTCCGATGCCCGCGTCAGCGTGCCGAGTTTCTCGACGCAATGGGTCGTGCCCTCCTATCACACCGCCAAGCCCGGCGAGGCCGAAGCACTCGACCTGCTCGCCGAGATCCTCGGCGGCGGCAACCGCAGCCGGCTTTACCAGGCGCTTGTCGTGAAGCAGGGCATCGCTTCCAGCGCCGGCGCGTACTTCCAGGGCACCATGCTCGACGACACCAATTTCACCGTCTACGGCGCGCCGCGCGGCGACGCCAAGCTGGCTGACGTCGAGGCCGCGGTCGATGCCGAGGTGGCGCGCATCGCGAGCGACGGCGTCACATCAGATGAGCTCGAAAAAGCCAAGGACCGCTATGTCAGGTCGATGATCTTTGCCCGCGACAAGCAGGAGTCCATGGCCAACATTTATGGCTCGACGCTCGCCACCGGCGGCAATGTGCAGGACGTGCAGCAATGGCCGGACCGCATCCGCAAGGTCACGACCGACGAGGTCAAGGCCGTCGCCGCGCGCTATCTGGTACTGGCCCGCTCGACCACCGGCTATCTCTTGCCGCAGCAACAGGCGGGGAATTGATGATGAGCGAGCACCACCATGTCTTCCCTTCTCCCCTTGTGGGAGAAGGTGGATCGGCGCGCAGCGCCGAGACGGTTGAGGGGTCTTGGACGGAGCGCGGGCAGCGTCAAGCTGGAGCACCCCTCATCCGACCGAGCTTCGCTCGGCCACCTTCTCCCACAAGGGGAGAAGGGAAGGCCCTGCACGCCATCGCAACCCTATTCCTTTCCATCCTCTTCCTTATCCTGCCGGCGCTTGCCGCCCGCGCCATGGAGATCCAGTCCGTCACCTCGCCGAAGGGTGTCACGGCCTGGCTGGTCGAGGACTATTCCGTGCCTGTTGTCGCCATCCGTTTCGTCTTCGGTGGTGGTTCGACACAGGATCCGCCGGGCAAGGAAGGGTTGGCCAATCTGATGACCGGCCTGTTCGACGAGGGCGCTGGCCCGCTCGATTCGGAAGCCTTCCAGGTCAAGCTCGACGACGCCGGCGCCGAAATGAGCTTCGACGAGACCCGCGACGGCGTCTACGGCTCCATGCGCATGCTGGCCGAACAGCGCGACCAAGCCTTCGACCTGTTGCGGCTGGCGGTCAACGAGCCGCGCTTCGACCAGGCGCCGATCGACCGCATCCGCGCCCAGGTCCTGTCCGGCATCGTCGCCAACGAGAACGACCCGGACACGGTGGCGCAGAACCGATGGGCGCGCGCCGTCTATGGCGATCACCCCTATTCGCGCTCCGATCAGGGCACCAGACAGAGCATCGCCGCGGTCACGCAGGCCGACCTCGAGGCACTGCACAAGGCGGTGTTCGCGCGCGGCGGCCTGCATGTCGCCGTGGTCGGCGCCATCGACGCCGAGACGCTGAAGAAGAAGCTCGACATGGTGTTCGGCGACCTGCCGCCAAACCAGGCGCTCGCCCCTGTCGCCGATATCGAGCCCAGGCTGGCGCAGCATGTCGAGGTCAATTACGACCTGCCGCAGACCTCGCTGCAGCTCGCCTGGCCGGGCGTGAAGCGCAAGTCGCCGGATTTCTTCCCGGCCGCGTTGATGAACGAAATCCTTGGCGGCGGCACCTTCACCTCGCGCTTGTTCCAGGAGGTGCGCGAAAAGCGCGGGCTGGCCTACAGCGTCAATTCCTCGCTGGTAAACCAGGACCACGCCGACGCGCTGATCGTCACCACCGGAACGCGTTCCGACCGCGCCGCCGAGACGCTCGGCATCGTGCGGGACGTCGTCAAGCGGTTGGCCGATGACGGCCCGACCGAGGCCGAACTGGCGGCGACCAAGAAATATCTGATCGGCGCCTATGCGATCAACAATCTGAATTCGTCGAGTTCCATCGCCGCGACGCTGGTCGAGCTGCAGCTCGACGATCTCGGCATCGACTACATGCAGCGCCGCACCGGTTACATCAACGCGGTGACACTCGATCAGGTCAAGGCGGTGGCGAAGAAGCTGCTGACTGCCGAGCCGACCATCATGGTGGTCGGACCGCCGCTGGCCGGGGCCGGCAAGGGATGAGCCTGACTTTCGGCATAGCTTTCGGCGGCGGCGGCGCGCGCGGCTTGGCGCATATCCATGTCATCGAGGCGCTTGACGAGCTCGGCATCAAGCCGGTGGCGATAGCCGGCTCGTCGATCGGCGCCATCATGGGCGCCGGCATGGCCTCCGGCATGACCGGCAAGGATATCCACGATTATGCCCGCTCGATTCTTGGCCGACGCGCCGAGGTTGCGAGCCGCATGTGGCGGGCGCGGCCAGGTACGATCGCGGAAGCCATGCAGGGCGGCATTCGGGTCAGCCAGTTCAATGTCGAGCGCATCCTGAAGGCATTCTTGCCCGAGGCCATCCCCGAGACCTTCGCTGAGCTGAAAATCCCGCTGAAGGTGACGGCGACGGACTATTTCGGCCACAAGCTCGCCGTGTTCGACGACGGCGACCTGCACTCGGCCCTAGCCGCCTCGGCCGCCATTCCCGCCGTGTTCCGCCCGGTAATGCGCGACGGCAGGCTGCTGATCGACGGCGGCATCTACAACCCCGTGCCGTTCGACCTGATCGAGAAGGATGCCGACATCATCATCGGCGTCGACGTGGTCGGCGCGCCGGAAGAGGCCGACCGCAAACAGCCGACCTCCGTCGACCTGATGTTCGGCGCCACGCAGCTGATGATGCAGTCGATCATCGCCAACAAGCTGAAACAATGCCAGCCCGACATATTGGTCCGTCCGGCGGTGTCGAAATACCGGGTGCTCGATTTCCTGAGGATCGACGCCTTGATGAACGAGACCGTTGAAATCAAGGATCGGCTGAAGCGGGAGGTGGAGGCCGCAGTTGAACAGCGCTCCGCCAATGACAAAGCGAAAAGAGCACGGACACCAGCCAGGACGTGATTGCAGTCAGCGGTTCCGTCGGCAAGATTGCGAGGGCTTGCCCTCAGTCCTTCGCCCGCTCCACATAGGACCCGTCGGCCGTCATTACCACCACGCGGGTGCCAGGCGCGATGTGCGGCGGCACGGTGGTGCGCACGCCGTTGGAAAGCACGGCCGGCTTGTAGGAGGACGACGCCGTCTGGCCCTTGGTCGTCGGCTCGGTGTCGACTACTTCGAAAGTGGCGCGCTGCGGCAGCACCAGGGCGATCGCGATGCCGTTGAACTGCGACACCTGCACCGGCATGCCTTCCTTCAGATAAGGCGCCGCGTCGCCGACCACGGCTTCCGACACCGCCACCTGGTCATAGGTTTCCGGATTCATGAAGTGATAGCCTTCGCCGTCGGCGTAGAGGAAGGTGTGCTCGCGCTCCTCGACATAGGCGCGCTCCACCTGTTCGGTGGTACGGTAGCGCTCCGACACCTTCACCCCGTCGCCGATGCGCCGCATGTCGAGCTGCGTCACGGGCGTGCCCTTGCCCGGGTGGATGTTTTCGGCAAAGAGGATCACATAAAGCTTGCCGTCCTTGTCGACGACATTGCCTTTGCGGAGCGAACTGGCGATGACTTTCACCACGGTTTTAAATCCTGCGAGAGTTGACTGGCGTTTGCCGGCTTGCGCGGCGCTGGATGGGGGCCTAGCGCATCTTGGCGCGAACCGCCAGCCCCCCAATACGAACTGGCATGGGGGCGAACTGACATCGGCGCGAACTGACATGGGGCGCTCTGGCACGCCTTCAATCCGCTCATGACCGCCGCGTCGCCCTGGTGGACGCCGCATGTCCATGCCGACCGCCGCCCGCGCCTGATGCTGCGCAACGGGCTGACGGCTGCCTTGCGCGACTGGTTCGCCCATAACGACTTCATCGAGGTGGAGACGGCCGCGCTGCAGGTCTCGCCCGGCAACGAGGCGCATCTGGCGGCTTTCGCCACGGAAGCGGTCGGGCCGGATGGCGTTCGCTCCCCGCTTTATCTCCATACCTCGCCGGAATTCGCGTGCAAGAAACTGCTCGCCGCGGGGGAACAGCGCATTTTCAGCCTGGGGGCCGTCTATCGCAACCGCGAGCGCGGCCCCTTGCATCATCCCGAATTCACCATGCTCGAATGGTATCGGGTAGGGGAAACCTATGAAAGCCTGATGCGCGACTGCGCCGATCTGCTGGCGCTGGCCGCGACACGAGCAGGGGCCAGGCGCTTTTCCTTCCGGGGCCGCGACTGCGATCCCTTTGCTGAACCGGAGCGGTTGACCGTGGCGGACGCCTTCAGCCGCCATGCCGGCATCGATCTGCTGGCCACGGTCACCGTCGATGGCGGCACGGATCGGGACGCGCTTCATGCCGCACTGGTCCAGGCCGGCCTGCGCACCGCGCCTGATGACAGCTGGGCGGATTTGTTCAGCCGCGTGATGGTGGAAAAGATCGAGCCGTTCCTCGGGCAGGGGCGGGCGACCATCCTGTGCGAATATCCGGTCGCCGAGGCGGCACTCGCCCGACCGAGCCCCCGGGATCCGCGCGTCGCCGAACGTTTCGAGCTCTATTGCTGCGGCGTCGAGCTCGCCAACGGCTTTGGCGAGTTGACCGACGCGGCCGAGCAGCGCCGGCGCTTCATCATCGAGATGGACGAGAAAGAGCGTATTTATGGCGAGCGCTACCCGCTGGACGAGGATTTTCTCGCCGCCCTTGCCATCATGCCGCAGGCCAGCGGCATCGCGCTCGGCTTCGACCGCCTGGTCATGCTGGCGACAGGAGCGCAGAAGATCGAGGACGTGATCTGGACGCCGGTCGCGGCATCTTGAACGACAGGCCGCCGCCGGCCCTCACTTCAATGCGCGAAAACCTGCTCCAGTGAGCGAAAGCCCTTGAATTCCAAGGCGTTGCCCGAGGGGTCGCGGATGAACAGCGTCGCCTGTTCGCCAGGCTCGCCCTTGAAACGCACCATTGGGCGCTCCAGCCAGTCTATGTCGTCGCGCGCTTCCAGCCGGTTCGCCAGGCGCTGCCAGTCGTCCATCAAGAGCACGGCGCCGAAATGCGGGATCGGCACCAAAATGCCGTCGACCTTGCCGTCGCTGGCGGCTTGCGCGACCTGCGGTCGCAGATGCGCCGACATCTGGTGGCCGTAAAGGTCGAAATCGACCCACGTCGCCGACGAGCGGCCGATCGCGCAGCCCAGCACCTCACCATAGAAAGTTCGGGTTTCATCGAGATCACGAACCGGAAAGGCAAGATGGAAAGGCGTCATGGCGAGGGCTCCAGATAGGCAAAAACCGCGATGTCCGCTCTTTGCGGGCGATTTGATCGCGACATCCTGATTGCCCTTCTGCCATTGCACAAGCGGCATTGGAACAATAGATGGTGCGGCAGCACCTGCCTTCCGGACAGGCTGAAGAAACAGGATCAAGTGCATGACCGACAAGCTCGACGCCGCGAAATTGACGGACCGCGTCGCGGCCCTGGTCGAGGCCGCCAAACGCGCCGGCGCCGATGCCGCGGACGCCGTCGCGGTGCGTGGCCGCTCGACCGGCGTTTCGGTGCGGCTTGGCAAGGTCGAAAACACCGAAGCGTCCGAGGGCGACGATGTTTCGCTGCGGGTCTTCGTCGGCCAGCGTGTGGCCAGCGTATCGGCCACCGCCGCCTCCGATCCGAAGGCGCTTGCCGAGCGGGCCGTCGCCATGGCCAAGGTGTCTCCCGAGGACCCCTACCAGGGTCTTGCCGACCCCGCGCTGCTCGCCGGGCAGACGCGCGATCTGGACCTGTTCGACGCGACGGAAGTGTCGGCCGATCAGTTGAAGGAAGCCGCCCTTGCGGCCGAGGCGGCGGCTCTCGCCGTCAAGGGCGTGACCAATTCGTCCGGCAGCAATGCCAGCGCCGGGCTTGGCGGGTTGGTTCTGGCCACCTCGCACGGTTTTCTCGGCCACTATGTCGCCTCGCGCTTTGCGCGCTCGGCCAGCGTGATCGCCGGCGAGGGCACCGGCATGGAGCGCGACTATGAATTCTCCTCGCGCCAGCATTTTGCCGATCTCGACGCGCCCGAGGATATCGGCCGCAAGGCCGGTGAACGGGCGGTGCGCCGCCTTGGCGCGCGCAAGGCGGCGACCGGACCGGTCGACGTGGTGTTCGACCCGCGCGTCGCGCGCGGCATTGCCGGCCATATCGCCGGCGCCATCAACGGCGCTTCCGTCGCGCGCAAGACCTCGTTCCTGCGCGACATGATGGGCAAGCAGGTGGCCGCTGCCGCCATCACCGTCACCGACGACCCGCTGCGGCGTCGTGGCCAGGCCTCGCGCCCATTCGATGGCGAAGGCGTCGAGGGCGAGAAGCTCCTGATGATTGACAAGGGTGTCCTCAACCACTGGTTCCTGTCGACATCGGCGGCCCGGGAACTCGGTCTTGTCACCAACGGTCGCGGCGCGCGCGGCGGCTCCTCCGTCTCGCCGTCGTCGACGAACCTCGCCATAGAGGCGGGCGAGCGCTCGCCGGAGGATTTGATCGGCTCGCTCAAGACCGGCTTCTACGTCACCGAAGTGTTTGGCCAGGGCGTCGACATGCTCACCGGCGAATACAGCCGCGGCGCCTCGGGCTTCTGGATCGAAAATGGCGCGCTTGCCTATCCAGTAGCCGAAGTCACCATCGCCTCGAACCTGAAGACGATGTTCCTCAACATGGTGCCGGCGAATGACCTCGACCGTAATTTCGGCACCGCCGCCCCTACCCTCCTGATCGAAGGCATGACCCTTGCCGGAGCATGACCTGACCACTGCCAGCGCCGATCTGGACCTGCCGCTACTGCGCGACGCTGCCCGCGAGGCCGGTCTTATCGCCATGCGCTACTTCGGCAACAATCCGCAGGTCTGGATGAAGGGCGGCACCTCGCCGGTCAGCGAAGCTGATCATGCCGCCGATGCGTATCTGCGCCAGACACTGCTTGCGGCGCGGCCGGACTATGGCTGGCTGTCGGAAGAGACGGCCGACGATTCGGCGCGGCTTTCGGCGCGCCGCACCTTCGTTGTCGACCCGATCGACGGCACGCGCGGCTTCCTCGAAGGCCAGCGGACCTGGTGCGTCAGCGTTGCCGTCGTCGAGAGTGGCCGCTCGCTCGCCGGCGTACTCGAATGCCCGGCGATGGAGGAGACCTACTGGGCGCTGCCCGGCCAGGGCGCCTTCCGTAACGGCAAGCGCATCGCGGTGCGCAAGCCTGGGGACAAGGCTGAAATTTCAGGATTGAAGCAGTTGATCGACATGGTGCCTGCCGACTGGCAGAAGCGGCTGCAGCGGGCACCCTACATCCCCTCGCTCGCCTACCGCCTGGCGATGATCGCCAATGGCACGCTCGACGCAACATTCGTCAAGCCTAACGCGCATGACTGGGACATTGCAGCAGCCGATCTCATCCTGGGCGAGGCGGGCGGACATCTGCTCGACCCGAATGGCCGCGCGCCGCTCTATGCCGGCGAGGTGATCCGCCACGGCGCGCTCGCCGCCGGCAGCGGGGACCTGCTGGCGGTGCTTGTCGATGTCATCGCCGGGCTGCATGCCTGAAAGCGTTTTCGACGGTTCCAAAGTCTGCGGCTTTGGTCTAGACCTGTCACAAACTCACGATATGTGAAGGACCGACATGGCCGCGGAAGACGGAAAGAAACAGCTTTTGCATCTGGTGTTCGGCGGCGAACTCAAGAAGCTTGGCGGCACCGAGTTCCGGGATCTTGACGCACTCGACATCGTCGGCGTCTTTCCCGACTATCAATCCGCGCACACCGCGTGGAAAGCCAAAGCGCAAGCCAGCGTGGACAATGCCCATATGCGTTATTTCGTCGTTCATCTGCACCGTCTGCTGGATCCCGATAGCAAGGCCGCCGGTTGACTTCGATGGAGCGTGATCTGGCGAAAGAGCCAGCCAGCGAGGCCGCGCCCACGGGCAGGGGCGGCAGCCGCACGACCAAGGCCTTCTGGCGCAGGATTCGCCAGCCGCTCGCGCAGTCCCGATTCGTCAAAAACGCCATTGCCAGCCTGCTCGCGCAGTTCGTGCGGCTGGTTCGCCTGACCAGCCCCCTGGTCGCCGGATCGGCACGCTTTTCGGGCGGCGCCTATGCCGAGTTCGAGCCGGGGATCATTGCTCTGTGGCATGGCCAGCATCTTTTGACGCCGGCCTATTATCCCAAGCGCAAGCCGCTGGTCGCCATGGTGTCACGCAGTGCCGATGCCGAACTCAACGCGCTGATGCTGGAGAAGTTCGGCATCGAGGCGGTGCGCGGTTCGGGCGGGCGCGACAATGCCAGGCATCTCGACAAGGGCGGGGCCAAGGCCCTCATCGCCCTCAAAAAGTCGCTCACCGCAGGCAAGAACGTCGCCATGATCGCAGACATACCCCACGGTACCCCGCGCGATGCAGGGCTCGGTATCGTTCTTTTGGCTCGCCTCTCCGGCCGGCCTCTGCTGCCGGTCGCCATCGCCACCAGCCGCCGCAAGGTGCTGGAAAAGAGCTGGGACAAGACCACCATCAACCTGCCCTTCGGCCGCTCCGCCGTGACCATCGGCACGCCGATCTTTGTGGCGGCGGATGCCGACGATGCCGAAATGGAGCGCAAGCGCCAGGAAGTGACGGTTGCCCTCAATGCCGCGACCGCCGAGGCCTACCGTCTCGTGGACGATTCGCGGTGAGCGGCCGCTGGGCGCGTACCATGTTGTCGGCATACCGTTTTGCCGGCGCCGCCGCCTACCCGCTGGTCGGGCCCTACGTCGCCTGGCGCACCTCGCGCGGCAAGGAAGACCGCAACCGCCGCCGCGAGCGCTATGGCGTCGCCGGCCGACCGCGCCCCGAGGGACCGGTGATCTGGATCCATGCGGCGAGCGTCGGCGAGACCTTGGCCGTCGTGCCGCTGGTCGAAAGCATCCTCGACTACGGCGTCAACATCGTGCTGACGACCGGCACGGTGACCTCTGCCCAGGTCGTCGACGAGCGGCTCGGCGACCGCATCATCCACCAATATGTGCCGCTCGATCTGAAGCCGGCGGTCAGCCGCTTTCTCGATCACTGGAAACCCGATCTGGCGATCATCGCCGAATCCGAGATCTGGCCGATGACCATCCTCGAACTCGGTGCCCGCCACGTGCCGCAGGTGCTGGTCAATGGCAGGCTCTCCGATCGCTCCTACACATCGTGGAAGAAGCGGGCCAACCTCGCCGAGGCGCTGTTCGAGAATCTGGCCCATGTCGTTGCCCAGTCCGACGTCGACGGCGAGCGTTTTCGCGCGCTCGGCGCCCGGCCGGTCACGGTGTCGGGCAATCTCAAGGTCGACACGAACCCGCCGCCGGTCGACGACCGCGCGCTTGGCACTTTGCAGCGACAGATCGGCGATCGCCCGACCTGGGCGGCGATCTCGACCCATGATGGTGAGGAAGTGGTCGCGGCGGAAGTCCACGCGATGTTGCACAAGCGTCACAACGGCCTTTTGACGATCGTCGTTCCGCGCCATCCCGATCGGGCCGAAGCCCTTGCCGCGGAGATTTCCGGCATGGGCCTGAAGGTTGCGCGGCGCAGCAAGGGCGACCGTATCGGGCCCGACACCGATGTCCTGCTTGGCGATACGATCGGCGAAATGGGCTTGTACCTCCGCTTGACCGAAATCGCTTTCGTCGGCCGCTCGCTGACCTCCGAAGGCGGCCAGAACCCGCTCGAGCCGGCCATGCTCGACACCGCCGTTCTCGCCGGGCGCAACGTGCAGAATTTTCGCGAGGCCTATCAGCGCCTGCTCGACAGCGGCGGCGCCAAGCTGGTGCGCGACCGCGACATGCTGGCTGGCGCCGTCAATTTCCTCCTGACCAACGAAGTGGCGCGCCACGAGATGATGGCGGCGGGGATCGCGACTGTCGATGAGATGCGCGGCGCGTTGGCACGCACGCTCAAATCGCTCGAACCCTATATCCAGCCGCTGGTGGTCAAGGCGCGCCTGAAGGGCGCGAACGGGCGTTAACGTGGCCACAGAAGCACCACCATTCTGGTGGGAAGAGCCGGACTGGAAAGTCCTGGCGCTGTCGCCTCTGTCGGCCGTCTACGCGCTGGTCGCCGGTCGCGGCATGCGCAGAGCCCGGCGCGAGAAGATCCAGGCGCCGGTTCTGTGCATCGGCAATTTCACCGTCGGCGGCACCGGCAAGACACCGGTGGCGATCGCGCTCGCCCTACAGGCCAAGCGCATGCATCTGAAGCCCGGGTTTCTGTCGCGCGGCCATGGCGGTTCCTTCGCCGAGCCGCACGTCGTCGATATCAGTCATGACAGCGCCAAGCACGTCGGCGACGAGCCGCTGCTGCTGGCCGAACACGCACCGGTGGCGGTGACGCCCAATCGTGCCGCCGGCGCCCGGCTGCTGCTGGAAAAACACGGTTGCGATTTCCTGATCATGGACGACGGCTTCCAGAGCGCGCGCATCCACATCGATTATGCGCTGGTGGTCGTCGATGCCCGCTACGGGATCGGCAATGGCCGCGTCATCCCTGGCGGTCCGCTCAGGGCCAAAATCGTCGACCAACTGGTCTTCACCAGCGGATTGCTGAAGATGGGCGAGGGCAACGCTGCCGATGCCGTGGTCCGTCAGGCAGCGCGTGCCGGCCGCCCGATCTTCGAGGCGCACACGGAGCCGAGCAGCAAGGCAGGGCTTGCCGGAAAGCGGTTTTTGGCCTTTGCCGGCATCGGTCATCCCGAAAAGTTCTTCGACACGGTGCGCGGGGCCGGCGGCGAAGTGGTCCTGTCCAGGCCCTTTCCGGACCACCACTTCTATGCCGAGGACGAACTTGCAGAACTGGCCGCGACGGCGCATGCCGAAAGCCTTGGCCTGATCACCACCGCCAAGGACGCCGCCCGGTTGCGCCACGGCGCCCCGCAGGATTTTCTCGACCGTCTCGACGTGCTGGAAATCGACACGGCGTTCGAGCTCGACCATGTTCCTGAACGCATCATCGAGGAGACGCTCGATGCCTGGCGGCAGCGCAAGCTGAGAGGCTAACCCCGTTTGCGCAGTTCCGGATGCACCTCGATTTCGCGGCGCAGCGAAGCGGTGGCGTTCACATAAGGCTCCTGCCTGGCGACGCTCCAGTATTTCAGCTCGTCCAACGGGATGTTTTCGCCCGTCACCGCGCAGCGCACGAACGAGCCGGGGCTGGTGACCTGGAAATCGCCATCGAGATAGCGGATGCGGGCTTCCTTGCCGCCGGGGCCTTCGAAACGGTTCATCATGCAATGGCACTTGAGTTCATCGGGATTCAATCGCCATAAATCGTGGGCAAGGTCAAGCTTGGCGCAATGTTCATCTAATATTGCTCCATGGCACAATGGTTGTCAGGAAGCGCCATGGACATCGCCAATGCAAGCATGCCGTCTTTGCTGAAAGAAGCACTCACGCCCCAGCCGGTGCCTTCGCCCAAGGCCGACCCGGCGACCGCGGCGCTGGTCAAGGCGCTCGTCCAGCCGCCGGCGCCCGTGATGGTGCAATCGGCGCAGTTCGCCAGCCAGGCGCTGCAAGCCTCGCTGCCGCGACCGGCTGCTCAAACCTCGCAACGCCTGTCGTCCTCCGCGATCGAGGACGCCTACCGGGCCGTCATGGAGCCCGACGCCCCCAGCCACCATGAACCGCCACGAGCCTCGACGGGCGGGGCAGGGGCGGACACCGATCAGGCTTCGCGCGGCTTCGCCCCGAAGCAGATAACGGCCACTGACAGCACCCCCAAACTGGCGCCGGCCTCGGCCCAGTCCACATTCTCGCCGTCCGTCGCTTCCGCCGTGGTGCTGGTCGCGGCCAACGCCAACGCGCCGCAACCGCGCGGCGCCTCCCGCCGTCCGGCGGGCCATGCTCCACGATCCGAGCCAATTCCGTCGTCGCTGTGGACGATATCGATCGTGACGGCCATCGTCTCGGCAGCGACCACCATGATCGTACTTTTTCTGTTTCGTTGAGCAGGTATCACGCGATTTCCGACCGCGCCCGTCACGCCTTCGAGCCTAATCGCCATCCTGCAGGAAAGCATCCAGCCTTGCCGAAGCAAGCCCGGCCAGTTCGGCAATGCGCCTGGCGAGATCGGCTGCGGCTGCGCGCGGCCGGCCGACCGGACGATCCAGCCAGTAGGAAACCGGATTGAGCGCGGTGCGATCGTCAACGGCGACGAGGCGCCCCGATTCTATCTGATGTTCGGTGAGCGGCGGCCGCGCCAGCGCGATGCCGAGGCCATGGGCTGCGGCATCCAGCACCAGATTATAGTCCTCGAAGCGCCGGTCTTGCGGGCGCGGCCGGTAATCCATGTCCTGTGCCGCGAACCAGGCGCGCCAGCCCGAAGCGTCGGAATCGTTGATCAGCGGGAATTTGAGCAGCCGGGCCGGGTCGCCACCGCCGATCTCTCGTGCGAGGCCCGACGAGGCGATCGGGAAGAGATATTCCTCGAACAGTTGCACCGAGACACGGCCCGGAATGCGGCCGCGCCCGCAGCGGACCGACAGGTCGATGCCTTCGTCGGCGAGATCGGCCTGACGGTTGTCGACGTCGAGCACGATGCGCAGGCGGGTTGGCTCGTTCTCCAGCGCCGCCATGCGCGGCATAAGCCACAGGCCGCTCACCGATGGAATGGAGGCCAGCCGAACCACCGCGGTGCCGCGCGGCTCCACCCACCGGTCCGAATTGACCGAGATCAGCGCGAAGGCTTCGGTGGTCCTGAGATGCAGGCGATTGCCTTCATTGGTCAGCGACACGCCGCGCGCGCCGCGTTCGAAAACCTTCAGGCCAAGCCAGTCCTCGAGCTTGGCGATTTGCCGGCTGACCGCGCCATGGGTAAGATTGAGTTTTTCAGCGGCGGCCGAAAAGCTCCCCGTGCGCGCCGCCGCGTCGAAGGCGCGCAATGTCTCCAGCGGCAGCATACTGTTCGAGCTGTGATCCATGCTCACAGGTGACCCTCGATTTGGTCGTTTGTCAATTGACCTGGAAAGGCGTTTTCTGCTTCCGAGACCTGAAGAATCCGAGGGCAATGAGATGAGCGCAACGACAGGCACGTTGAATTCGACACAGCGGATGGACACCACGGCCGCCATCGCCGTGGCGCTGACGGTGATCGGCTGGGCCTCCGCCTTTCCCGCGATCCGGGCCGGGCTCGCCGCCTTCCAGCCGTTGGAGCTTGGCGCCCTGCGCTTTGCCATCGCCGCCGTGCCGGCTGCCATCTACCTTGCCGTCAAGCGTCCGGCGCTGCCCAGGGTCGGCGACTTGTGGCGCCTCGCCTTCGGCGGCGCTATTTTCGTCGCGCTCTACACGGCGATGCTCAATTTCGGCGAGCAGACCGTCTCGGCCGGAGCAGCCGGCTTCATCATCAATGTCAGTCCCATCTTCACCGCTATCATGGCGATGGCGCTGCTTGGCGAGCGCTTCTCAGGCTTGGCCTGGATCGGTACCGTCATTTCCTTCGCCGGCATCGGCATCATTGCGATCGCCGACGGGCATGGCCTGCATTTCAATGCCGGCGCGCTGCTGGTGCTTGGCTCGGCACTCTGCTCGGCCGTCAACACCATCGTCCAGAAGCCGCTGTTTGCCCGCCACCATCCGCTGACTATCGCGGCGTCCAACATGGTGCTCGGCGCGCTCTGCCTGGCGCCCTTCCTGCCCGCCGCTCTCCAGCAAGCGGCTGTCGCCAACACCGCCGGCCTCGGCGCCGTCATCTATCTCGGCATCGTGCCGAGTCTGATCGCCTATGCGGCCTGGGCGACCGCGCTGTCGCGCCTGCCGGCGGCGCGTGCCTCGAACTTCTTGTATCTGGTCTCGCCGATGTCGGCGCTGATTGGTTTCTTCTGGCTGGGCGAGGTGCCGACATTGCTCGGCATTCTCGGCGGCGCGTTGGCGCTGGGTGGCGTCATCGTGGTGAATTTGAAGAGGTAAATCAAAGCGCCTTGTGCCGGCCTGTTTAGCAGTCGGTTCACCGCCGCCCGAACAACCGCTCGATGTCGGCCAACTTGAGTTCGATATAGGTCGGGCGTCCGTGGTTGCAGGTGCCCGAGCCCGGCGTCGCCTCCATCTGGCGCAGCAGCGCGTTCATCTCCTCGGCCTTGAGCAGCCGGCCGGAGCGCACCGAGCCGTGGCAGGCCATGGTCGCCGCGATCTTGTCCAACCGTTCTTTCAGCGTTTCGACCGTGTCGTTGTCGGCGATCTCGTCGGCGAGGTCGCGCACCAATTGCCCGACATTGGTCTCGCCCAGCATCGACGGTGTCTCGCGCACGGCGACCGCGCCCGGGCCGAAACGCTCGATGCCGAGGCCGAAGCGGGCGAGCGTTTCGGAATGCATGGCGAGCCGCTCGGCGTCCTCTTCCGGCAGGTCGATGATCTCTGGCAGAAGCAGCATCTGCGAGGGCACCGGCCGGGAGTGGAGGGCGTTCTTCAGCGCTTCATAGACAAGCCGCTCATGGGCCGCGTGCTGGTCGACGATGACGAGCGAATCCCTGGTCTGGGCGACGATGTAGTTCTCGTGCACCTGGGCGCGCGCAGCACCCAGCACCGCGCCAAGCAGCGTCTCGGTTGCCTCATTCTGCCCGGCGCGCGCATCGGCGCTGGCGAGCGGGCCGGCATCGAACGCCGCCTGGTCGCCCTCGCCGAAGCCGGCGGTTCTTGGATTGCCGCGTTCAAAGCCGGCACCTGCGAATTGCATGTCGAGCGGCCGCTGCGGCGAGCGCGAAGGGTCGAAACCCGTGGGGCCGGAGGCACGGAAAGCTGCTTCGTAGCTGCGATGGCCGTTTGTCGGACCGCCGTGATCATAGGGTGTGGCGCCCGGCCGGAACGCAGCCATCATGCCGGCGGCACCCGTCGTGGCGGAGCGGATGCCGGCATCGGCCAGCGCTTGCCGGATGGCGCCGACGATCAGACCGCGCACGAGGCCCGGATCGCGGAAGCGGACATCTGCCTTGGCCGGATGGACGTTGACGTCGACGATCGCTGGATCGAGCGTCAGGAACAGCACCGTCACCGCGTGGCGGTCGCGCGGCAGGACATCGGCGAAGGCGCCGCGGATGGCGCCGGCGATCAGCTTGTCGCGCACCGGCCTGCCATTGACATAGGCGTATTGCTGCAGCGCGTTGGCGCGGGTGAAGGACGGGATCGACACATGGCCGGTCAGATGCACGCCTTCGCGCATCGCGTCGATGGCAATGGAATTGTCGGGAAAGTCGGCGCCCATCACCTGCGCGACGCGGCGCAGGCTGCCGTTCGCGCTGTCCTCGGTCGCCGGCAGTTCCAGCGTCGTGCGGTCGGAACCGGCCAGCGTGAAACGCACCGTGGGGAAGGCGATGGCGATGCGCTTGACGATGTCGCTGATGGCCGAGCTTTCGGCGCGTTCGCCTTTCATGAACTTCAACCGTGCCGGCGTGGCGAAGAACAGGTCGCGCACCTCGACCGTGGTGCCGCGATTGGCGGCTGCCGGCTTGACGGGCTGGACGCGGCCGCCCTCGATGCCGATCTCCGCGGCGCTGTCGCCCGAAGCCGTGCGCGAGCGGATCGACAGCCGCGACACCGAGCCGATCGACGGCAACGCCTCGCCGCGAAAGCCAAGCGAGCGGATGTCGTGGATGTCCTCGGCGAGCTTGGACGTGCAGTGACGCGCGATCGCCAGCGCCAGCTCCTGCTCCGGGATGCCGGAGCCGTCATCGGTGACGCGGATCAGGCTCAGCCCGCCGCCCGACGTGACGACCTCTACCTTGCTCGCACCGGCATCGAGCGCGTTCTCGACCAGTTCCTTGACCACGCTCGCAGGACGTTCGATGACTTCGCCGGCGGCGATCTGGTTGATCATCGTTTCGGAAAGCTGTCGAATGGGCATGATCTGATCTTACACGGATTCGGTCGGTGCGTGCGAGGCCACTTTACGCCTGCGCGACCAGCCAGTCTCTTACCTTGCGGGCATTGTCCGAGAGCTCGCGGTTCTTCGGCCAGATGACGTAGAACGCGGTGCCCGTCTTCATGACGTGGTCCGTTACCGGCACCAGCAGCCCGGTCGACAGCAGCCGCTCGACAAGGTGGCGCCAGCCGAGCGCGATTCCTTGCCCTTCCATGACCGCCTGGATCACGATCGCATAGTCATTGATGCGCAAGCCACGCTCCGCATTGCGGAGGCTGGCGCCGGCCGACTGGAACCATTCGTCCCAGTTCGGGGCCTCGCGATAGGGCTCCTCCAGATGAATGAGGCGGTGTGTCGCCAGTTGCTCCACGGTCTCAGGCCGGCCGAATTTCGTCAGATAGCTGGGACCCGCGACCGGAAAAATCTCTTCGTCGGAGAGTGATAACGAATGGTAGTCCGGCCAGTCGCGTGGCACGCCTCCGCGCACGGCGAGCGGAATGCCTTCGGCTATGATGTCGAGATCGCGGTCGCCGGTCTGGATGCGAAGGTCAATGCCCGGCAGCTCGTCGCGGAACCGCTGCAGGCGCGGCATCATCCAGAACGAACCGAAGGCCGTCGAGGCGGCGAGCGTCACATGGCCGCCGGTCGCCTGCAGGCGCAGATCCTCCGCCGACTTGCGGATGTGGGAAAGGCCGAGCGAGACGTCGGCATGGAAGCGCTCGCCGGCCTCGGTCAGGCTGACCTGGCGATGGCGGCGCTGGAACAGCTGGGCGCCGAGCTGCTCCTCCAGGCCGCGCACCGCATAGGAAACGGCAGCCTGGGTCATGCCGAGCTCGCGCCCGGCGGCGGTGAAGCTCGACAGCCGGCCCGCCGCCTCGAAGACGATCAGGCTGCCGGCGGAGGGCAGGAGATGGCGTAGGTTTCGCATAAGCACAGCTTATACAAGAGATCAGGATTTTCCAGCGTCACAGCTGTATTTCACCTCGCTAAGTTGACCTGGATCGAAGGGATGGAGGCTCCATGAACGCACCGGCCGCTGAATTGACCGAGCAAACCCATCGCCGTGGCGGTGGCCGTCTCGGGCGCAAGGCGCTTCGTGGGGCACCGATCGCGTCGTTCCCAACCCTGGTCCGTCAGATTCCGGTGTACCAGATGGTTCCGGACGAGGCGGTGGAGCTGATCCACGAGGAATCGCTCAAGATCCTCGAGGAGGTCGGTTGCGAGTTCCGCGACGACGGAGCGATCGAGCTCTGGAAAGCGGCCGGAGCCGATGTCAGGGAGACACGTGTGCGCATCGACCGCGCGCTGCTGATGGAACTGGTCTCGAAGGTTCCGCCGGAATTCACGCTCAATGCGCGCAATCCCGAGCGCACGGTTCGCGTCGGCGGCAAGAACTCGATCTTCGTGCCGATGTATGGCGCGCCTTATGTCCGCGACCTCGAGAACAACAGGCGCTACGGCACGCTCGCCGACCTCAACAATTTCCACAAGCTCGCCTATATGGCGCCGGCGCTGCACTCGTCGAGCTCGATCATCTGCGAGCCGATGGAGATACCGGTGCCGAAGCGGCATCTGCACATCATCCACTCGGCGCTGAAACATTCCGACAAGCCGTTCATGGGCATCGTGACGTCGAAGGAGCGCGCCGAGGACACGATGGCGATGGCTGGCATCGTCTTCGGCGAGGAATTCGTGCGCGACAACCCTGTGCTGGTGGCGATCACCAACTGCAATTCGCCGCTGGTGTGGGACGCCACCATGATCGACGCCATGCGGGTCTATGCGAGCCACAATCAGCCACTGATCCTGGCGCCTTTCGCGCTGTGCGGCGCCTCCACCTCGGCTTCCGCCGTCGGCGCGGTGGCGCAGGTCAACGCCGAGGCGCTTGCGGGCGTGGCGCTGACCCAGCTCATTCGCCCCGGCTCGCCGCAAATCTACGGTCAGTTCATGGTGACGGTCGACATGAAGACCGGCGCGCCGATGGGCGGCACGCCGGAGGCCGCGCAGATGATGTATCTGATGGGCGCATTGGCGCGGAAATACAAACTGCCGTGGCGCACCTCGGGCTTCCATGTCGGCTCGAAACTCAACGATGCCCAGGCCGGCTATGAGGCGAACATGCTGATGCATGCAGCCATTCTTGCCGGCGCCAACTACATCTGGCATTCGGCCGGCTGGCTGGAAGCGGGTCTCACTTGCGGTTACTCGAAATTCGCCACCGACTGCGAACAGCTCGTCGGCTGGTACAAATACGCGGGCGGCCTGCCTTTCGACGATTTCAAGGACGCGATGGCGGCGATCCGCGAAGTCGGGCCGCAGGGCCATTTCCTCGGCACCCAGCACACGCTCGAGCATTTCGAGAAGGCTTTCTTCATGCCGAGCATCATGGACTTCAACTCCTACGAACAATGGAAGGCGGAGGGGGCGAAGGACCACGACACGCGCGGCCGCGAGAAGGCGCGCAACATGCTCGCCGATTATGAAGAGCCGAAACTCGACGAGGGTATCGCCGACGGTCTCAAGGATTTGATCGCGCGGCGCGAGGAAAAATTGCCCGACAGCGTTAGTTGAAAGAAAACGGGCGAAGACCCGACGGAACCAATGGGAGAAAGAAAAATGACGATTTTTAGAAGCAACGGCGATCGCGTCCCGGCCGCCATCGAGGCGATGGCCGAAGAGGCCCGCGCTGGCCGCATGGACCGGCGCGAGTTCCTGGCGCTGGCGAGCGCCTTCGGCGCTTCAACGGCTGTTGCCTATGGCATGATCGGGCTCGCGGTTCCGACAAAGGCTCTTGCCGATGAGCCGAAGAAGGGCGGAACGCTGCATGTCGCGATGTCGGTCAAGGCGCAGAAGGATCCGCGCACCTATGACTGGACAGAGATGGCAAACGTCACCCGCGCTTGGCTGGAGCCGCTCGTTCGCTATACCCGCCAGTTCACTTTCGAGCCGGTGCTGCTGGAAAGCTGGGACATCAACGACGACGCCACCGAATATACACTGCACCTGCGCAAGGGCGTCACCTGGAACAATGGCGATGCTTTCAACGCCGACGACGTGATCGTCAATCTGAACCGCTGGTGCGAGAAGGGTGCCTCCGGTAATTCCATGGCCGCGCGTGTCGGCGCGCTGATCGACGCCAAGACCGGCAAGGCGAAGGACGGCGCCATCACCAAGGTCGACGACCACACAGTGAAGCTGAAGCTTTCCGAACCCGACATCTCGATCATCCCGAATTTCACCGACTATCCGGCGCTCGTCGTGCATCGCGACTTCGACAAGGACGGCGCCGACCCGATCAAGAAGCCGGTCGGTACCGGAGCTTTCGAACTGGTGTCCTACGCTGTCGGGACAAAGGCGGTCGTCAAGCGCCGCGAGAACGGCAAGTGGTGGGGTGGCGAGGCGCCGCTCGACGGTGCCGAATTCATCGACTACGGCACCGATTTCAACGCCACGGTGAGCGCTTTCGACTCAGGCGAGATCGACGTCGATTTCGAAACGCCGGCCGATTTCATCGACATCCTCGACAAGATGAACCTCGTGAAATCGGAAGTCGCGACGGCGACCACGCTGGTTGCCCGCACCAACATCACGCACAAGCCCTACGACGATCAGCGGGTCCGTAACGCCCTGCAGATGGCTGTCGACAACAACGCCGTCCTGCAGCTCGGCTATAATGGCCGCGGTACGGTGGGCGAAAACCACCATGTCAGCCCGATCCATCCGGAATACTATCCGTTGCCCAAGAAGACGCGGGACGTGGCGGGCGCCAAGAAGCTGATGGCCGACGCTGGACAGGCCAACTTCGAGCATGAACTGATCACCGTCGAGGACGAATGGCAGAAGAACACCGGCGACGCGATCGCCGGCCAGTTGCGTGAAGCCGGTATAAAGGTGAAGCGTACCGTTCTGCCTGGCTCGACCTTCTGGAACGACTGGACGAAATATCCCTATTCCATGACGATCTGGTACATGCGCCCGCTCGGCGTGCAGGTGCTGGCGCTCGGCTATCGTACGGGCGAGGCCTGGAATGAGACGGCCTATTCCAATCCGGAATTCGATGCCAAGCTCAAGCAGGCGCTGGCCCTGACTGATGTCGCCAAGCGCAAGGAGGTCATGAAGGATGTCGAGCAGATCCTGCAGGACTCCGGCGTCATCATCCAGCCGTTCTGGCAGAAGCTCTACTGCCACATGAACAAGAAGGTGAAGAACTACGGCATGCACCAGACCTATGAAATAGATCTCCAGAACGTCTGGCTGGATGCCTAACTCCCCAAGACCGCCAAAAAGCTGCGACCGGCACCTCTCTGAGGTGCCGGTCGCACGTTAAAGGAGAGAGGGTGCATGTCTGAACGGGTCTTCAAGCGTCTGTTCGAGCCGGCAATGTTGCGCGGCAAGACGTTACGCAACAGGATCGTGTTCGGAGCCCATACCGCCAATATGGCGGTAGAGGGGCTGCCGACCGCGCGGCATGTCGGCTACTACGCGGAACGCGCCATCGGCGGCGCCGGCATGATCGTGGTCGAGCCGATGCCCGTGCACCAGGCCGCCGTGCTTACCCGCGGCAATTTCAGCCCTTCCGATGACCGCGTGGTTCCACATTTTCGCAAAGTAACTGACGCAATCCGCGGCAACGGCGCCATCGCCATCCAGCAGCTCTACCATGTCGGTCAGCACGCTGACGCGGACAACTCGTTTCATGCCGGTTGGTCGCCTTCGGGCCTGCCGAGCTACCACGATTCCGACGGTTCGCATCGGATGTTCGAAGCCGAGATTGAAGAGACGATCGACGGCTTTGTCCAGGCGGCGCGCCGTTGCCGCGAGGCCGGCTTCGACGGCGTCGAGGTCTGGGCGGCGTACCATTCGATGCTGGACCAGTTCTGGACGCCATGGTCGAACCGCCGGGACGACCGATGGGGCGGCAGCCTTGAAAACCGCACCCGGATGAGCCGTGAGGTGATGACCAGGATTCGCCGGGAATGCGGCGACGATTTCATCATCGGTCTTGCGATCAACGATGAGCCCGAAGTCGAAGTGGCGCTGAAGCGCGAAGCGCTGGCCGAGATAATCGACCTCCACGACCGCGATGTCTTGATGGACTATGTGACTTGTGGAACGGGTTCCTACTTCGACTTCTACAAGATCATGCCGACCTTTGTTTATCCGGAGAAGCTTGGTGCCGACCTGGCGTCCGTGCTCAAATCCACCGTGCGTCATGCGTTGATCACCGCCGAGAGCCATATCCGCACGCCCGAAAACGCCGAGAGCGTGTTGAGCGAAGGTCGCGCCGACCTCGTTTCCATCGTGCGCGGGCAGATCGCCGATCCGCATTTGGCCGCAAAGGCTGCCGCCGGCCGGCCGCAAGACATTCGCGGCTGCCTGTCCTGCAACCAGATGTGCTGGGGCCGGCGCAGCCGCGACTACTGGATCAGCTGCGTCATCAATCCTTCCGCGGGGCGGGAATGGGAGTGGGGCGGTGATCGCTTCGCTCCGGCCGCCCAGCCGAAGCGCGTGCTGGTCGTCGGCGGCGGGCCGGCCGGTCTCGAAGCGGCGCGCGCCGCGGCCGAGCGCGGTCATCGCGTGACACTGGCCGAGGCATCCGACCGCCTCGGCGGGCAGTTCCGTCTTGCCGGACTGCAGCCGCGCCGCGCCCAGATTCTGGATCTGATCGACTGGTACGAGCGCCAGCTCGGCCAGCTTCAGGTCGACATCCGCTACGGGCAGTATGTCGAAGCCGACGATGTCGAGCGCGAAGGTGCGGACCACGTCATCGTCGCGACCGGCTCGATGCCGCCGGACGGCGCTTTCCAGCGAGCCTTGCCGCACCGGGGCAGCATTCCGGGCGGCGGGCCGGTGCTCTCGGCCGAGGCGGTGATGGCCCGTGAGGCGAGGCCGGGAAAAAATGTTCTGTTGCTGGACGATGGCGGGAATTGGAAAGGGTGCGGCACCGCCTGGAAACTCGCCGAGGACGGTCACAATGTGACGCTCGTGACACCGGACGCCCTGGTTGGCAAAGAGCTTCAGCGAATGGCCGTCGACGCGCCGCTGCGCCGGGCGCTCGCCAAACTGCGGGTGCGGTTTGTGACCGAGAGCGCCGTCGTTCACTGGGATGGCAAGGCGGCCAGGATTGCTTCGCTGCTCGACGGAACCGAGCAGGAGATCGAAGCCGATGCTTTGGTCTTCGCCGCCACCAGCATGGCCCAGGACAGCCTGTCCATCGAGCTCGAAAGGCGCGGAATTATGCATACCTCCATCGGCGATTGTACCGCCTCCAGACAGGCGGCATTTGCCATCCATGACGGGCGCAAGGTGGCGCTTGATCTTTGACGATTGCGAAAGGCGCCAGACCGGGCAAGGCATGAACAGGGCTAATGTCTGAATGCGTATCAAGTCAATCAAAGTCTATAAGGTGCTTCTGCCTGTCAAAGGCGGTGCCTACCGGATGGCCAGCGATACCGTGCAGAACTTGGACAGCACGCTGGTTGAAGTGACCACCGAGGATGGACTATCAGGCTGGGGCGAGACTTGCCCGATCGGCCCTGTTTATCAGCCCCAGCATGCTCTTGGCGCGAGAGCGGCAATTGCTGAAATAGCGCCTGGACTCGTCGGCGAGGACACGGCGTCCATGCGCCGCCTCGCCAAAAAAATGGACGAACGGCTGAACGGTCACAACTATGCCAAGGCAGCCTTGGATATAGCCTTCCTAGACCTCGCCGGCCAGCGGCTGGGCGTCCCTGTTTCAACACTTCTCGGCGGTGCGCTCACCGATCGCGTGCCGTCCTACTACTCGACCATCGTCGGTGCTCCGGACGAGACCGCGCGTATTGCCGCCGACAAGGTCAATGCCGGATATCCACGGCTTCAGATCAAGATCGGCGGGCGGGATCTCGAACAAGACGTCGCCACTGTGCACAAAGTATGGGAGGCGGTTGGCTTCAAGGCCCGGATAGCCGTCGACGCCAATCGCGGCCTGACCGCTGCCGCGGCACTGCACATCGATCGGCTTTGCCAGGCAATCCCGTTCGTGTTCGAACAGCCTTGCAACACCATGGAGGAAGTCGCTGGTCTCAAGGGACGCGTTACCCATCCGATCTATCTCGATGAGAATACCGAGGATTTGAATGCGGTGCTGCGGGCAGTTTCGTCAGGTATTGCGGACGGATTTGGATTGAAGGTCACCCGCCTTGGCGGCCTTACCAAGATGGCCACGGTCCGCGACCTGTGTGCGATACGATCTGTCCCGCACAGCTGCGACGACGCCTGGGGCGGAGACGTCATCGCCGCGGCATGCGTCCACCTCGCCGCCACCGTCGAGCCGAGACGTTTCGAGGGAGCCTGGATCGCGCAGGAATACATCGAAGGGCATACGGATCCCGTAAACCCGATCGTGATCGAGAACGGGCATATACGCGTCCCGCAGGTCCCAGGGCTCGGTGTCAAGCCTGAACGCTCCCAACTCAACGCGCCGATTGCCACTTTCGGAGACTAAGGATCGTTGGATGTGATCTATGCAAGTAGACGAGCCACTCGAAGGCTTCATGAGCCGCAAAAAAGCCGATATGCACGATGCGTGGTATTGATTGCTTTCCGCAGCCAAACATTCGGGGAAATCCATGAAACTGCCGCTCACTGCCATCCTGTCGATTGCCGCACCAGCCGCCGCCCTGGCCGGTCCGGCGTCCGACGCCGTGAAGTTCTTCTATGTTCCGCAGGTCAAGTTCGAGGCCGACGCGCATTATCGCGATCGCTTCACCGCGCCGGTGACGAAACTGTTCGACCTCAACGACCAGGCGACCAAGAAGAATCCGGACCAGGTCGCCTGTATCGACTTCGACCCCGGCCTGGACGCGCAGGATTTCGACCAGAAGACCCTTTCCAAGACTCTGAAGCTGTCCGAGACGGTGGATGGCGACACGGCGCAAGTGGTGGCGAACTTCAGCCTTTTTCCGGAAGGAGGAGACGATTCGCAGCGCGAGATGCACTGGTCGCTGAAGAAGGTCGACGGCAAGTGGAAGATATCGGACATTGCATCGAAGACCAGCGACTGGACGCTGAGCCAACTCGAATGCATGGCGGGCCAAGATCCGGAGTGAGGCAATGGCCGGCCGCGCGTTCCTGCTATTGTCGGCCATGTGCCTGCTGGTGGCTGGCTTGAGCGGCGCAGCCGCTCAAGGGCTGCTGGGCGCGCCGCCGGCAAATGCGCCGGCCGCGACCGCGCCTGATGACAGCGGGACGCCGCAGGCGACCGCGCCTGGCGGAGCCGCGGAGCCGGCGACGCCACCCGTCGCATCGCCGCCCAGCGGGCCTGCCGCCTCCATCCAGCCGGGGTCGCCGACAGCGGTCGTGCGGCCGTTTTACGATCAGGTCGGCCTGGAGGTCGATCCGGCCCAGCGCGGCCATTTCATCGACCCGGCCAAAACCGTGCTCGACAAGAGCGACGCCTTGCGCAAATCCGGGCAGGGCGAATGCCTGGACCCCAACATGGCGCTCGACAATGCCGACTACGACAAGGCCGAGATCGACAAGAGCCTGAAGACGCTCGAGGCGATTAACGGCGATCAGGCCAAGGTCATCGTCGCCTTCGTCGTCGCCGGCAACCCGCACCGCCTCGAATGGAAGTTCAAGAAGGTCGGCGGCGAATGGAAGATATCGGACCTTTTGTCGGTGACCGGCGAATGGGCGCTCAGCCAGTACCAGTGCGAATGAGCCGTCGTGTGCTTCCGGGTGGTCGGCGATGAAGCTTCGCGTTTTGCTGGCAATAGCGCTGGTCGGACTCGGCACTGCCGCCTGCGTCGTCGATTGGCGCATAGGCTCGATGCTGATCGCCCGCGAAACCCGGCAAGCTCTGGCGGCGCCCGGCGACTTCCCCGTCCAACGTGTCGTGCTCGACCAGGCTGGCGCGCCCGAGCTGGTCGGCTGGGTGGTCGATCGAAAGGGCAGTTGCGGTGCGATCGTTCTGCTGCACGGCCGCGGCGCCAACAGGCTCGCCTTGGTTCAAAGGGCAAAATTGCTGCTCGACGCCGGGTATTCCGTCGTCCTATTCGATCTGTCGGGGCACGGCGAGAGCGGCGGCGCCGTTCAAGGTTTTGGCTACAACGAAGGCCAGGATGCCATCCGCATCATGGCCTTCGCCAGGCAAAGGTTTCCCGGCCAGAAGCTCGGCGCCGCCGGCTCATCGCTTGGTGCCGCCGCTTTCGTCTTTGCCACCCCGCAAGCTTCTGCCGATGCCTATGTGCTGGAACAGCTCTACGCGACCTTGCGCGAAACGACGGCTTGGCGAATGCCCTTCCACTTCTGGCGTGGTTTCCAGGCCGATGTCCTGCTGGCGCAGATGCCGCTTCGTCTCGGGTTGAGCGCCGATGACGTCAGGCCGGTTGACCGCCTTGGCAAGATCGGCAGGCCGCTGATACTACTTGCAGGTAGCACCGATCCCTTCATCGATCGTGGTCAGGTGCTGGCGATGCAGAATGCTGCTGCCGGCTCACAACTGGTCTGGTTCGAAGGGGCAGGCCATGTCGACCTGCTGCGCTATGACCAGCCCCGCTATCGCGATGCGGTTCTTCCGTTCCTTGCCACAAAACTGTGCCGGACTGGTGCTGGCAATGGCTGACATCAGCTCACCCACGTCCGCGATAGGGCGCAACGCCTGTATCCGGCAGCCAGGCGCCTTCCGGTGGTGCGCCAGTTTGCCAGAACACGTCGATCGGAATGCCGCCGCGCGGATACCAATAGCCGCCTATGCGCAACCAGAGCGGCTTGGTCGCGGCCACGATGCGCCGTCCGATCATCACCGTGCAGTCTTCATGGAAAGCGCCATGGTTGCGAAACGAGGTCATGAACAGCTTGAGCGATTTCGATTCCACGAGGGCAGCATCGGGGGCGTAGTCGATGACGATATGGGCGAAATCCGGCTGTCCGGTCACCGGACAGAGCGAGGTGAATTCCGGGACAGTGAAACGCACGATCGCCGGCGGTCCGTCGCCGCGCGAAAACGGCACGGTTTCCAGGACCGCAGCTTCGGGGCTCTGTGGCGTCTCGACGTGGGTGCCGAGCTGGGTGAGGGTTTTGGTATCGATCATAAGCGGTTTTCCTTGGATTTGCCGCTCATTAACACAAATTAAAACGGCAGGAAGACGATGATCAGCAACGACCCGCTTCTCCAACCCTACCAGCTCAAGCATTTGACGCTGAAGAACCGGGTGATGTCGACCAGCCACGAGCCTGCCTACTCGGACGACGGCATGCCGAAGCAGCGCTATCGGCTCTACCATGCCGAAAAGGCCAAGGGCGGCATGGCGCTGACCATGACCGCAGGCTCGGCCATCGTTTCGCGCGACAGCCCGGCCGCCTTCGGCAATCTGCATGTCTATGACGACCGCATCGTTCCATGGCTGGCCGAACTCACTGACGCCTGCCACGAGCATGACTGCAAGGTGATGATCCAGATCACCCATCTTGGCCGCCGCACCGGCTGGAACAAGGCCGACTGGCTGCCGGTGCTGTCAGCCTCGCCGGTGCGCGAGCCGGCGCATCGTGCTTTCCCCAAGACCATAGAGGAGTGGGATATCGAGCGCATCGTCGCCGACTATGCATCGGCCGCGCAGCGCTGCCAGGCAGCTGGCCTAGATGGCATCGAGTTCGAATCCTACGGTCATCTGATGGATGGCTTCTGGTCGCCTGCCACCAATTATCGCGACGACGAGTATGGCGGTTCGCTCGACAATCGGTTGCGCTTCACCAATATGGTGCTCGATGCGGTGAGGGCGGCGGTCGGTGAGAAATTCGTCGTCGGCATCCGCATGGTCGCCGACGAGGATTTCGAAAAAGGCCTGTCGAAGGAGGAGGGCATTGAGATCGCCAGGCGGCTCGCAAACTCCGGCAAGGTCGACTTCCTCAACATCATCCGTGGCTCGATCGAGACCGACGCGGCACTGACCAAGGTCATCCCGGTGACCGGCATGCGGTCCTCGCCGCATCTCGATTTCGTGGGCGAGGTGAGGGCGGCGACGAAATTCCCGACCTTCCACGCGGCGCGCATTTCCGACGTCGCCACCGCACGCCATGCGATCGCCACCGGCAAGCTCGACATGGTCGGCATGACGCGCGCCCACATCGCCGATCCGCACATCATCAAGAAGGTGATGGAGGGCCGCGAGCACGAAATCCGCCCCTGCGTCGGCGCAACCTATTGTCTCGACCGCATCTACGAGGGCGGCGAGGCACTGTGCGTCCACAATGCGGCGACCGGCCGCGAGGCCGATATTCCGCATATCATCGTCAAGACGGAAGGGCCTAGACGGAAAGTCGTCGTCGTCGGCGCCGGCGTCGGCGGACTGGAGGCGGCGCGCGTCGCGGCCGAGCGCGGCCATCAGGTGACGATCCTGGAAGCCTCATCACAAGCCGGCGGCCAGGTCCGTCTGGCGACCCAGAACCCACGCCGCAAGGAGTTGATCGGCATCATCGACTGGCGTCTGGCCGAACTCGACCGGCTCGGCGTCGAGATCCGCTACGATACCTGGGCCGAGCAGGACGACGTCCTGGCGCTGGCGCCCGATGTCGTGGTGATCGCCACCGGCGGCCTGCCGCAGAACCCGCCGCTGGCCTCCGGCGACAATCTCGTCACCTCGAGCTGGGACATCATCGCCGGCAGCGTCAAGCCGGCCGAAAACGTGCTGCTCTATGACGACAATGGCGGCCATCAAGGCATGGGCGCGGCCGAACTGATCGCCAACAGCGGCTCGAAGCTGGAACTGGTGTCGCCGGAGCGGTTCTTCGCCCCCGAAATGGGCGGCATGAACCACGTACCCTATGTCAGGGCTTTCCACGAAAAAGGCGTCACCGTCACCATCAACACGCGCCTGCGCTCGGTGCGGCGCGAGGGCAATCAACTGATCGCGGAACTCGCTTCGGACTTCGCCGATGGCTGGCGCGGGGAGCGGCGCGTCGACCAGGTGGTGGTCGAGCACGGCACCGCGCCCCTCGACGACCTCTATCTGTCGCTGAAGCCGCTGTCGAAGAACGGTGGCGCGGTCGACTACGAACGTCTGGTCAATGGAGGCGACATTTTTCCACCACGCAACCCCGAAGGCGGCTTCGTGTTGTTCCGCATCGGCGATGCGGTCGCCTCCCGCAACATCCACGCCGCCATCTATGATGGGATCAGGTTCGGAATCAGGATTTGATCACGATCAGGTGGCGCGCAACGGCCTTTGCAAGGAGAGCCACCTGCCGCTCTGGTCCGTTGCGCGCCGCGCATGATCGGCTTTCACCGGCCGTGCGATTCTAAAACATCTTGGCGGTCGCCATGCAAAGCACGGTGATGACCAGCAGCCCGCCGGCGATGCGTTCGCCCCGGGTCATTTTCGCGCGCAGCGCCGTTTGGGTCGCGGCATCGGCGCCGGCAAGCTGCCTGCTGGCGGAGCCCACAAGCGCGCCCTGGACGCCGGCGGCGATCAGCGCCGTCAAAATGCCGAGCGCCAGTACCTTCTCCATCGGGCCGAAAGCACCCTCATGGAAGAAATACCAGAGCAGCAAACCGGTCAGGAAAGCCAAAACGGCCGCGCCCATTTGAGGCCGGAAGAACCGCTCTGCTCGGATGTCCGGATCGCGGGCAACCGCGATGGTCGTGCCAGCCCAGAAGACGCCGGCCATGACGTGCAGGCCGATGACGACGATATAGACATATTGCACGATCGCATTCCTCTCATTCGCCCGCCGCCTGCGCGCCGCAACCATGTCGCGATGCCATCAATAAGACAAAGTTAGATATCTAACGGTTAGATGTCAATCATGAAGCCGAGTTTCACGTTGCCACTGCTTGCTCTACTGTCAGATCATGACACCGTTTGAACGCCCGCCGGTCGGCATGAATCTCGGCCGCACCGCCAAGCTTGTTGCCCAGGCCTTCGACGCTGCTTTGGTTGAAGCAGGCGGCACCTTGCCGGTCTGGCTCACGCTGCTGTCGGTCAAGTCGAGCGAGCTTGCCAATCAACGCGCACTCGCCGGCATGATCGGCATCCAGGGCGCGACGCTGACCCATCATCTCAATGCGATGGAGGCGCAGGGCCTGCTGACGCGGCGGCGCGATCCGGTCAACCGCCGGGTTCATCTGGTCGAATTGACGGGCGCGGGAGAAGCGCTGTTCGAGACGTTGCGGCAAGCGGCACTTGTCTTCGACAAGCGGCTTCGCACCGGACTGTCCGACGAGCGTCTGGCGGAATTCGCACAGGTACTGGCGGCGTTACGGAACAATGTGGAGAGCTAGGAGTGCCGAGCCAGGCCGGCCTACCTACGCCAGACTTCCCTGCAATACTGTCAGCCTGGCTTTCTTCGGCATGCGGGCGGTCAGCCATTCCAGCGCCTTGTCATGCGGCATCGGGAAGGCGATGGAATAGCCTTGCACCTGATCACAGCCGATCGCCATGAGCGAGTCGAGTTCCGCCTCGGTTTCGGCGCCCTCGGCGACGATGGAGATGCCCAGCCCCCGGGCAAGTTCGGTGATGGCGCGCACGATCTTGGAATTGTCGCCATTCTCGTGGATGTTCTGGACGAAGCGACGGTCGATCTTGAGCCGGTCGATCTCGTTGGGATTGACGTGGCTGAGCGAAGCATAGCCGGTGCCGAAATCATCGAGTTCCAGATGGACGCCGGACGCCCTTATGTGCCGCAGCTTGGCTGCGATGCCTGTCTTCTCGTCGTCGAGAATGACGGATTCGACGATTTCCAATGACAGCTTCTGCGGCGGCAGTCCGGCCTTCTCCAGCGTCTCGAACAGAAACGCATCGAAATCATGCTCGCGCAACTCCGTGCCCGAGACATTGACGGCAAGCCGTCCGAAGGCAATCCCGGCACGGTTCCATTCCGCAGCCTCGTTGATCGCCTTGCTGATCACGATGCGGCCGATCTCAGGCATGAAGCCGCATTTCTCGGCGACCGGAATGAACTCGCCCGGAGAGATCATGCCGCGCTCGGGGTGGTTCCATCGCACCAGCGCTTCGATGCCGCTGATGGTGCCATGGGTCAGGGAGACCTGCGGCTGGAAATAGGCCTGGAACGCCTTTTCGGAAATGGCGACCTTGATGTCGTGTTCGAGCTGCTTGCGGTAGTCGAGTTCGCGGCGCAGTTCCTCCGAGAAGAACGAGAAGTTGCCGCCCCCCATTTTCTTGGCGGAGTAAAGCGCCAGATCGGCATGGACCAGCAGGTCTTGCGCATTGTCGGCATCGATCGGATAGACCGCGATGCCGCCGCTGGCGCCCGGAAGAATGGTGGTGCCCTGGAACACGATGGGCTCGTTGATGTGCACCAGGATGCGCCGCGCCAGCATGTTGATGTCCTCGGTGCTGCCGGCGCCGTTGAGGATCATCACGAATTCGTCGCCACCGAGCCGCGCGCATAGATCCGACGCCCGACAGGAATCGCGCATGCGCTGTGCGGTCACGACCAGGACATAGTCGCCGGCGGCGTGGCCCAGCGTATCGTTGATCTGCTTGAAGCGGTCGAGGTCGAGCTGGACAACGGCCAGGCGCTCGCGCCGGCGATGCGCGCCCTTGATCAGCGTCTCGAAATGGTCGGTCAGGAAGGTGCGGTTGTGCAGGCCGGTCAGGCCGTCATGCACTGCGATGAACGCCATCGAATTGCGAGCGTCGACCAGTTCACGGGTCTTGCGCAGGATCGCGTTGGACATCGGCCTGAAGATGAACAGCGCCACCAGCAGGATGACGCCGAGGGTGGCGTAGAACAGCGTGCGGTGGAGGGTGAGCAGCTTTTCGGAGCGCTCGTCGGCATCCGCACTGATCCGCTGGCCGAGCGCGGCATAGCCCGACAGCGCGGCGTTGGCGACCGAGGCATCGAGGTTGACTCGTTCGGCGCCGCCCTTGTAGCCGCCATTGTCGAGCTGGTTGAGTTGCGATTCGAAGGCCGAGACCAGCCGGTCACCATTGGCGATCAGGCCAACCGAGAAATAGTCGAGATGGAAGGGCTTGGCGAAAAGCACGCTCTCGATCGACTTCGGATCGAGCTTGGCAGGCGATTGCGGATCCGCGCCAGTCTGCTTGAGCAATTGATCATAACTTGTCTCGAACTCAGCCGTGGCCTGCTTCAGCGCGCTGACCAGCGCCGGCTGCTTGTCGCGCGAGGCGGCGCCCGTTGCGCTGGCAAGGAAAACGATGCGCTGCGACAAGGTCTTCTGCGTACCGACGATGTCGAGCAGCTTGTTGTTGTGCTGCTGGGTGGCCATCGTCTGCTGCAGCAGCACGAAGGAGGCCGCCACCATGGCGGCAATGATCACCAGCGCCAGCCAGTAGCCAGCCTTGATCAGCAGTATAAGTTTGCCTGAAACGGTTTGCACCGGCTGCTGAGACATGTTCGGGGGCGGTCCTCTCGCCAACGGATTTCTGTAGCACCATTGAACTGCAAACGTTAACGGGACCGGAAGTCGACGGCCGGCCGGCAAGGGGGAGGCGCGGAAAGGTCGCGAAATGGTTATCGGGTTCTTTCGCGGCAAGCCCGCATTTGAGCATTCGTCAGTCCATGCGTTCCCGGGTGACCTGGGCAATGTCCATGGCGTCTCGGTTGATGCTGCCCGGCCACCCGATCCGGTCGCTTTTGCGATGGATTTTTTGCGCGGGCCGGACGACAGTCTGCCCACGTCAAACGAGGCCTGACCATGACCGCAGCATTTCTCTCCCATATCGACAGCGAGCTTGCAGGACTGAAATCCGCCGGCCTCTACAAGTCCGAGCGGGTGATTTCCTCGATGCAGTCGGCCGAAATCGAGGTCGGCGGCGAGAAGGTATTGAATTTCTGCGCCAACAACTATCTCGGCCTCGCCGATAGCGCGGACTTGCGCGCGGCGGCCACGCAGGCGCTCGATCGCTACGGCTACGGCATGGCCTCGGTGCGCTTCATCTGCGGCACGCAGGAAGAGCACAAGCAGCTCGAGGCGACGATTTCATCCTTCCTCGGCCTGGAAGACACAATCCTCTACGGCTCCTGCTTCGACGCCAATGGCGGCCTGTTCGAGACGCTGCTCGGTGAGGAAGACGCAGTCATCTCGGATGCGCTGAACCACGCCTCGATCATCGATGGTGTCAGGCTGTCGAAGGCCAAACGCTTCCGCTACGCCAACAACGACGTGGCCGATCTCGAGGCGCGATTGAAGGAAGCGAAGGATTGCCGCTTCCGGCTGATCGCCACCGATGGCGTGTTTTCGATGGACGGCATCATCGCCAATCTCAGGGGTGTCTGTGATCTGGCCGAGAAATACGATGCCATGGTCATGGTCGACGACAGCCATGCGGTCGGTTTCGTCGGCGCAAACGGCCGCGGTTCGGCCGAGCATTGCGGCGTCGAGGGCAGGGTCGACATCATCACCGGCACGCTCGGCAAGGCGCTCGGCGGCGCTTCCGGCGGTTACACCTCTGGCAAAAGTCAGGTCGTCGACTGGCTGCGCCAGCGCTCGAGGCCGTATCTCTTTTCCAACACGCTGATGCCGGCGATCGCCGGCGCCTCGATCAAGGTGTTCGAGCTGATCCGCAATGGTGGTGCCTTGCGCGAGCGCCTATATGCCAATGCGGCGAGGTTCCGATCCCAGATGGGCAAGCTTGGTTTCACGCTGGCCGGGGCCGACCATCCGATCATACCCGTGATGCTCGGTGATGCGACGCTGGCGCAGGAGATGGCCGCGCGCATGCTGAAGCGCGGCATCTATGTCATCGGCTTTTCATTCCCGGTCGTGCCGAAAGGCCAGGCGCGCATCCGCACCCAGATGTCGGCGGCGCATTCCAGCGCCGATATCGACCGCGCGGTGGAGGCCTTTGGCGCGGTCGGCAAGGAATTGGGCGTGATTTCCTGAGCGTCGAAAAGCGATTCCGGATCAAGAGATTCAAGGGACAAAAGAATGTCGAACATGATGAAGGCGCTGGTGAAGGCCAAGGCCGAGCCGGGCATCTGGATGGAAGAGGTGCCGGTGCCGGAGATCGGCCCCAACGACGTGCTGATCAAGGTCAAGAAGACGGCGATCTGCGGCACCGACGTGCATATCTACAATTGGGACCAGTGGGCGCAGAAGACCGTGCCGGTGCCGATGGTCACCGGCCATGAATTCGTCGGCACGGTCGCCGACTTTGGTGCCGCGGTCACCGAATACAAGGTCGGCCAGCGCGTGTCTGGCGAAGGGCACATCGTCTGCGGTCACTGCCGCAACTGCCGCGCTGGGCGAGGGCATCTCTGCCACAACACGCTCGGCGTCGGCGTCAACCGGCCAGGCGCTTTCGGCGAATATCTGGCGATCCCGCAGCACAATGTCGTGCCGATACCCGATGACGTTCCGGACGAGATTGCCGCCATCTTTGACCCCTTGGGCAATGCCGTCCACACGGCGTTGTCCTTCGATCTGGTTGGTGAAGACGTGCTGGTCACCGGCGCCGGACCGATCGGCATCATGGGTGCGCTGGTGGCGCAGTGCGTCGGCGCGCGCAAGGTGGTCATCACCGATATCAATCCGGTGCGGCTGGCGCTGGCGAAAAAGCTCGGCGTCCAGCATGTCGTCGACGCCTCGAAGGAAAAGCTGCGCGACGTCATGCCGGCGCTCGGCATGACCGAGGGGTTTGACGTCGGGCTGGAAATGTCGGGCGCCGCACCCGCCTTCCGCGACATGATCGACACCATGAACAATGGCGGCAAGATCGCGATCCTCGGCATAGCGCCGACCGGCTTCGAGATCGACTGGAACAAGGTCATCTTCAAGATGCTGCACTTGAAGGGCATCTATGGCCGCGAAATGTTCGAGACCTGGTACAAGATGATCGCCCTGGTGCAGGGCCCGCTCGATGTAACCGGCCTGATCACGCATCGCATCGGAATCGATGATTTCCAGGTTGGGTTCGATGCGATGAGGAGCGGCAGTTCGGGCAAGGTGGTGATGGATTGGTGAGCGACTTATCTTTCCGACACCTGAACCTGGACTGGAACGCAGAACCTAACGCTCCCGAAATAAGGCTAACCGTCGAGGGCGACACGGTTCAGCTTACCTTTCTGTTGAATCCATGGGCTTATGATGCCGGCATGGGAGAGAAAGGGATTCTTCGTTTTATCGGTTGCAGTCGCTGGCGATGGGACTCCACAAACGACCATGCTTGGTTCGCCGGGGAAGGCCTTTACAGCAAGCACGCTCCAGAATGGGGTGAGTTCTACGAGGTGATCGGCGACAGCCGTCCAGTCGGCGATGACGATTGGGAGGTTCTGTCGCCAGATAGACCTAAATCGCGACAATTCCTGTTCTATTTTCGGGACGAAACGATCGAATTCTTTGCTGAAGACGGGGTGTTTAATCGTTCGAGGGGGTAGTTTCGAATCCATTCCGGCTTATTCCGATCGACCTTCCAATGCAGCCAAAGCGGTCTTGATTGCCACCTGTTCACCGTTGCTTAGCTTCGCCAGCAATTCCCGCTCAAACGCCTTCGCCAGCGGCACCATCTCGCGATAGGCCGCAAGCCCTGCCTTGGTCAGGGCCAGGTGCTCAACGCGACGGTCATTCTCGTCGGCCGTTCGCACCAGCCAGCGCCGCCGTTCCAACTCGGCCACCGCCCGCGAAACTTTGGTCTTGTGCATGGCCGACTGTTCGCCGAGTTCCGTGGCGGTCATCGTGCCGCGCTGTCCCAATCCCGATAACGTGCGCCATTCGGGCCGGGTCAGGCCATGGCGGTCCTTATAGACCTTCGAGAATTCGCGGCTGACGGCATCGGCGAGACGGTAGAGCCGGTAGGGCAGGAAGCTTTCGAGTTCGAGAATGTCCATTGTCCGCATCCGGCAAAAACGGAAGATTGATAGTTACATTTTCGATGGTTACAAATGAAACCAGTTTGGTCAATTGGCTCTATTCCGGGAGGAAGCGATGACCTTTTCCTACATGCCGGGCTTCGGCAACGATTTTGAGACCGAGACATTGCCTGGCTCGCTGCCGCAGGGGCGCAACTCGCCACAGCGGCCGGCCTACGGCCTCTATGCCGAACAGCTTTCCGGTTCGCCTTTCACCGCGCCGCGCGGCACCAATGAGCGCTCTTGGCTCTATCGCATCCGGCCAAGCGTCAAGCACACGGGCCGGTTCAAGGCCGCGAGCTACCCCCTGTGGAAGTCCGCGCCCAATGTCGGCGATCACGAGCTGGCGCTTGGCCAGTACCGCTGGAATCCGGTGCCGATGCCGAAGGAGCCGACCGATTTCATCCAGGGTATGCGCACCATCACCACAGCCGGCGACGTGCTTGGGCAGACCGGCATGGCAGCCCATGTCTATGTCGCCAACACTTCGATGGTCGACGATCATTTCTTCAACGCCGACGGCGAATTGCTTGTTGTACCGCAGGTCGGCGCTTTGCGCTTGGTCACCGAGATGGGCGTCATCGAGCTTCGGCCCGGTGAAATCGCCGTTCTGCCGCGCGGCCTCGTCTTCAAGGTCGAACTGGTAGACAAGGAAGTGCGCGGCTATGTCTGCGAGAATTATGGCGCCAAGCTGACGCTGCCTGACCGCGGCCCGATAGGCGCCAATTGCCTGGCCAATCCGCGCGACTTCAAGACGCCCTGCGCCTGGTTCGAGGAGAAGGAAACGCCCTGCCGGCTGATCGTGAAATGGTGCGGCAATTTCCATGTCACCGAGATCGAGCATTCGCCGCTCGACGTGGTGGCGTGGCACGGCAACTACGCGCCCTACAAATATGATCTGGCGACTTTTTCGCCGGTCGGCGCGCTGCTGTTCGATCATCCGGATCCGTCGATCTTCACCGTGCTGACAGCGCCGAGCGGCGAGGAGGGCACGGCCAATATCGACTTCGTCATCTTCCCGCCGCGCTGGCTGGTGGCCGAGGATACGTTTCGGCCGCCTTGGTACCACCGCAACATCATGAGCGAGTTCATGGGGCTGATCCATGGCCAGTACGACGCCAAGGAAGAAGGCTTCGTGCCCGGCGGCATCAGCCTGCACAATTTGATGCTGGCTCATGGGCCGGATGCGCCTGGCTTCGAAAAAGCCTCGCGCGCCGACCTGAAACCGGTCAAGCTCGACAACACCATGGCCTTCATGTTCGAGACCCGCTTTCCGCAGATGCTGACCCGTTACGGCGCCGAACTCGAGACCCGGCAGGACAATTACATCGATTGCTGGGCCGGCCTGAAGAAACGCTTCAACGGCACCCCCGAGGGCGACTGGTCTTGAGCGGTAAGCCAATGCCGGATCGGCTCGTGCTGCTGGGCTCGAAAGGCGGTCCGGCGCTGCGGCCGGGCGGACCGTGGCCGAATTCGTCGCTGCTCGAGATCGGTGGGCGAACGATCGTCGTCGATTGCGGGCTTGGCGTGACGCGCGGTCTGGTCGACGCCGGCATCAGCCTGAAGGCGCTCGATCTGATCTTCATCACGCACCTGCATTCCGACCATGTGCTGGAATTGGGTCCGCTGATCCACACCGCCTGGACGGCAGGCCTGGCGACGCCGGTTACCGTGTTCGGCCCGCCCGGGGTCGGCCACTACTGGCGGCGCTTTTGTCAGGCGATGGAATTCGACATCGAGATCCGCATCGTCGATGAGGGCCGGCCCGATATTCGCGAGTTGGTTTCGATCGACGAATTCGGCGAAGGCCATGTGGTCAAGCAGCGCGGCCTGAAGGTGACGGCGCTACGCGTCGACCACCCCCCGGTGACCGATTGCTTTGCCCTGCGCTTCGAGCATGGCGCAAAAAGCGTGGTGTTCTCGGCCGACACTGCCTTTTTCCCACCGCTCGCCGATTTCGCCGAAGATGCCGATATCCTCGTCCATGAAGCCATGCTGGAGGAAGGCATCGAGCGGCTGGTTGCCAGGACCGGCAATGGCGCGCGGCTCAGGGAACATTTGCTCGCCAGCCACAGCTTTGCCGAGGACGCCGGGCGCATCGCCAGCGAAGCCGGGGTCAAAAGACTGGTGCTCAACCACCTCATTCCAGCCGACGATGCCGAGATCGGCGAGGCGGACTGGATCGCCGCCGTCAGGAAAACATGGGCCGGCGACTTGACGATCGCCCGTGACGGCCTTGTTGTGGAACTAAGCAGCGAGAAAGCTGCACAAGGAGAGGGAACCACATGAAGCTTGCCACGCTGAAGGACGGAACGCGCGACGGAAAACTCGTCGTCGTTTCGCGCGACCTGACGCAGTACACCGACGCATCGTTCCTGGCGCGCACGCTGCAGGCGGCACTCGACGACTGGCGCAGGATCTCGCCGCATCTCGCGACGATCGCGGAATCGCTGGAGAACAAAGCGATGCCGGCGGCTCGCTTCCACGAGCACGACGCGCATTCGCCGCTGCCGCGCGCCTATCAATGGGCCGACGGATCGGCCTATGTGAACCATGTCGAACTGGTGCGAAAAGCGCGCGGCGTCGAGATGCCGGCGAGCTTCTGGACCGACCCGCTGATCTACCAGGGCGGCTCGGACTCCTTCGTTGCGCCGCGCGATCCAATCCGGATGGCGGATGAAGCCTTCGGCATCGACATGGAGGCCGAAATCGCCGTCATCGTCGACGATGTGCCGATGGGCGCCAGCCTCGATGAAGCGCGCGCCGCGATCCGGCTGGTCATGCTGGTCAACGATGTCACGCTACGCGCGCTCACGGCGTCGGAGTTGGCCAAGGGGTTCGGCTTCTTTCAGTCGAAACCGTCCTCGGCCTTCTCTCCGGTCGCGGTAACGCCGGATGAACTGGGCGATGCCTGGGATGGCGGCAAGGTCAGCCTGCCGCTGCTCGCCGACATCAACGGCAAGCCGTTCGGCCGCGCCAATGCCGGTATCGACATGACCTTCGATTTCCCGGCCCTGATCGCTCACGCCGCCCGCACAAGGCCGCTGGTATCGGGCACCATCATCGGCTCGGGTACGGTATCCAACAAGCTCGACGGCGGCCCGGGCAAGCCGGTCTCGGCGGGCGGCGCCGGCTATTCGTGCATCGCCGAGCTGCGCATGATCGAGACGATTGTGTCAGGCGAACCAAAGACGCCGTTCCTGCGCTTCGGCGACACGGTGCGTATAGAGATGAAGGACAAGGCCGGCCATTCGATCTTTGGCGCCATCGAGCAGAAGGTCGAGAAATACGAGAGATAGAGGCCAAGGCAGATTTTCGGCGATGGATCTTCTGGATCATCTGCGCCGCATGGCCGGCAATAATCTCTGGTCGAACGACCGGCTCTATCGCGCCGTGCTTACGCTCGAGCCCGGTGAGTTCGAGGCCGAGCGCACCAGCTTTTTCCCGTCGATCAAGGCAACGCTCAACCATGTCCTCGCGGTCGATCATCTCTATCTCGATTTTCTCGAAGAAGGCGGCGTCGGTGCCGCTGCCTACGATGACTTCGCGCCTTTCGATGCTCCGCGAGAGCTTTGCATCGCGCAGCTTGCGGCGGACCGGCGGCTGATCGCCTTCTGTGAGGGTTTGTCGGAGACCGATCTCGATCGCCGCGTCATCACTGACCGGCGCGAGGACGGCATGATCCCGGAAAAGATCGGAGATATCCTGGCGCACGTCTTCCTGCACGACATCCACCATCGCGGCCAGGTGCATGCGATGCTCTCGGGCACCTCGGTCGCACCGCCCCAACTCGACGAGTTTCTGCTCGATTACGATGTCAAGGTTAGGCAGGAGGAGGTTGAAAGGCTTCGGCTATGAGACCAACTGCTTCGCTGATCATGCTACAGCAACGTCATAATGGGCGAAATGAGGGTCGGATGTAAGGATGGTCAGGTTTTCCACTTGTGCCTGCGCGATCAGCAATCTGTCGAACGGATCACCATGGTGGTGGGGTAGACCGCTGATGGCATTCGCATGCTGCAAGGTCACGACGAGCGGCTGAAATCGCATCCTTGGAAGCAATGTCGGCAGATCGTCCGGCGCATTGAGTTTTCCGATCGAGCGTTTGATGGCAATTTCCCAAACGCTTGCCGCACTCGCGAACACCATCGCTTCCGAAGCCAGGATGGCGCGGTGGTGCTCGCTGAGACGTCGATCGTCCGAAATCGACCAGAGGATGATATGTGTGTCGGCGAGAAAGGGGCCGACCGTCATTTCACGTACTCGTCCCATTCGGGGCCGAGTTCGTCAAAATCGTCCGCAATCCAGATTTTCCCCTTCAATGCGCCGATACGCGGCAGAGGTTCGGCCACCGCCGGAGGCACAATGCGCGCCGCCACCTTGCCGTGGCGCGTAAGAACGATCTCCTCGCCTGCTTCCGCGCGGCTGACGAGTTCGGACAATTTGGCTTTGGCTTCGGCGATAGAAACGTTCATGTGCTCGACCCTTTGACCAGAATTTAGGTCATAATTGATCGAGCCGCAAGAACTCCGGTCTATTCCGCAGCCTGAACCTTGATCACGCCGCGCTTGATCTGGTCTTGCTCGATCGATTCGAACAGCGCGCGGAAATTGCCTTCGCCAAAGCCTTCATCGCCCTTGCGCTGGATGAACTCGAAGAAGATCGGCCCGATAACGGTCTTCGAAAAGATCTGCAGCAGGATCTTGGTCATGCCGCCGTCGACCACGCCTTCGCCGTCGATCAGGATGCCGTGCTTCTTCATGCGCTCGATAGGTTCGTCATGGCCGTTCACGCGGTCATAAGACATGTCGTAATAGGTATCGGGCGGGCCGGGCATGAATTTCAGCCCGTTCTCGGCGAGCTTGTCGGTGGCGGCGTAGATCTCGTCCGTGCCCACCGCAATGTGCTGGATGCCTTCGCCATTGTACTTCTTCAGGTATTCGGCGATCTGGCTGGTCTCGTCCTTGGACTCGTTGAGCGGAATGCGGATCTTGCCGCAGGGCGAGGTGATGGCGCGACTGACCAGGCCGGTGATCTTGCCGTCGATGTCGAAGAAATGGATCTGCTTGAAGCCGAACAGATTGCGATAAAAGTCCCACCACTTGTCCATCTGGCCGCGATAGACATTGTGGGTCAGGTGGTCGAGGTAATAGAAGCCGACGCCTTGCGGCCGCGGGTCGTGTTCGCCCAGCCACTCGAACTCGGCGTCATAGGCCGAGCCCTTCTTGCCGTAGGCATCGATGAAATAGAGCAGCGAGCCGCCGATGCCCACAATGGCCGGCACGTCGAGCGTCTTGTCGTCGCCTTCATAAGGCGTGGCGCCCTTCGAGACGGCATGCTCGAAGGCATGCTTGGCATCGACCACCCGCCACGCCATCGAGGCAGCGCAAGGGCCATGCTTGTCGGCGAACCTCATCGCGTGCGAGCCGGGCTCGGCATTGACGACACAGTTGATGTCGCCCTGGCGCCAGACGGTGATGTTCTTGGTGCGATGCCTGGCCACCGCCACATAACCCATGCGGGTGAACAGCTCGGCCAGCTTCTTGGGCTCTGGATGCGCGAACTCGACGAACTCGAAACCATCGGTGCCGGCAGGATTTTCCTTGCTGATCGTGGCGGGCGGGGCATCGTGCGGGAAGGGACCCATGGTATTCCTCCGGAAGCTGCTTGGCCTGAAAAGGCCATCCGACGCCATCATAGCGCGAAGCCCGTGCATGGTGCTTGCATTCAAACGCTTGAAATGATGATGTCATGCGTGAAGCATGCATGAAACGAGAAAAAATCATGGATGATCCGCGCATCGACCAGTTTGACCGCAAGATAATGGCGCTCTTGCAGGGCGATGCGCGGCTCACCAACAACGATCTTTCCGAACGGGTGAACCTCTCGGCATCGCAATGCTCGCGCCGCCGGCAGCGGCTGGAGGAGGACGGCTACATCAAGGGCTATCGCGCCGTGCTCGACCGCGACAGGCTCGGCTTTTCGCTGGTCAACGTCATCTCGGTGACGCTGGCCACCCACAACCGAGACAATGCGCGGCGCTTCGGCGAGTTGGTGGCGCGGCTGCCGGAAGTGCAGGAGGCGCACGCGCTGACCGGCGAGATGGACTATATCCTGAAGGTGGTGACGCCCGATCTCAAATCGTTGTCCGAGTTCGTCAACGGCGTGCTCCTGCCGCACGAATCGGTACAGCATGTGAAGACCGCAATCGTGCTCGAAACGCTGAAGGAAACCGGGGCGCTACCGATCTAGCCTTTCGACTGCTGGATTAGCCCATACAGGTTTGTGCAGCGCGCACCGGAGCGGCAATAGGCGAAGACTGGACCCTCGAGCTCATCCAACGCCTCGGCTTGGTCGTCGACATTCTCTCGCGTGATCTGGCCACTGATCACCGGGATGTAGCGGAAGGCGAGGCCGGCGGCTTCGACCGTTGCCTTGAGCGTGTCCGCCGAAGGCTGGCCGGGTTGCTCATCGTCCGGCCGGTTGCAGATCACGCTCTTGAAGCCGGCTTCCTTGATGGCGGCGACATCTTCGGGCTGGATTTGGCCCGAGACCGAATAGTCTTCGCTGATCTGGCGATATTCCATGGCTCGCATCCTCGCAATCTGGTTTGGTGGAAAGTCTTGCCACTCCGGGAGAGGGGCGGCAATCCGCTTCGACGGAATTCTCTGCCGAATAGACATCGCGCGCCAGAAAATCCAACCGGGCCGATACGGCCCGGTTGGGTGCAGATCAAATTCAGCTGCCGAGAATGGCGCCTTTGATCTGACGGATGTTGTTGTGCATCAGGCTGATATAGGTCGATCCCGGGCCGTCCGGCTGCGACAGCGCGTCCGAATAGAGCGTGCCACCGATCTTGATGCCGGTTTCGCTGGCGATCTGTTCGATCAGGCGCGGGTTGGTGATGTTCTCGACGAAGATGGCCGCGGCCTTGTCCTGCTTCACCTGCTCGACCAGTTTGGCGACATCGGCCGCCGACGGTTCGGAATCGGTCGAGATGCCTTGCGGGGCGAGGAAGGTCAGGCCGTATTCGTGTTCGAAATAGCCGAAGGCGTCATGCGAGGTGATGACGACGCGCTTTGCCTCGGGGATCGACTGGATCGCCGCCTTCACTTCGCCTTCCAGCGCGTCGAGCTTCTTGGTGTAGGCGGCGGCATTGGTCTGATAGGAGACGCAGCCGTCGCTGTCGGCCGCGCAGAAGGCCTCGGCGATGTTCTTCACATAGATCCTGGCGTTGGCGATCGACTGGAAGGCGTGCGGGTCGGTGACCGTCTTGCCGCCGCCGGTGCCGGCACCCTCGGCCGCGTCGGCGTCGGCGAATTCAGGCTTGAAATCGATCGGCGTCACGCCCTTGGTCAAGGTGATGATCGAGGCCTTGGTGGCGCTGGCATCGACCAGCCGCTGCAGGAAACCTTCGAAGTGCAGGCCGTTGACCAGAACGATGTCGGCCTTGGCCATGGCGACCGCGTCGGCAGGGCTCGGCTCGTAGACATGGGCGTCGCCATCGGGGCCAACGATGGTGGTGATGTCGACACGGTCGCCGCCGACGTTTTTGGCGAAATCCGCGATGACGGTGAAGCTGGCGACCACTTTCAGCGGCGCCGCGAAGGCCGATGACGCCCCAAAGGCGGTTAATGTTATAACGCTCATCGCCAGGGCGGCACGGATCGATTTCAGCATAAGCGGGTCTCCTTTTAGGGGCGGGGGATCAGGCCGTTCTGTGACGGTGATGGATGATGCGGGCGCGCAGAATGCCGCGCGTGCCGAACAGGATCGAGGCGAAATAGACGACGCCGGCCGACAGGATGATGGCTGGACCGGACGGCAGCGAGGCGTGGTAGGACAGGAGCAGTCCGGCGATGCAGGAGGCAAAACCGATCAGCACGGCCAGCACGCACATCGGCTCGACGCGCGCCGTCCAGAAGCGCGCGGCTGCCGCCGGCAGCATCATCAGTCCGACGGAAAGCAAAGTTCCGAGCGCCTGGAAGCCACCAACCAGATTGAGAACGACGAGGCCGAGGAAGATGAAATGCACCGGGCTGCCCATGCGGCTGACCGAACGCAGGAACAGCGGGTCGAGGCATTCCGCCACCAGCGCCCGCCAGAAGATGGCAAGGCTGACCAGCGTCACCGCGACGATGCCGCCGATCAGCGTCAAAGCCTCGTTGTTGAGCGCCAGCACCGTGCCGAACAGCACATGCATGAGATCGACGCTGGAGCCGCGGATCGACACCATCAGCACGCCGATGGCGAGCGAAATCAGGTAGAAGGCCGCCATCGACGCGTCCTCGCGCTGGATGGTGAAACGCGAGACGGCACCGGCGCCGAGCGCCACGATGATGCCGGCGATCAGCCCGCCTACGGTCATCGGCAGGATCTCCAGCCCGTAGAACAGGAAACCGGCGGCCGCACCCGGCAAGATGGCGTGCGCCATGGCGTCGCCCGACAGGCTCATGCGCCGCAGCATCAGGAAGACGCCGATAGGGCAGGCGCCGAGCGACAGCATCAGCGAGCCGAACAGCGCCCGCTGCATGAAACCGAAATCGGCGAAGGGGGCGATGAAAAGACTGTAGAGCGCGTCCATCAGGCAGCCCTCGGTCCGGCACCGTGGTGATGGTCGTGGCCATGATGATCATGGTCTTGGCCATGAGCGTGCTCGTCAGGCTCGCACCAGGGCGCGTTCTCTTCCCAGGCTTCGTGGAAGCGGCGCGCGCGCAGCAGGTTCTCCGGCTTCAGTGTCTCCCGGGTCTCGCCCCAGGCAACCGGCTGGCGGGCAAGCAACAGTGTTTCGGGAAAATTCTGGCGCACCAGATCGAGATCATGGACGACCACCATGATGGTGCGTTCCTCGCCGTGCCAGCGTTTGATCAGGGCAATGAGGTCGCCGACCGTCTTGGCGTCGACCGCGTTGAACGGCTCGTCGAGCAGGATCAGTTCGGCATCCTGCAGCAGCACGCGGGCAAACAGAGTGCGCTGCAACTGGCCACCGGAGAGGGTGTCGATAGGCCGCTTCTCGAAGCCGCCGAGGCCGACGGCCATCAAAGCCTGGCTGACGGCGTCGCGATCTTCCCTGGTGTAGCGGCCAAGCATGCCGCGCTTCGGCCACAGGCCGAGCGATACCAGATCGACGACGCGGGCGGGAAAGGAGCGATCGAGTTCCGATTGCTGCGGCAGGTAAGCCGCCCGCACGCCCGGCGCGCGAATGACCTCGCCGGCCATCGGCTTCAGCACCCCGACAATACCCTTCATCAGCGTCGACTTGCCGGACCCGTTGGCCCCAACCACGGCCGTGAGCGAGCCCTTGCGGATCGCGCCATCGAGGTGATGGATCGCTGGATGGCTGTTGTAGCCGAGCGTCAGGTCACGGAATGTCAGGCAGGTCTGGGTCATATCGTTCCGTGGGAAGCCAAATCCGGCTAGATGCGGCCGCTTGGATATGTGATGTTATTACATTAGTCAACAAGTCAATCCGGCGGAATTGCGACACGGTGGTCAACTCGCCCTGTACGTGCCTGGCCCTGGATGGAGCGATTGGCTCAAGCGGTTTCGGTTCAGGCAGCCTTGCCCGAAGCGGATGGCGACTCTAAAGAGGCGCGACCACAACGGAAGGAACCTCGCAATGAGCATTCGTCGCATCGATGTTGGCCCGCGCATGAGCCAGATCGTCATCCACGGCAACACCGTCTATCTGGCCGGCCAGGTCGGCGAACCCGGCGGCAACGTCGCCTCGCAGACCCGTGATATTCTGGCCACCATCGACGAATTGCTGGCCAAGGCCGGCACCGACAAGACCAAGATCGTCCAGGCGATCATCTGGCTGGCCGACATGGGCACCTTCGCCGAGATGAATTCCGAATGGGACAAGTGGGTGCCGCAGGGCCACACGCCCGCCCGCGCCACCGGCGAAGCAAAGCTCGCCGGCCCTGAATATCTGGTCGAGATTATTATTACGGCCGCGATTTGAGGCGTTTCTACCTTCCCCTTGTGGGACCCACGAGGGGGAGGGTGAAAATCACCCCTGCGACGGCGTAAACCTTGCCACCAGCGTGTGGCTTTCCGCCGGATAGATGAAGCGCACATGGGTGACCGGGTGCTCGGCGCTCCAGGTGCGGCGTTCGACCACCAGGCAAGGCGCGCCGGGATCGATGTCGAGCGCCTCGGCGATGGTATCGTCAGCGCTCATGGCGCGTATCCGATGCTCGGCCTCGCTCCACGGCACGCGGCCGATCAGCCAGGGCCCGGCGGCGATTTCCAGAAACTCTTCGTCCCCGGCTTCCGAAACCGCCGACAGATTGATCAGGCGTTGTTCGAGCGCGAATGGCCGTTCGCCGGCAAAATGAAGGCCCTCGATCCATAACACCGAACCTGCGGAAGACAGTCCGAGCAACGCCCTGTCTTCCACATTGCTGCGCCGCTTCAGGCGTTCCAGACGCTCGTAGCGGTAGGGCAGGCCGAGCGCCTCGACTTCGATCCTGATGTCGTGAAGTTCCAGCACGGCTGCCTGCGATTGCGGCTGGCGGACAAAACTGCCCGACCGGCGGCGGCGCTCGATCAAACCTGCCTTGGCCAACTGAGACAGGGCCTTGTTCACCGTCATGCGTGAGCATTTGTATTCGGCGGTCAGCTCATGTTCGAACGGGATACGGTGCCCGGGCGCCCAGGTGCCGGACAGGATTTTTTCGCGGATGTCGGAAAGGATGCGCTGATGCAGCGAGACTGTCTCGCTGTCGTCTGTCTCCGCCGGTTCGGCCATGCTCATCTGGGTCAACCCTCGGAAAGCGCCGTCATTACGTTGCGAAACCGTTCGGCGATAGCCTCGCGCCTGGCGTGCCTGCCGCCGCTGACCTGTTTCCTGCCATGCACCCAGACACAATCGACGTTGCTGCCGTTGGCGAAGATCCAGGCGTCGAGGATCGCATCGCCGGTCTTGCCCGCCAGCGAGGGATTGCCGGCGTCGAGCGAGACGAGATCGGCCGATGCACCAGGCGCGATTTGCGATGCGCCTGCGCCAAGCGCGACGCGACCGCCTTCGAGCGCCGCGTCGAACAGGGCGCGGCCGGTCGAGCCGCCGGCCACCGCAAGCACATTGCGGGCGCGGTGCGCGATGCGCTGCGAATATTCGAGCTGGCGCAATTCGTCGGGCAGGCCGATCAGCACGTTGGAATCGGAGCCGACGCCGAAGCGCCCGCCATGCTCACTGAACAATGGCGCGGCAAAAGTGCCGTCGCCGAGATTGGCTTCCGTGATCGGGCAAAGGCCGGCGATGGCGCCGCTCCTGGCCATGCCAACCGTTTCGGCGTCGGTCATATGGGTGGCATGGATCAGGCACCAGCGCTGGTCGACATCGGCAGCCCCAAGCAGAAATTCGACCGGACGCCCGCCGGACCAGGCAAGGCAGTCTTCGACTTCTTTCACCTGCTCGGCGACATGGATGTGGATCGGCCCGTTTGGCGCCACGGCCGCAACCGCCGTGAGTTCCTCAGGCGTCGCGGCCCGCAAACTGTGCGGCGCGACGCCGACGACAGCTCGATTCAAAGAGCGAACAGTTTCCCGGCTTTTCTCAACAAGCCGGGCGAACCGGTTCACATCGTTGATGAATCGCCTTTGGCTTTCGTTAGGAGGCACGCCGCCGAAAGAGGAGTGCGCGTAAAACACCGGCAGCAGTGTCAGGCCGATCCCCGTTTCACCGGCGGCGGCAGCGATGCGCTCGGCCATTTCGGCTAGGTTGGCATAGGGTTTTCCGTCGCGGTCATGGTGCAGATAATGAAATTCGCCGACGCGGGAAAAACCGGCCTCCAGCATTTCGACATAGAGCTGCGCCGCCACCGCCTCGACCTGGTCGGGAGTCATCGACAGCGCGAAGCGGTACATCACCTCGCGCCAGCTCCAGAAACTGTCGGCGGAGGGGCCGCGCAACTCGGCGAGCCCGGCCATGCCGCGCTGGAAGGCGTGGCTGTGCAGATTGGGCATGCCTGGCAGCAGAATGGAATGGCGTTCGTCACCGGGCGATGCGGCGGCTTCAGGCTCTACCGCTGCAATGCGCCCACTGGCGAAAGTGATCCGCACATTGTTGTGCCAGCCATTGGGAAGAAGCGCCTGTTCCGCAAAGATTTCGGTCACTTTTCTCTCCGCTTCCCGGTCTCGTATGCGATGATGGCACTTGCAGTGCGTTTCAATATGTATATACATAATCGACGCCGATTGAAACGGAAAAGATGATGGCCATAGAGAGCAAAAACCGGGCAGGGGGGCTTCGCCTGTGGCGCAATGCGCGTCTGGCGACCATGGCTGAAAATTCTGCCGATCTCGGTATCGTCGAGCATGGTGCGCTCGCCGCGCGTGATGGCCGCATTGTCTATGCCGGTCCGGAATCCGAGATGCCCTCGGCGTTTGCCCAAGGCGAGATAATCGATTGCGAGGGCCGCTGGATCACGCCCGGCCTGATCGACTGCCACACCCACCTCGTCCATGCCGGCAACCGCGCCAACGAGTTCGAGATGCGGCTGGCCGGCGCCACCTATGAAGAGGTCGCCAGGGCAGGAGGCGGTATCGTCTCGTCGGTCAAATCCTTGCGTGCCGCCAGCGAGGACGAGCTGGTCGCCCAGACGCTGCCGCGCCTCGATGCGCTGATTGCCGAGGGCGTCACCACAGTTGAAATAAAGTCGGGCTATGGGCTCGATCTCGAAAACGAGAAGAAATCGCTGCGCGCAGCGCGACAGCTGGGCAATGGACGCCCGGTGACGGTCCGCACCACATGCCTCGCAGCCCACGCGCTGCCGCCCGAAGCCAAGGGCGACAAGGATGCTTTCATCGATCTCGTCGCCAAAACGATCCTTCCCGGCGTCGCCGCCGAAGGCTTGGCCGATGCCGTCGACGGGTTCTGTGAAGGCATCGCCTTTTCGCCCGAGCATATGTCTCGCGTCTTCGACAAGGCCAGGGCGCTCGGCTTGCCCGTAAAACTCCACGCCGACCAGCTGTCCAACCTGCACGGCGCTGAACTTGCCGCCCACTATGGCGCATTGTCGGCCGATCATCTCGAATACACCGACGAGGCGGGCGCCATGGCGATGGCCAAGGCGGGGACCGTGGCGACGATCCTGCCCGGCGCCTATTACTTCATCCGCGAGACCAAGAAGCCACCGATCGGCCTGTTCCGCCAGCATGGAGTCAGGATGGCTGTGGCCACCGACAACAATCCCGGCACTTCGCCGCTGACCTCGCTGCTTCTGACCATGAACATGGCGGCGACCCTGTTTGGCATGACGGTCGATGAATGTCTTGCCGGCGTTACCCGCGAAGCTGCGCGTGCGCTGGGCTTGCTCGACGAGACCGGCACGCTGGTGCCGGGCAAATCCGCCGACCTGGCGATCTGGGACATCGAGCGCCCGGCCGAACTCGTCTACCGCATGGGCTTCAACCCGCTGCATGCCCGTATCTGGAGAGGACAATGACTGAACTGACCCTGAAGCCCGGCAATGCGACGCTGTCCGACTGGCGTGCCGTCTATCGTGGCGCCGTGCCGAAACTGGACGATGCCTGCCGCCCAAAAATCGAGGCGAGCGCCGAAGCTGTCGCGCGCATCGTTGCCAAGGGTGAGCCGGTCTATGGCATCAACACCGGTTTCGGCAAGCTGGCCAGCGTGCGCATCCCCGCCGAGGATCTCGAGACCCTGCAGCGCAACATCGTGCTTTCGCATGCCGCAGGCGTCGGCGAGCCGATGCCTGTCGCCATTGCCCGGCTGATGATGGCGCTGAAACTTGCGAGCCTTGCGCAGGGCGCCTCCGGCGTGCGCCCGCAAACCATCGAGTTGCTCGAAGCGATGCTGGCCAATGACGTCATCCCTGTGGTGCCGGCGCAAGGCTCCGTCGGCGCCTCCGGCGACCTTGCCCCGCTGTCGCACATGACGGCGGTGATGATCGGCGTCGGCGAATGCTTTACCCCGCATGGCCGCTTCCCGGCCAAGGTCGCGTTCGTCTCGCATGGGCTGGAGCCCGTGACATTGGGCGCCAAGGAAGGCCTGGCACTGCTCAATGGCACGCAGTTTTCCACCGCCTATGCGCTGGCCGCACTGTTCGATGCCGAGGTGCTCTACCAGTCGGCGCTTGTCGCCGGCGCGCTGTCGACCGATGCGGCAAAGGGTTCCGACGCTCCATTCGATCCGCGCATTCATCTTTTGAGAAAGCACCGTGGCCAGATCGAGACCGCCGACGCGTTGCGCAATCTGATGGCCGGCAGCGCCATCCGCGAGTCGCACCGGGTCGGCGACGAGCGGGTGCAGGATCCCTATTGCCTGCGTTGCCAGCCGCAAGTCATGGGCGCCGCGCTCGATGTCCTGCGCAAGGCCGCCGATACGCTCGAAACCGAAGCCAATGGCGTCACCGACAATCCGCTGATCTTCGCCGAGGACGATACGGCACTTTCGGGCGGCAATTTCCACGCCGAGCCGGTGGCCTTCGCCGCCGACATGATCGCGCTTGCTGTCTGTGAGATCGGCTCGCTGTCGGAACGCCGCATCGCCATGCTGGTCGACCCCGCGCTGTCGGGCATGCCCGCCTTCCTGACGCCCAAGCCCGGTCTGAACTCCGGCTTCATGATCCCACAGGTAACGGCGGCGGCACTCGTTTCGGAAAACAAGCAGAAAGCCTATCCGGCCAGCGTCGATTCCATCCCGACGTCGGCCAACCAGGAAGACCATGTCTCGATGGCCGCGCATGGTGCGCGGCGGTTGATCGGCATGGTCGAGAATGCGACGGCAGTGATCGGCATCGAATTGCTGGCGGCCGCGCAAGGCTGCGATTTCCATCAGCCGCTGGCCTCGAGCGCAGCGCTGGAAGCCGTGCGCAAGCTGGTTCGCGCCGAGGTGCCGCATCTCGACAATGACCGGCATTTTCATCCCGACATGGAAAAGGCGATTGCCATGGTGCGCAGCGGTGCGGCGGTGAAGGCAGCGAGCACGGTGGCGCTGCCGGGGATTGCATCGTGAGAACGCCAATCGCCACAGGTCGCGTTCTGTCGCGCCCCCCTCTGTCCTGCCGGACATCTCCCCCTCAAGGGGGGAGATTAGCAGATTCTTTGGCGCCGCTCTTCCTCCAACGCCGGCGATTGGCGAAAGCCCGCGTGACAGCCAATCTCCCCCCAAGAGGGGGAGATGCCCGGCAGGGCAGAGGGGGGCGCCGTAGAGCTCCAACTTACGGAGGTCTCTCATGACCTCGCCTTCCTGGCTCACCATCACCCAAGGCACCGCGCCTCTCCTGGTCTCCATCCCGCACACCGGCATCGACCTCGCTGGCCTCGAAAACCGGCTTATCTCGCCATGGCTCGGCCGCCGCGATTGCGACTGGTGGATCGACAAGCTCTATGATTTCGCGACCGACCTTGGCGCGACCATCGTGCACACCGCGATCTCGCGCACCGTCATCGATGTCAACCGCGATCCATCCGGCGCGTCGCTCTATCCCGGCCAGGCAACCACCGGCCTATGCCCGACCGAAACCTTCGACGGCGATCCGCTCTATCGCGAGGGCGAAGAGCCGGGGCCGTCGGAAATCGACGAGCGCCGCCAGAAGTTCTTTGCACCCTATCACACCGCCTTGCAGGCCGAGATCGACAGGTTGCGCAGCTTGCATGGCCAGATCGTCCTCTATGACTGCCATTCGATCCGCTCGGTGCTGCCGCGTCTGTTCGAGGGCACGCTGCCGGTGTTCAACCTCGGCACGAACGACGGCAAGAGCGCCGATCCGGCGTTGCAGGCGATGGTCAACCGGATCATGGCCGAAACCGGTGAGACCTTTGTCGTCAACGGACGCTTCAAGGGCGGCTGGATCACGCGCCATTTCGGCCAGCCGCATCAGGGCGTGCATGCGCTGCAGATGGAACTCTCTAACCGCGGCTACATGCGCGAGCCAGACGGGAAGGGTACGCCAGACAATTGGCCCGTGCCCTACGACGCCGCGTTCGCCGCGCCAATCCGCACCACGCTGACACGGATTCTCCAAACCGCCATTGACTGGGCCGGGCGCTGATGCGCCGCCTCATCCGAAAGGGACAATGATGACCGACCCTCGCCACAACATGCGCGAAGTGCGCAGCCCCCGCGGCGACAAGCTCAACGCCCGGTATTGGACGACGGAAGCGCCGCTGCGCATGCTGATGAACAACCTCGACCCTGATGTCGCCGAGAACCCCAACGAGCTGGTCGTCTATGGCGGCATCGGCCGGGCGGCGCGCACCTGGAACGATTTCGACCAGATCGTTGCTTCGCTGAAGACGCTTGGCGAGGACGAGACGCTGCTGGTGCAGTCCGGCAAGCCGGTCGGCGTGTTCCGCACCCACCCGGATGCACCGCGCGTGCTGATCGCCAACTCCAACCTGGTGCCGCACTGGGCGACCTGGGAGAAATTCAACGAGCTCGATAAGAAGGGCCTGATGATGTACGGCCAGATGACGGCCGGCTCCTGGATCTACATCGGAACGCAAGGCATCGTGCAGGGAACCTACGAGACCTTTGTCGAGGCCGGTCGCCAGCACTATGGCGGTAATCTCAAGGGTAAGTGGATCCTGACCGGCGGCCTCGGCGGCATGGGCGGCGCCCAGCCATTGGCCGCCGTCATGGCGGGCGCCTGCTGCCTCGCGATCGAATGCAATCCGGATTCGATCGATTTCCGCCTGCGCACCCGCTATGTCGACGAGAAGGCCGAGACGCTGGACGAGGCCATGGAAATGATCGAGCGCTGGACCAAGGCCGGCGAAGCGAAGTCCGTCGGCCTGCTCGGCAATACGGCCGAGATCGTGCCCGAGATGTTTCGGCGCGGCATCCGCCCCGATATGGTCACCGACCAGACCTCGGCGCACGACCCCATCAATGGCTATCTGCCGAAGGGCTGGACGATGGCCGAGTGGCGCGAAAAGCGTGTCAGCGACCCGAAGGCGGTCGAGAAGGCGGCCCGCGCTTCGATGCGCGAGCATGTCGAGGCGATGGTGGCGTTCTGGAACGCCGGGGTGCCGACACTCGACTATGGCAACAACATCCGTCAGGTCGCCAAGGACGAAGGCTTTGAAAATGCCTTTGCGTTCCCCGGCTTCGTGCCGGCCTACATCCGTCCGCTATTTTGCCGCGGCATCGGCCCGTTCCGTTGGGCAGCACTCTCCGGTGATCCGGAGGATATCTACAAAACCGACGCCAAGGTACGCGAACTCACCCCCGGCAACACACATCTGCACAATTGGCTGGACATGGCGCGCGAGCGGATTTCCTTCCAAGGGTTGCCGGCGCGCATCTGCTGGGTCGGTCTTGGCGATCGCCACCGGCTGGGCCTCGCTTTTAACGAAATGGTGGCCAAGGGCGAGTTGAAGGCGCCTGTCGTCATCGGCCGCGATCACCTCGATTCGGGCTCGGTCGCTTCGCCGAACCGCGAGACGGAAGCGATGAAAGACGGCTCGGATGCGGTCTCCGACTGGCCGCTGCTCAACGCGCTGCTCAACACTGCGTCGGGCGCCACTTGGGTGTCGCTGCACCATGGCGGCGGCGTCGGCATGGGCTTCTCCCAGCATGCCGGCATGGTCATCGTTGCCGACGGCACGGCGGATGCTGCAAGGCGGCTGGAGCGCGTTCTGTGGAACGACCCGGCGACCGGCGTCATGCGCCATGCCGACGCCGGCTATGACATCGCCATCGAATGCGCCAAGGAGCACCAGCTCAACCTGCCCGGTATTCTCGGGTAGCGGCTGACGTCATGCGCACCCTTCGTGTCACCGATTACCGCGTCATGCCATGGAAGAACGGCGGCGGCACGACGACCGAGATCGCCGTCTCGCCCGATGGTGCCGGGCTCGACGATTTCGACTGGCGCATCTCGATGGCCCGGGTCGAAAGCAGCGGACCGTTCTCCGGCTTCGACGGCATCGACCGCACCCTGTCGGTGCTGGAAGGCGAGGGGATCGTGCTTGATGTCGCGGGCCGTCCGCCGGAGCGGATTACAGTGGCTTCCCAGCCATTTTCCTTTCCAGCCGACCAGCCGACCAGCGCCGCGCTGATCGCCGGCCCGATCACCGATCTCAACGTCATGACCCGGCGCGGCCGGATGCTGCATTCGGTCGAGCGTTTGGCGATTTCGACGCCTGTGGAAATCCCGACCGAGGCCGGTTTCACCGTCATCCTTTGCCACAGAGGCCATGCCATATTCCCCGGCGCCGCGCCCATTCGTCTCGGGCCGCTCGACACCCTGCTGCTCGGGCCGGATGCCTCTGTCTTGTGGGTTCAGCCCGCCCCGGATGCGACCCTTTTCGTAATCCGGATAGTCGGGGCGGCCTGACGCGTTTCGGGCCAACGGTTACCGCCTGTTTCCAAACATGATCGCGACGCCGGCGAAATATAGCGTAAGCTGGCACCGGCATCACGAAAAAGCCCGAATCCTCCCCGTCGATCGGTCCTGACGGGAGCGAGGGGCGCTCGTCTTTGAGTTTGCTCGAAAGATGGCGCCCTGTCGTGGTGCGGAAACAAACTTTCGGCATAGGGGTTGATGCAACCAATTGCATTTGAACCGGTTTTAGGGCCATTGCCGTGGCGGTGACGCCGCTGAGTGCCCGCTTACGGAATTTTCAATGAATATTCAGACGAATCCAGCCCAGATCGAGAAGACAAGCGCGAGCTTCCCAGCCATTACGGAAGAGCCGATAAGATCGACATACCTGCCGGAGGAACGGCTCCGGCTGCTCGGCGAAAGCCTGGCCAAGGGCGATCTGACGGATCTGTTCGGTCTGATCCCGTTCGACTTCCAGGCCCGTATCCGTGACAGCGCCAAGAAGATCCTCGAAGTCTACCGGTCAACCAATGCCGCGCAGGCGAGGGGCGAAACCATCACGCCGGCCGCGCAATGGCTGCTCGACAATAACTATCTGATCGAGGAAACGATTTTCCAGGTCAAACGCGACCTGCCGCGCCGCTTCTATCGGCAATTGCCGACGTTGAAACTGCCCGATGGCGGCACCGTGCCGCGCGCATTGGCGCTGGCTTGGACCTATGTCGCGCATTCCGACAGTTCCGTCTCGGCGACCATGTTCAAGTCCATCGTCCAGGGTTTTCAGTCGGTCGAACCGTTGAAGATCGGCGAACTCTGGGCACTGCCGTCCCTTCTGCGCTTCGTGCTGATCGAGAACCTCCGCCGCCTGGCCGTCAGGGTCAACCGCACCCGCCAGATGCGCCAGATCGCCAACGACGTGGCCGACAAGGTGCTGGCGACCGACGACAATCCGGACCGGCAGGCAATCCTCGCCAAGTTCAGCGTCCATGCGCACGACACCACCTTCGCCACTCAGCTTCTCTATCGCCTGCGTGACGGATCGCAGAACGCCGGCAGGGCGCTGGAATGGCTGGAAGGCGAACTCGAGAAGACCGGCTCGGATGCCGAGGAAATCATCATTTCCGAGCACCAGACGCTGTCCAGCGGCAATGTGACCACCGGAAACATCGTCCGCGGCCTGCGCCTCATCAACGATGTCGACTGGACAGTCTGGTTCGAAGGCGTCAGCCGCATCGATACCGTGCTGCGCGATCGTACCGATTTCGCCGCGCTCGACTTCTTCTCGCGCGATCAATACCGCACCGCGATCGAGGAACTGGCGCGCCGCTCGAACCTGTCGGAGTACCGTGTTGCCGAAAAAGCCATTGAACTGGCCGGCCATGCCGTCGGTGAAACCATCCCGGAGAGCGGTGAAGGCGTGGACGCCCAGGCTGCATCCGCTCATACCGATGTCGGTTTCTATGTCGTTGGCCCGCGTCGGCTGGAGCTGGAAAAGGCGATCGGTTACCGGCCCACGATCAGCCAGACGGTCAAGCGGACCTTCGCCAAGACAGGCTGGCTGGGCATCGTCCTGCCCGTCTTCGCGCTGACCGTCCTGCTGCTCGTCCTGTCCGGCAACGCCCTTTCCAATCTCGGCCTGTCGGTGCCGTCGATCGTGCTGATGCTGGCGCTGTTTGCCGTGCCGGCCAGCGAAGGCGCGCTCGCTTTCTTCAATACCGTGGTCTCGCTGTTCCTCAAGCCGACACGCCTGATCGGTTACGACTACAGGCACGGCGTGCCGCCCGAGGCTCGCACCCTGGTGGTCGTGCCGTCGCTGATCGGCTCGCGTGACGATGTCGAGGAGAACATCCGCAACATCGAAGTGCATTACCTTGCCAATCTGGCGGACGAAATTCATTTCGCGCTGTTGTCGGATTGGCCCGACAGCAAGATCGAGATCGATGCGGCGGACACCGAGATCCTCGACTTCGCCCGCGCCGAAATCGCCCGCCTCAACGCGCGCTATCCCTCCGAAGGCGCCCCGCGCTTCTACATCCTGCACCGCCGCCGGCTCTACAATGCGGCGCAGGGCGCCTGGATGGGCTGGGAGCGCAAGCGCGGCAAGCTGCACGAGCTCGACCTGTTGCTGCGCGGCGACAGCGATACCACCTTCCTGCCCCTCGACGTCCCGCTGCCGGAAAAAGTCGTCCATGTGATGACGCTCGACGCAGATACCCGCACCACCCGCGATGCGGTATCGAGCCTTGTCGGCAAGCTTTGCCATCCGCTCAACCGTCCGCATTTCGACGCCACTAGGCGCGTCGTCACCGCCGGTTACACCATCCTGCAGCCGCGCATCACAGCTTCGCTCACCAGCGGCGACGAAGCCTCGTTCTTCCAGCGCGTGTTCTCGGCCAATCGCGGCCTTGATCCCTATGTCTTCGCTGTTTCGGACCTCTATCAGGACGTCTTCAGCGACGGGTCCTTCACCGGCAAGGGCCTCTATCATGTCGATGCCTTCGAGGCCGCCTTGCAGGGCCGCATCGAGGAAAACACCATCCTCAGCCACGATCTGCTCGAAGGCGCCCTGGCGCGCGCCGCACTGGTCACCGACGTCGAGTTGGTCGAGGATTACCCGACCCGCTACTCGGTCGACGCCTCGCGCCACCATCGCTGGGCGCGCGGCGACTGGCAGCTTTTGGGCTACATCTTCAATCCCCGCTCAGGCGTTCCGGCCTTGTCGCGCTGGAAGATGGTCGACAATCTGCGCCGCTCGCTGACGCCGATCTTCTGGGTGATGGCGGCGATCGCCGGCTGGACCTTGCTGCCCTTCACGCAGGCCGCGCAGTGGCAGGCACTGCTGATCCTCAGCCTGTTCATGGCGCCGACCTTCGACGTGGTCAACGCCATCCTGCCCAAGAGCGGCGACCAGACGCCGCGTGGCCATTTCTTGGCGCTGGCGCGCGACGTCGCCTTCGGCACCGCCATGGTGGCGCTGAAGATCCTGCTGATGGCGCACAATGCCTGGATGATGGGCGATGCCATTGTGCGCACTCTGTACCGGCTGTTCGTCAGCCGGCAGAATCTCCTGGAATGGCGCACCGCCTCGCAGGCGCACAAGGCCGGCGACAACGATGTCGGCTCCTATTACGGCATGATGTATGGCGCCGTGATCATCGGCTTTGTCGGCCTCGCCATTCCGGTGCTGGCCGATTCCACCGGTGCCTTCGTCGCCTTCTTCTTTGCCTTGTTCTGGATCGGCTCGCCGGCGATCGCCAGCTGGATCAGCCGTTCCGCCGAAACCGAGGACCGGTTGCGCATATCGCCGGCCGATATCCACACGCTGCGCACCGTGGCGCGGCGCACCTGGCATTATTTCGAAACCTTCGTGACGGCAGAACATCACAATCTGCCGCCGGACAATTTCCAGGAGAGCCCCGCGCCCGTCGTGGCGCCGCGCACCTCGCCGACCAATATCGGCGTCTACCTGCTCTCGGTCGTTTCGGCGCGCGATTTCGGCTGGATCAGCCTGTCCGATGCCATCACCCGCATCGATGCCACCATGACGACCATCGAGAGCATGCCGCGCAGCCGCGGCCATCTCTTCAACTGGTACGACACCACGACGCTCAAGCCGCTCTATCCACTCTATATCTCGGCTGTCGACAGCGGCAATCTCGCCGGTCACCTTGTGGCGGTGGCGGCGGCCTGCGCCGAATGGGCGGAAGCGCCTTCCGTTCACCTCCAGGGCGATTTCGAGGGCATTCTCGACACCGTGACCATCCTGAGCGAAAGCCTCGACGAATTGCCCGACGACCGCCGTCAGTTGCGCCCGTTGCGCCAACGCCTTGTCGATCGCCTCGACGGCATGCGGCGTGCCGTCGACACGATCAAGGCGCAGCCGGAAATGGCCTCGATCCGCACCATCAACCTGGCGGTGCTGGCCGGCGAGATCCGCAAGCTCGCCACAGCCATTCACACCGAGGCGGCGTCGCCGCAGAGTGACGTCATCGTCGACTGGGCGGCAAGGCTCGAAGCCACCTGCGAGGCGCACGTCCACGACGCCCACAGCGACGAAAACGCCGTCGAGGCTCTGCGTGCCAAGCTGCTCACCTTGCGCGAGCGCACCCGTCGTTTCGCCTTCGAGATGGAATTCGCCTTCCTGATGAGGCCGGAGCGCAAGCTTTTGTCGATCGGCTACCGGGTCGAGGAACATCAACTCGACGAAAGCTGCTACGACCTTCTGGCCTCCGAGGCGCGGCTGACCAGCCTGTTCGCCATCGCCAAGGGCGATCTGCCGACCGAACACTGGTTCAGGCTCGGCCGCCCGATCGTCGAGATCGGCTTCCAGGGCGCGCTGATGTCGTGGTCCGGCTCGATGTTCGAGTATCTGATGCCACCACTGGTGATGAAGGAACCGCAAGGCTCGATTCTCAACCAGACCAGCAAACTGATCATCAAGCGCCAGATGCAGTACGGCCGCCAGAAGAACGTGCCGTGGGGCATCTCGGAAGCCGCCTACAATGCCCGCGACCGGGAACTGACCTATCAGTACACCAATTTCGGCGTGCCGGGGCTGGGGCTCAAGCGTGGCCTTGGCCAGAACACGGTAATTGCGCCCTATGCGACCATCATGGCGGCGCAGTTCAACCCGCGCGAAGCAGTGCACAATCTGGCCCGGCTGCGCGAGATCGGCGCGCTTGGCCGTCATGGCTATTATGATGCGGTCGACTTCACGCCGCAGCGGGTGCCGGAAGGCACCAACCATGCGGTCGTGCTGAACTACTATGCCCACCATTCGGGCATGTCGATCGCCGCCGTTGCCGACGCCATCTTCGAAGGTCGCCTGCGCGATCGCTTCCACAGCGATCCGGTCATTGAATCGGCCGAACTGCTGCTGCAGGAGAGGGCGCCGCGCGATATTCCGACCGCGACCGTCCGCACCGAGGCCGACGAGCGCTCCAAGGACGAGACCGAAACCGAGAGCCCCGACACCCGCATCGTGCTCGATCCCGTGCGGGCGCTGCGTTCGACCAATGTGATGTCGAACGGCCGCTATTCGGTGATGGTGACGGCGACCGGCTCCGGCTACAGCCGCTGGGGCGATCTTTCCGTCACCCGCTGGCAGCCCGATCCGGTCGAGGATCGGCTTGGCTCCTACATCTTCCTGCGTGATGTCAGCACCGGCGACTGGTGGTCGGCGACATCGGAGCCCAGGCGCGCGGCCGAGGAAACGGCGCAGACCCTATTTTCCGATGACAAGGCGAGCTTTGTCAAAACCGCCGGCACGCTGCGCTCCGAGGTGGAATGCATCGTCATTTCCGAGGGCAATGGCGAGGGCCGCCGGATCACGCTCTACAATGAGAGCACATCCGATCGTCACATCGAAGTGACGTCCTTTGCCGAACTGGTGCTGGGTTCGGAGGCTTCCGACAATGCGCATCCGGCCTTCTCGAAGATGTTCGTGGAAACGGAAATCGCTCCCAACAATGGCGCGATCTTCGCCACGCGCCGCAAGCGCGAAACCAACGAGCCCGATGTCACCCTGGTGCATTTCGTCACCGATCCGTCGGGACCGGCGCGTGATGCCGAGGCCGAGACCGACAGGCGCGCCTTCATCGGCCGTGGCCGCACCATCGTCGATGCCGCCGCCTTCGATCCAGGCGCCCGGCTGGGCGGCCATTCCGGCTTCACGCTCGATCCCATCGCCTCGCTGCGCCGTCAGGTGCGCGTGCCGGCCAACAAGAAGATATCACTGACCTTCTGGACCGTTGTCGGGGCCGACCGTGCCGAGCTGGAGGAGGCGATAAACCGGCTCGACCATCAGGAGAGCTTTGCCCGCCAGGCCATGCTTGCCTGGACGCGCAGCCAGGTGCAGACCCGTCATATGGGCCTCAGCCTGACCGATGCCGCCAATGTGCAGAAGCTGGCGCGCTATCTGATCTATCCCGATCCGTTCCTGCGGCTGCCGGCCGAGTCCATCGCTTCCGGGCTGGGCAAGCAGTCGAGCCTGTGGCCGACCAGCATTTCGGGCGATTACCCGATCTTCCTGGTCAGGATCGGCGACGTTGCCGATCTGGAGATCGTTGCCCAGGCGTTGCGCTTCCAGGAATATATGCGCACCCGCGGCATGATGATCGACTTCGTCGTCGTCAACGAGCAGGCTTCCTCCTATGTCCAGGATCTGCAGCGCGCGGTCGAGACGCTGTGCGAAAACAGCCGCTTGCGCGGCAAGGAACTCGGACCCCGCCAGCACATTTTCGCGGTGCGCCGCGACCTGATGGAGGAAACCACCTACAAGACGCTGCTCGCCGTCGCGCGGGTTGTGCTGCATACGCGCAACGGCACCATCTTCGATCAGATCGAACGGGCCGAGGCGGCCGCACTGCAGGCACGCGACGGCGTGCAGCCGGCAGGATTTCCGGGCCCGCGCGAAATTCCGGCGCCCGCACCGCAAATGCATGCATTTGCCTCGCAGGCCGACGTCAGCGCCGATGGCTCCGGCCTCAACCAGTGGAACGGTTTCGGCGGCTTCGACGGCGACGGGCGGCACTATGTGGTGCGCCTGGCTGGCTGGCGCACCACGCCGCAACCCTGGATCAACGTCGTCTCCAACGCCTCGTTCGGCTTCCACACCTCGGCCGAGGGTGCTGCCTTCACCTGGAGCCGCAACAGCCGCGACTACCAGTTGACGCCATGGTCGAACGACCCGGTGTCCAATCGGCCGGGCGAGGGCGTCTATATTTACGACCAGGCCAGCGGCAAGGCGTTCTCGCCGATCGCCGCGGTGGTGCGCGATCCCTCGATGACCTACGAGGCCTGGCATGGCCAGGGCTTCTCGACCTTCCGCTCGAAGCGCGGACCGTTGTCGATGGACCTGACCCATGTCGTCGATCCCATCGATCCGGTGAAGATCACGCGGCTGCGCATCCAGAACTCCGGCCCGGTACCGGCCCGGCTGCGCGTCTATGCCTATGCCGAATGGGTTCTTGGCGGACATCGGTCGCGCACCGCGGCAACCATAGTGCCGTCCCGCGACGGTGCCACCGGCGCGCTGCTGGCGCAAAATCCCTACGGGCTCGATTTCAGCGAGCGGGTGGCCTTCCTCGCCGCCGACACCGGCGTTCATTCGGTGACATCGGACCGGGCCGAGTTCCTCGGCCGACACGGGTCCAGCGAACTGCCGCAGGCGGTGCTGAGTGGCGCGGCTCTGTCAGGCCGCGTCGAGGCCGGAGACGATCCTTGCGCGGCGATCGCCCGCGACATCGAGATTCCGGCCGGCGGCGACGTCACGCTCATCTGGCTGCTCGGCGATGCCGAGTCCCCCGGGCAGGCGAGCGCGCTGGTGCAGCAGCACCGGGGCAAGGATTTCGACCAGCGCCTGGCCGACAATGAGCGCGAATGGCGCGCCTTCCTCGACACCATCCAGGTCGAGACGCCCGACAAGGCGCTCGATGCCATGGTCAATCACTGGCTACCCTATCAGAGCCTTGCCTGCCGCATCCGCGCCCGCTCGGCCTTCTATCAGGCAAGCGGCGCCTTCGGCTTCCGCGACCAGTTGCAGGACACGCTCGCCTTGCTGGCGCATGATCCGTCGCTGGCGCGCGACCAGATCCTCAACGCCGCGCGGCGGCAGTTCCCGGAAGGCGACGTGCAGCATTGGTGGTTGCCGCGCACCGGCGCCGGCGTGCGCACCCTGATCTCCGACGACGTGGTATGGCTCGCTCACGCTACGGCCCGCTATCTCATGGTGACCGGCGACGCCACCATCCTGAAGGAGCAACTGCCTTTCCTCGATGGACAGGCGCTGGGCGAAGGCGAGCACGACGCTTTCTTCACCCCGGAAATCTCGAAGAAGACGGTGTCGCTCTACGACCACTGCGCGCGTGCGCTCGACCTTGCCATCAAGCGCAGCAGTCCGGCCGGCCTGCCGTTGATCCTTGGCGGCGACTGGAACGACGGCATGAACCGTGTCGGCGAGCACGGCAAGGGCGAGAGCGTGTGGCTGGGCTGGTTCCTGCTGAAGACGCTGGGCGACTTCGCCGCGGTCGCCAGGACCGAGGGCGACACCAAGCGCGCCCAGGCCTGGGCAAAGCATGCCGACGCGCTGAAGCGGGCGCTTGAAAGCACGGCATGGGACGGCGAATGGTACCGGCGCGGCAGTTTCGATGACGGCACGCCTTTGGGGTCGCGTACATCGCAAGAGTGCAAGATCGACTCCATCGCCCAGTCCTGGAGCGTGCTTTCTGGCGAGGGCGACCCGGCGCGGTCGACTACGGCGATGCAGCAGGCGACGAAGCTGCTCGTCGACGATCATCTCAAGATCGTCAAACTGTTCACGCCACCCTTCTCGAAGACGCAGAAGGATCCCGGCTACATCAAGAGCTATCCGCCTGGCGTTCGCGAGAATGGCGGCCAGTACACCCACGCAGCCACCTGGTTTGTCATTGCGCTCGCCGAGATGGGGCAGACCGATGAAGCCTATCGCTGCTTCTCCATGCTGAACCCGGTCAACCATGCGTTCGACGAGGCCTCGACCGAGCACTACCGCGTCGAACCCTATGTGGTGGCCGCCGATATCTATGCCGGAGACGACAAGGCCGGGCGCGGCGGTTGGACCTGGTACACCGGCTCGGCGGGCTGGCTTTACCGGGCAGCGGTCGAAGGCATCCTGGGCATCGAACGGCGCGGCAAGCAGATCACGTTCCGGCCGAAGCTGCCCAGCCACTGGGATGGCTATCAGGCTTCGCTCAAGATGCTGGGCGCCGACATCAAGGTCCAGGTCGTTCGCGACAAAAAGACCAAGACGATCTCGCTCGAAGTCGATGGTTCGAAGACAAAATCGGCGTCCTTTGAACCCAAATCCGGCGGCCAGACCGAGGTCGTGGTCAAGATACCAGCGTAAAATCAGCAGTTTAGGTCAGAAACGCGCGCGTCCCCCGGGACGCGCGCCGCCGCGCCCTGTTTACTTGCGCGCGATCTGTGGGTCCCCCGCCAAACATGCCCGAAACCAACTGTGCAAGCTGGCGGTGATTAAAAATGTGGCACTGCTCGACCGCTGCCATGATTTTGCCGCAAGGCTGACATTTCACCTTTTATCTCAAACCGTTAGGTGATCACGTCAGATTTCGCATCGTCGTTATCTTTTGTTCGCTAAATGGGAACGGAAGCGATAGACGGGCATTGTTTTGCGACGCATTAACCGTTACGTGTCAGGAAATGGTGCAGTGCACAATATTGGTATTGGGCACAATAGAAAGTTGGCGGAGTAGCTGAAGTGTCACTTCTGCAGATCTATTGGAGAGCGCTGGGGTATCTGGCTGCCGACAAGAAGCGCGTCGCGTTGATCTGTGCGGCCAACGTCGCGCTTGCAGCCATAGCCATCCTCGAGCCGATCCTTTTAGGCCGGGTGATCGGCGCTATTTCTGAAAAAGGTCCGGTGTTTTCGACGCTCGCGGTCTGGGCAGCTCTCGGTCTCTTCAATGTCATAGCCTTCGTGCTGGTGGCGCGTGGCGCCGACCGCTTTGCCCATGCCCGTCGTTCGGAGGTATTGTGCCAGTCCTTCGAGCGCGTAATCACCATGCCGCTCGCTTGGCATCACCAGCGCGGCACGTCCAATTCGCTGCACACGCTGCTGCGCGCCGTCGAAACCCTTTTCAGCTTGTGGCTCGAATTCATGCGCGTGCATCTTTCGACGGCCATTGCGCTGGTGCTGCTGGTGCCGACCGCGCTTGCGATGGACGTTCGCATGTCCGTCGTGTTGCTTGGCCTCGGCGTGCTTTACGTTGGCATCGGCCGTATCGTCATGCGCCGCACCAAGTCAGGGCAGACCGCCGTCGAGCGTCACTACCATACCGTGTTTGCCCATGTGACCGATAGCGTCAGCAATGTCGCCGTGCTGCAGAGCTACAACCGCATCGGCCATGAAACCGCGGCGTTGAAGCGCTACGTCAAGGGCCTGCTCGACGCGCAGAATCCTGTGCTCGACTGGTGGGCGATCGCCAATGCGCTGAACCGCCTGTCGTCGACCATCTCGATGATGATCGTGCTGTCGATCGGCGCTTATCTCGTCACCCGTGGCCAGCTCCGCGTCGGCGACGTCGTCGCCTTCACCGGCTTTGCCGGAATGCTGATCGCCCGTCTCGACCAGATGTCGGCCTTCACCACTCAGATTTCCGAGGCGCGCGCCAAGCTCGAGGACTTCTACCGCCTTGAGGACTCGGCCGCCGACACCGCCGAGCCGGACGGCCTGCGCGACCTTGCCAACGTCACCGGTCATGTCCGTTTCGAGGATGTCAGCTTCGAGTTCCCCAATTCGGGGCAGGGTGTCAGCGATGTATCCTTCGAGGTCCAGGCTGGCCAGACCGTCGCCATCGTCGGGCCGACGGGTGCGGGCAAGACCACGCTCATCAATTTGCTGCAGCGCGTCTTTTCGCCGTCCAGCGGCCGTATCCTGATCGACGGCATCGACACCCGCACCGTGACCCGCAAGTCGCTGCGCCATTCGATCGCCACCGTGTTCCAGGATGCCGGGCTTCTCAACCGCTCGATCGAGGACAACATCCGCGTCGGCCGTGCCGACGCGACCAACGACGAGATCCATGCCGCCGCCGCCGCGGCCGCGGCGCAGGATTTCATCCTGGCCAAGAGCAATGGCTACGACACGGTGGTCGGCGAACGTGGCGGCCAGTTGTCGGGAGGCGAGCGCCAGCGCATCGCCATTGCCCGTGCCGTGCTGAAGGATGCTCCGATCCTGGTGCTCGACGAGGCGACCAGCGCGCTCGACGTCGAGACCGAGGATCGCGTCAAGGAAGCGATCGACGAATTGCGCCGCGACCGCACCACCTTCATCATCGCCCATCGCCTGACCACCGTCCGCGACGCCGATCTGGTCGTGTTCATGGACAAGGGCAAGGTGGTCGAGATGGGTGGCTTCGCCGAGCTGTCGCTGCGCAACGGCCGTTTCGCCAGCCTGCTGCGCGCCGGCGGCCTGCTCAACGACGAGGAGGTCCGCCGCCTCAGCCGCTCGGTGCAGGGCGAGGCAGCCTGAGCAGTTTTTTCCTTCTCCCACAGGGGGCCCACAGGGGGAAGGAAGACGCCTCTACGCCTGCGACACCGCCGCTCGATTGCCCCAAACGCGTCGGCGGTCTATGTAAAGTCGCATGAGTGACACCACCTCACGCCTGAGCGGCTGGACCGATCTCGCCAATCCGACGCGGTTCGTCGGGCTGGCCGACAGGCTTGTGCCGTGGCTGGCGGTGCTCGCCGCGCTCGTCCTCGCGGTCGGCCTCTATATGAGCTTCACCGCGCCCGAGGATTTCCAGCAAGGTATCACGGTGCGCATCATGTACATCCATGTGCCTTTCGCCTGGCTCGCCATGATGTGCTACACGCTGATGGCGCTCTCTGCCCTCGGTACGCTGGTCTGGCGCCATCCGCTGGCCGATGTCGCGCTCAAATCAGCCGCCCCCATCGGTGCGGTCTTCACCGCTCTGGCGCTGATCACCGGTTCGATCTGGGGCAAGCCGATGTGGGGCACCTGGTGGGTCTGGGATGCAAGGCTGACCTCGGTCTTCGTGCTGTTCCTGATGTATCTCGGCATCATCGCGCTGACCCGTGCGCTGGACGATGCCAGCCGCGCCGCCTGGGCCGCCGCCATCATCACGCTGGTCGGCTTCATCAACATTCCGATCATCAAATTCTCGGTCGACTGGTGGAACACACTGCACCAACCGGCTTCCGTGTTCAGGCTCGGCGGCCCGACCATCGATCCCAGCCTGCTCTGGCCGCTGCTGGTTATGGCCGTCGGCTTTACCGTGCTGTTCTTTACGCTGCATCTGATGGCGATGCGCACCGAAATCCGGCGCCGGCGAGTTATTGCCATGCGCAGGGTGGCGGCACGGCAGGCCGAGAGGCCGGTCTAAAAATTCACCCCATCAGTCCGCGCGCTGCCACCGGCAGCGTTTCCAGCACCGTCTCACCATCGATCAGATTGACCTCGTTGAACAGGTTGGTAACGACGCAGCAATGGTCAGGCACGACACGCACGCGCTCGCCGATGCTTACCTTGCCATCGCCGGAAAGCGTGACCGTGCCGTGCTCCTCGCTCAGGCCCGTCACCAGCGCTCCCGGCACGCCCATCAGCTCGCCAAAATCCTTTAGCCCCAGCGTATCGCTGGACAGCGCCTTGCTGCCGGCATCGAGAATGGCGCGCGTCGCTGTCGGATGGCTGACCACCGTTGCCAGAACCGTAAGCGCGCAATCGTCGAGACCGCCGACGCCTTTGGCGACCTGGTAGCGGTCGAGATAGATATAGGTGCCAGGCCGGTATTCGGTGACGACGGAGGCATCGGTGGAACGCCACATGTCAGGCGTGCCGCCGCTGGAGATGCGCTCGCAGGCGAGCCCTGAAGCGGCCAGCGCCTGTTTGGCGTCGGCAAGCCAGGCCTCGGCCTCCACTGCCCGGCCGGCGGCCGGATAGGTCATCAGCCCGCCAAACGTAAGCCCGCCTGCCTTGTCGATCACTCTCGCCAGCGCAACCGCTTCATCGGCCGTCTGCACGCCGCAGCGCCCCATGCCGGTGTCGCATTCGACCAATACCGATAGCGGGCGCCCGGCATCGGTGAAGGTGGCGGCGAGCCCTTCCAGCGTCTGCGCGCTGTCGGCCGTCACCGACAGCGTCACGCGACCATGCAGCGTCTTCAGCCGTTCGAGCTTGGCGCGGCCAAGGATGTTGTAGGGGAGAAAGATATCCGTCAGCCCGGCGTCGGCCATCACCTCGGCCTCGCCGATCTTCTGACAAGTGATGCCCACCGCCCCCGCCGCCATCTGCTTCTTCGCCCAGTAAGGCAGCTTGTGCGTCTTGATGTGCGGCCTGAGCTTCAGCCCGTTCTTGTCGGCATGGGCCTGCGCGCGGGCGATGTTGGCCTCGGCGCGTGCGGCATCGATGAGGATCGACGGCGTATCGAGATCATGGATGGTCGGCATTGGCTATATCCTGTGCAATTCGCGCGGGTTATGAGCCCGAAAGCGCGTGATGTCACGCGGCCACAGGGCCGGATCGCTGGGCCATGGGCGGGAACGCGCAAGGCTCGAACAGGCAGAATGGATCGACACCGCTCCGGCGTTCGGCTATGCGATTTGTCGGAAAAGTCGACACGAAGGGTCATCATCATGAAACGCTCCGCCATCAACGACATCATCCGCGAAGCCGACGCTTTCATCCGCTCGTTCGGCTACATCATGCCACCCTTCGCCTACTGGTCGCCGGAAGAGATGAAGGCGCGCCAGGTCGATTCCTCGGCCATCTTCACCTCGCGGCTCGGCTGGGACATCACCGACTACGGCCAGGGCAAGTTCGACGATCTCGGCCTGTTCCTGTTCACCGTTCGCAACGGCCGCTACGAGGACATGAAGAAGGGCATGGGCATGCTCTATGCCGAAAAGATCATGATCTCGCGCAAGGACCAGATGTCGCCGATGCACCGTCACAACATCAAGGCCGAGGACATCATCAATCGCGGTGGCGGCAAGCTGGTGCTTGAACTGTTCATGCATGATCGCGACGGCGGTATCGACCCCAAGGCCGAGGTGTCGGTGCCCGTCGACGGAACCATCCATCGGCTGCCGGCTGGCGGGCTGCTGAAGCTAGATCCCGGCCAGAGCGTCACGCTTTTGCCCGGCGTCTGGCACGCCTTCTGGGCCGAGGGCAAGGATGTCCTGATCGGCGAGGTGTCGACCGTCAATGACGATCGCACCGACAATGTCTTCCGCGAGCCGATCGGCCGTTTCGCGGATATCGAGGAAGATACGCCGCCATTGCACCTGCTCGTGGCCGACTACGACAAATGGCTGGGCTGAGGACATTCGCCCCATAGCGCCGCTTCGCCCCTGATTTGTGGGGCCACTAACCAGTCCGAGGAGTAAGCCTTGAAATCAGTTCTAGTTGCCATTGCCGCCTTGGCGACCCTCAGCTTGCCCGCCCAGGCGGCCGGCTTCGATAACATTGTCCTTTCCGCGACGAAGGACGGGGAAACGTCTCAGAGCAATTTCCCTGTCGACACACCGGTGATTTATGTGTCGGCCGATTTGGTGGATATCGCGCCCACATCGAAAATCACATTCTCCTGGGTTTCGGTCGATTCCCACGGTGCGGCACCGGATAACTATACTATCGACAAGGTCGACCTCGACGTCGGAGCGAACAACGAGGCTGATTCACAACTCACCAAACCCACGGCGGGATGGCCGACGGGCACCTATCGTGTTGAGTTGGCCATCGACGGAACGGTTGCGGACTCGGTGCCCTTCAGCATTCCATGAATGGTAATTGGCTGCCCGGGGAGGGCGGCCGACGCCCTGTTAGCCGCTTTCGGACGGCGCTTCTTTTTGCCAGCCGGCTAGCTCCGGCAGGTCGTCAAGCCAACTTTTCTCGGTCATCAAGGTATCGCTGGCCTGCGGTGCGGCCTCCGTGGCGTTTTGGATCAGCCAGTCCACCCACTTCCGATAGGCAACCGGGTCCAGTTGGGGCGGCAGCACCTTGGCCTTGAACAGCATCCTCTTGCGGAAACTGGTTTGCCTGCGCAGTTTGGTCGTCGTGAATTTGATTGGCTTGCCTTGGTACTCAATCATCCACCGGTCGCCCCCATGGCTGACAAGCCTGTCGACGGCGAAACCGGCATCGACCGGCCTATCCCGCCAAGGGAGCTTGACGGCGTTCTTTCTCAGATCGATGGCCCATCGCCTGTAATTGGCCCCGGTACGCTGAGGCGGCAGCACGCCGGCCTGTTCGAGCATCTTCCTTCGGAACGTAGGCTGCTTCTTGAGCTGGCCGGTCGTCAGCTCGATTCGATGTCCACGAAATTCGACGTGCCATCGAACCCTCCCGTTGCCGACATACTTCACCAACCTGTCGATGAAGAACTCGCCATCGGCAAGAATCACGCAGCCTTGGCTGATGCTTTCGCGGATGAACTCGGTGTCAGTGACCATCAGGCGACCTTGTGCAGGAAATTCTCACAGAGCTTAGCCAGTGGAACGCGCCCGCGGCCATCAAATAATACCGAGGGTCGGAGTGACTGGTGCTATGGAATCTGGCTGGGGAACCTGGATTCGAATCAAGACTAATTCAGCCGAATCAGAGTTCACGATGGGATCACTTCACCGACAAGGGACCTTAAACGCCCCGGAACTTAACGAATTGACGAGCCTGTTCGAGGCAGGCAGGGCCTCGAATTGAGCCCGGTCGAAACGAACTCCGCAATAGTCAGGCAACCACTTCAAGATTTTTTCTATGGCACCGTCTGTCACATGAGCATTCGCATTCATGCCCGGCAGCGTTCATACAGGCCGGTGCGCACTTTCTTGCTCTCAATACGCCATCTCAAAGGATTCGCCCGCGGCGATTTTCTCTAACAGCCGGGTTAGGGCGCGGGGACCGTCGTGATCTGCAATCCACCGGCTCGCCCGGCAGGCAGCTTTCGCGTACAGGCCGGCCGATGCGGCGCTTTCAATCCAGGCGCTCCTCGTCGTCGGCAGCGCGCCATCCGGTTCAACCAGGCAACGATCGGGCGATGATATTGGCTTCAGGTAGCGGTCGTCATCCGAAACGACGACCGCAACGCCCTCATCAAACCATTGCGGCACATCACGACGGAAAGTCTTGATCAGCCCGATCCGGGTATGAAGTTCGATGTGCGACATCTCGTGTGATGCAATGGTGACGGTTACGCCTTTGGGCGAGAGAAATAGCGCGAGATTGAGGATGGCCATGCCGCGCGATTTGCCTCCGCCGATCTTGCGGTAACAATGGTCCTCCCCGCAGATGAAGATCTCGGGATTACTTTCTATCGCCCCGTAGAACCGGCGAAGCCGTTCGCGCGCCATGGCGATTGTCTTAAGCGCTGCTGTCTGTTGCTGGGGAGTCATACTATCCTCGACATAGACCTGACCCGAGTCTTTTTTGAACCCCAGGCAGCTCGGGCACGCCATGGCGGCTGCCATCGGATATGCGGCCGCGAGGCCAGCGGCTGTCGTCGCAATCAGAAGGATTGCGAGTACGATTGCTTTCATCAGTCTCGACACCATGCTCCTTCCAGTCCCGCGCGGGTATGAGCTTCTTCACTGGCTTTCGGTTGGCGAGCGATCACGAGGAGCATCGTTCGGTTGTTGAAGGACCGTTTTCAGCTGAGCAAGCCGCAGTCCGCCGTGGGACGTGACAAATTATTGAGCGACATGTCGATGAAACGCCGGCGAACACGTTTCGAGGCCTTTGACTTGCAATGAAGTTGAGACCGCATGTGAAAGCGGAGAGCGCTAGGATCCGGCCGCATCGCCGACGTCGGACGAAACTGCGTCCAACTGAGAACGCGCGAGCAGATAGAATGCGGTGAGATGTGAGATCATCTGCAACGGCATGTAGATAATCAGGAACGCGTACATGCCGCCGAGTTCGCCTGCAACTGCAGGAAGATTGACTTGGACCGCGTGGTAGGAATCGAGGGCAATGTCCGCCACCCCTACAAGGTTGAAGGCGAGCACGAGCAGCCAGAACAGCGGACGTATCCTGATCGCGAGCAGCGCCAGCATGGCCAGCACTCCGGTCGCCAAGTTGCCATAGGCGGCGAACGTGGCGAAGCCTGCAGGCAGACTGGAGCCGACGACGCCGGGAAGGAGAAAGGCAAGCCCGATGACGCGGAAACTGTGCACGACCGCAATAGCTCGTTGAACATCGAAGTGATCCATCGCGTTGAGCCTTGGCCAGATGTACGCGCCAAAGAAAAGCAGCCACGGGACATACCCTAGGACGAGATGGGTTAGGAACACGGTTTGCGACGACATGTGAGCTCCTACAAACTAGTTTCGTTCGTCAATCCGCCGCGCCTCGAACGTCGCGTTCGGTGGCCGAGCCGCCTTGCTCGGGCTAAAGGGTCCGAAGGAAGTCGATCATTGCGGTGCTCACCTGCGGCGCACGTTCTTGCTGGGTCCAATGACCGCAGCCCGGCAGCATGACTGCCGGCCGGAGCTTGGGAACCATTGCCGACTGTTTGGCGATAATCGGTTGAAATAGCTCCACGATCATGTCGTGTTCGCCCGCAATGTAGAGCGCCGGGACAGTCACCACCGCCTGGCTGAACGCGGCCATGAGTTCCCAACTGTGATCGATGTTGCGCCACCAGTTCAGAGGGCCGCGAAATCCGCTGCGCGTGAATTCCTCGACATAGATATCGATGTCGGCCTCACTGACCCAGGAAGGCAACGACACCGGATTGGTCAGGAAATCTCCGTTCCGGGGCACCATTCCTGCGGCAAATCCTCCGGCGCCTGCCGGCGGCGGGCTGTCGCCCGAGAGGGAGTAGAACATGGATCGGAACGTGCGACGCAGGTCGCCTCCGAGCGCCGCCTCAGCCTCCGGGGTCTGGAAATAGAGTTGATAGAACACGGCGTCCTTGGTGCGCGGCATCAGCGTCGTCGGCGGCCCTGAGTCGCCGAACCCTCGCGAGCGGAACGGCGGGCTGAGCGCGACAACAGCCCGGAAGCGATCGGGACGCAGAAGCGCTGTTTGCCATGCTATCGCAGCACCGATGTCGTGGCCGGCGATCACGGCTTGTCTGGCGTCCAGAGCGTCGACGAGGCCCACCAGGTCGCCGATGTTATGGAGAATCGTATATTTCTCCACGTCCTCCGGGCGGTCGCTCCGCCCATAGCCGCGCAAGTCGGGTGCTACCGCACGGAAGCCTGCCTTCGCCAGCGCGCCAAGCTGGTGCCGCCAGGAATACCAGCATTCGGGAAAGCCGTGACAAAGTATGATGAGGGGACCTTCACCCTGCTCGGCCACGTGCAAGCGGATGCCGTTCGTCTCGATCATGCGATGGGTAATCTCGGGCTTCGTCGGGTCCACCCACGACGTCGGCTCTGGGCCGGCTACGGCGAGTTGAGCGGCGGCGAGTGGTTCGGCGAAAGCAGCACTGACAGTAAGGGCGCCTGCCGCCCAGAGGATATCGCGTCGGGAAAATGTTGCGTCCGGCATTGTATGTCTCCTGAGCGTCCGCAGATGGAGTCTCGACGGTGCCACAGGCTCCCGAATTGCGGTACGAGTCCAGATTTGCACGCTAGAAGTACTCCCGCTCGCAGCGAACGACTATTGGCGATAACGTCAATGCGCTGTGAAGTAGAACTTCACAATCGTCGCGCCACCGCCGAGCCTGCCGTTGGGGCGAAGCGGCGTTCGGACACCACCTCTGCGTCTAATTTTGGACCCCGGTCGGGATGGGTGCGCGAACGGGAAGATCTCCAGAGGCTGGAAACCCCGAAGGCAGCAAAAGCTTTGGAAGGATGTTGGCTGGGGAACCTGGATTCGAACCAGGACTAACGGAGTCAGAGCTTTTTGAGCCCACTTTTGCCGGATTCGACATTAATCGCAGAATTACGATATTTCAATATGTTAGTGCGGATTCTGGACTCAGCGCAAGAGATAAATTCTTGACGACCGCGGCAAATTTCCCGAAATAGATTGGTATAAACTTGGTATGAAATCCGGCCACAGTGTGCTATCCGCGCCCATACCAACCACGGTGCGGAGAGGATTCTGTCTATGCCGACAAGGCGCGTCGAACTGATCAAGGACCACCTGGCGGAAGCGAAAGAGGCGGCGGAAGCGAGGACATACACTTCGCGCGATCCGCTGATCTTCGCGCATGTCGGAGAGAAGGGCCTACAGCTCCGGGTGCAGGATTCAACTGCCTCGTGGGTGCTCAAGTTCAACGGCTCGTCCAAGAGCCTCGGGAAACTGTCCCAGGTTACGACGATCAAGGCGGCGGTGGAGCGCGCCCAGCATGTGCGGGCGATCATGAAGCGAGGCGAGAAGCCCGACGAGTACCTGAAAAGCCTGAACGTCTCGAAGGACCACGATAAGGCGACCGCCGACGCGGAAAGCCGGAAGGCGCGGGCAGACGGGGCATGGACCTGGAAGCAGCTGGCGGAGGCATATCGGGAGAACTATCTGTCCCAGCCGAGGACGACGAAACAGGGAATCAAGCCGCCCTCGGCGAAGTCAGTGCAGGATTTCATCCGTTATACGTCGACGCCGCACCATGCGAAGCACCTGGATGATCTCCTGGTGCGCGACATGACCCCGGAACTTGTCGAGAAAATCCGGAACCTGACGCGGGGGACGAACGGCCCGAACGCCGGGCGGAAGGTCGTCCAGTGGATCAGCGCCGCGCTGTCGTGGGGGCAAGAGGAGCACAAGCTGCACACTGGCCTCGGGACAGGGTTCGCGTGGTGGAAAGGCGTGTCTCCGGGATACACCCCGCCGACGCGCGGGAGGTATCTCGATCTCGAACAGATTGCCAGCGTCCTCTACATCGCGGAGAAGCATCGAGACCGACCGGACCGGCTGCAAGCAAAGCCGACAACGGAGGCGGCGCTAGCCGCCCTGTGGTGGATCGTCCTGACGGCCCAGCGGACCACGGCCAGCATGTCCCTGCTGGCCTCCCGTGTCGTTGACGACAAGGACGCGCGGGGCTGGAAGATCGCGGCATTTCCGGCCGAGGACATGAAGTCAAAGCGCTATCATGCGCTGCCGCTGCCGCCGCGCGTTGTGCTCCTGCTGGAGCGGGCGCGGATCGGCGTCGATCGGAATTCGAAATGGGCCTTCCCGTCGAAGAAGGTCCGCCGACCGGGCAGCGATGAGATCGAAGATCTGCACATCCATGATACGACCGTGAATCTGATGATCCGGAGGCTTCGGGGAAAGGATACGGTCGGGAAGAAACGGGAGTCCGTCGATCTGCTGGAAGGCATCCCGCATTTCTCCCCGCATGACCTCCGGCGCAGCCTCACGACGATCCTGACGGACCTGAAAGTGCGCGGAGACGCGGCTTCCGCCGTGCTGGACCACTCATCCGGAACGCCGGGGGAGGTCGAATTTCAGGAGGCGGACATCACACGGCTGGCCTACAACCGCAGCCAACGGATCGAGCTAAAGCGGGAGGCGATGGAAGCGTGGACTACGGCGGTGTTCGATGCGGTGGAAAAGGAATGGGCAAAGCATAGGCCCTTTCCCTTCAAGGCCCTCCGGCAGGTGCTGCCGCTTGGCCGTGTTTTGGATGTCGGTCATGGCGATGGCATTCCCCAAAAGGCCAGCAGCCAAACGCCGCTGTGGTATCAAAAGATGGAATCGAAAGAAGCAATGAAAAAATCGGAACCGCGTCCCCGGCTGTCCGAACTCCGGAAATCGAGCGACGAATGACGGCCTCGAAGTCATAGCTCCTTATACTGGGAATACCCGCTACGCTTTCGACCCCAATCGGAAGCTCATTCGCACCCGGCCGAATTCATGTCCATAGCGAGAAGCGGAGCTCGGAGTGTTGCAGAACTTTCCTCGTGCAATGTTGCAAAAGTATTTCGCCTTTACAGCATCAGAACACCTCGCCTATGACTGGTCCCGAAACTTTGGGGGGGCACCATGGCTGCATACGAAATATCTATCCAAAACTGCAACAGCATCGACCTCGCGGAGATCCGTATCGAAAAAGGCAGCCTCAACATCAAGTATGGACCGAACGGCATAGGCAAGAGCACAGTAGCCAGAGCGATCGTAAGTCAGGCTCGCGGCGATGGCACGCTTGATGCCCTTATTCCGTTCAAGAATCGAGGCAAGGCTGGTGCGAAAAGCCCGCAAGTTGATGGCATCGACGAAGTAAAATCAGCGCTCGTGTTTGATGAAGAGTATGTGAACCAGTTCGCGTTCCAGCAAGACGAAGTTGTAAAGAATAGCTTCAATATATTTGTTAAAACACCTGAGTATGTCGCTACAATGGCGGAAATAGAGGATCTTTTTACGGGCATTAAAAAAGCCTTCGCAGACAGCGTCGAGATCGAGCAGACCACGAAGGACCTAAAGGAGCTGCGTGAGGCTTTCGGCAACTCCAAAACAGGTGCCATTCCAAAAAACAGCAAGATTCACAAAGCCTTTGGCACAGGCAATAAAATCGAAAACGTGCCAGAATCCCTAAAGTCGTTCGAGTCGTTCATCAAGAGCCCGGAGCCGTCAAAGTGGATTGCTTGGCAGATCAAGGGGAATGAATTCCTTAAGCTCGGCGAAGCCTGCCCCTACTGTTCAACAGGGCTGCCGGAAGGGCCGCAAAAGGAAACCGCGCTCGCTGTAGCAAAAGAGTATGATGCAACCGCCATTGGCCACCTTAATGTTCTGAAGGCAATCATAGGGAGGCTGGGGAAGTATTTCAGCGAAAAGTGTCGTGAAAATCTGGAAAAAGTAACCACGGCAAAGATCGAGCTTACCGCTCAAGAGCAGGGCTTTCTAAGTGGCCTTAAGACTGACACCGATGCGCTCATCGAAAAGCTGGAAGGTCTTCGCACAATCTCCTTCTTCACCTTGCGGGACGTGGGCGAAATTGGCGAGAAGATTGGACAACTGAAGATCGATCTTGCGATGATGGACAAGCTCGACTCCCGCGAAACGCGAAAGGTAACGGATCCGATTAACGCCCAACTGGAAGAACTTATTGAAAAGGTCGGAGTGCTTAAGGGCAGTGTCAACAAGCACAAGGCGCGGATCGAGAAGGCGATCAAGGAAAATCAAACGAGCATCAATAGCTTTTTGAAATCGGCCGGATACAAGTACTCGGTGGTGATCATTCCTGAGCCGGATTCGTACAAGATGAAACTCATTCACAATGACCTGAATGAGCATGTGGAATCTGCGGCAAAGCACCTCAGCTATGGTGAGAAGAATGCCTTTGCCCTAGTTCTCTTCATGTACCAGGTCCTTAGTGAAAATCCTGATCTCGTCGTTCTTGATGATCCGATCTCCTCTTTTGACAAGAACAAGAAATTCGCGATTCTTCACGAGCTGTTTCAAGGGAAGGGCAGTCTTAGAGGCCGTACAACTATCATGCTGACACATGATATTGAGCCTGCGATTGATGTGATTAAGAGTACAAGCGATGTCTTTAAGGGGTCAAACCCGTCGGCGACATTCCTCTCTTCCAGGGGTGGGAAGGTGAGTGAGGTGCCTATTCGGCGGGACGACATCCAGACCTTTACCAAGATATGCAGGGAGAATATTGCTAAGCTCGCTGATCCGATCGTGAAGGCTATCTACCTGCGCCGACATTACGAGATTTCCGACGATGTGGGTCTGGAATACAATCTGTTGGCAAGCCTATTTAAGAAGAGGGCTATGCCGACAATAAAGACGATCAGTGAGAATCGCGACATGAGTGCTGATGAAAAGTCGAAGGCACAAGAGAGTATCCGAGCGTATATTGCGGGTTTTGATTACGATGAACTGGTTAAACAACTTAACGATGTTGCACTGATGAAAGCGAAATTTCTTGCCACCGATGTTGGCTATGAGAAGATTCAGCTCTTTCGCATCATCAGAGAGCATGATGATGATGTCATCACGAAGTTCATCAACGAATCTTACCATATCGAGAACGAATATGTGATGCAGTTGAACCCGCACAAGTTTGAAAGCGTCCCTGAGTATGTGATCGAAGAGTGCACGAACCTACTAGCCTAAGCATAGCCAATTCGCCTGCGAGGGGCTCATCGTAGCCCTGTGGATGGATGCGACCATAACTAGGATGTCAGTTACGCTTTTCTCAAACTTCGCATGCCCCTGCCGGGCATCCGAAACTCCTCAGCGAGGCCGGCAGGCATCTGGATTTCTGGGTCACAGGTTTCCTGGATACGGATGCGATGCAGGATTTCGCGGCCGCGTCGGTGCCAGTCGCGCAGTGCTCGGTGTCGGGCGCGGGAGACTTCTTTCAGCAGCCGATTCCAGTCGTGCTGCTCCGACGCGTGAAGCTCGAAAAAGGCTTGCAGGGCGTGATCCTCGGCGATGACGGTTTCAGGGCCAAGCCAACGGCACCATGGCAAGCCGGGGCGGCGGACCTGACGGAAGCGCTTGCCGTCGCAGCGGCCGACGGCTTCAGCTTCGTCGGAGGCAACCCAACAGGCAATGGTGGAATCATAGCGGGAGAATTCCGGGTGCGGTCTGCCATGGGCGCGGGAGGCGACGTATCGGCGAAGCGCATGGGCTTCCCCGTCGCTGTCGGAGGAGTCGCGGCTCAACTCGGCCCCCACTTGGCTTCGTCCTCGGCTGCGACACGAGCGTCATATCGGGCCTGCCGCCAAGCCTCCGATTTTGCGTCGGACTCCGGCCGGATGTCAGGCGCAAGCCCCTCGACGGCCTTGCCGCGCTTCTCGTTCTCGCGCTCGCGCGCAGCGCCGCCGAAAGCACGGAATTGCGGGAGCGCAGCGACGACTTCGGCCTCCGGCTTTCCGACAAGTCGCCCGCGCTGCTCGTCGTCCAGGTGCAGGGTCACGAAGTCGGCTAGTTGTCTGTCGTTGGCATCAAGTCGGGTGAGCGCTGCGGCATCGCCGGCGGCGGCTTCCAAAACGAGTGCCGCGACGGCTCTGTGATTCTTGATGGCGTTGAGCTCGTCGCCTTCGGTTCGGGTGCGTGAACGGTCCGTTTCGAAAGCTCTCCGGACATCTTCGGACGGCTTGTAAAGCTCGCCGGAGTCCTGGTCGTAGACGGTGACACCCTGTCGCTGGGCTTCGGTCCATGCGGCATCCTTGAAAGCGCGATCGCCGAAAACTTCGATCTCGCTGCCCCATTCCGCCGCAGCTTTTTCCACCATCGCCCGCACGGCTGCTTCGGATGCGGCCGGGCCATGGATTCGGAGTTCGTCGCCGAGATCCTGGATTCGACATGCGCCGATCGCCACCCACACGCCGTCCGGTGCCTCCGTCACTTTGGTGTAGCCACGGCTGCGCCAGCGGTCAGCAAGGGAGTCAATGCGGTCGACCGGCAGGCTTGGAATCTCGCCCGGCTTGCGGCGCTGGCGAAGGCCCTTGCGCTGGATCGATTTCAATTCCTGAAGGCGTTCGATCTCATCGGCATCGCCAGCTGCTTCCAAGGCTGCTGCGAGGGCATCAGCATGGCCCTTCTGGCCGAAGACCTTCAGGCGACGCCCTGCGATCTCAACATGCCCGCCGTCGCGGGTCGCGATTTTCACGAGAGCGGGGTTGCTGGCATCTACGAAATGAAGATTCGCGGCCCAGCCAGCCGCGTCCGGGAGGTCCGGGAAGCGCTGCGTGAGAAGCGTCGCCTTGAAGTCCGCCTTGACGCGGGGGCGGATGCCCTTGCGGGCTTGGTGGGTTGGGCTCGTATGCATGATTTCCTCCTCAGTTCTCGTTAGCTCGGTTTCTCTAATTCTTGTCCTCCGCATGCCATCGACAAGGCGGGTCCGACGATCATGCTTGCCGCGCTTTTTCAGGACTGCCACGCGCTCGGCCCCCATCGTCGGCTCGGGCTCGCGGTTCACGAGTCCGCGTTCGGCATTAGACAGATGCGAGGCGCGGCGGGTGCTGCCTGCGCGCTCGAGGAATTCGTTCATGACTGCTGCCCCCCGCTCGCGCTCGGCGGTCAGGGCATCGCCACGCTCGCCGCCGGCACGGCCGCCGGACGTGAAGACAGATTCGATGTCGCGGTTCTTGGTCTTCGCGAAGCCGGAGGCAGTGGACTCGTCCAGCGTGCGCAGCGTGATCATGGCGTGGAAATGCGGCTGGGGCTGGCCGTATACATCGGCCGGGCAGTGGATGCCGATGTCGACGACCGCGCCGGCGGCGACGTAATTCGCGCAGACGGATTCGGCGAAGGCTCGCCACTCGGATTCGGGAATGTCGCGGGGAATGGAAATCTCGACCTCGCGCGCGACCTGGGCATCCTTGCGCCTCTCTCCGGCTTCGACGCGGTTCCACAGTTCGCCGCGATCGCTCGTCCATGCGGGCGCGCCATCGGGGGCAAGAATGAAGGCCTCGCGGGCATCCTTGCGGGTGTAGTCGAACGTCTCGCCGATCCGCTCGTCGGTCAATTTCGACGCGCTGCGGTAGGCTGCCGCCGCGACCGCGCTGCGGCCCTGGCTGCGCTGGAAAACTTTAGCCGTCATGTGAAACAAGGCATCCGTCGGCGGGAGGCTCGTGGGCATCTCAGTCGAGCCAAATCGGTTTCGACTTACGGAGCCAGTAGAGCGCGATCCGACGCAGAAGTTCCTGCGCCTCGTCGTCCTGGTTGTCGGTGCGGCAGGATTTAAGGAATGCCGAGCTCGCGCGTTCGTAGCGAGCCAGCGCGGACGGGCCGAGTCCGGCTTGTGGCAGGCAGTCGTCAAGGTGCGAAGTGGCGAAGGGATCTTCGGACACCGCTTGCATGAGGGTTTCGAAAGCGATGATGTCGGACACCTCGTCGGGCAGATCGCGCCACTCTTCGGCGAGGGGGTCGGCGGCGGAAAAATCGAAATCGGCGTTGTCGTGTTCAGCGGTCATCGCATCGGCCTCCGTGTCGTCCTCGTTTTGCCCGCCAGGGCGTGCTGCGTTCGATAGAACGCATAAGCGCGCCCTTAGCAGGGGGCCGTCTCTGTCGGCTTCCCGTACCCATGTTTGGGTGCGCTCTTGCGCCGTGCAAGGCCTCGACAAATCATTGATGGAGAACGGGATTTCCGTGCGGGGATTTCGTCTAGGTAGGGCTGACGGCCTCAACAAATTTGGCCTTCGGATTTCTCCAAAGGCGGTTTGCGAATCCGCCGGCGGAGACGGCAACGGGAGAAAATTGGATGCTCGATCTTTCGAAAATTCGGGAACGCGAACGGGGTTTGCTTCAGCGCAAGGCAAAGCTGGAATCGGATATCGCCCGGCTACAAACGCAGAAAAAAAACGCCGCGCGGAAGGATGACACGCGACGGAAAATCGTCCTCGGCGGCGCGCTGCTCGCTGCCATCGACGCGGGCGCGATCCCGAACGAAATCGGGCGGAAGCTGGTCGGCAAGTTCGTCGCGGAACGGGACAAGAAAATGTTCGACGGCTCGCCGCTGACGGCCGCTACGACGGGCTCGGAATCGACGGCTCCAGAAGCCCCAGACCGGGATACCAGGGAGTAAGCACCATGGGGCCGATTGATCTGTTCGCTACGCCTTCCGAGCACAATATTTTGTGGGCTTGGCTTAACGCCTTGCTGCCTTCCGACACGTCGTCGCCGTGGGGATTCGCGATGGCCGTTTTCTCGGCCACGCTCATGTATGCGGGCACGCTGCTCGTAACCTGGCACATCTTCGTCGCCATCATTTCCTCGGCCTATTCCGGCAAGGTGCTCGGCGACAGATACCATCAGATCTACGCACCGCTGCGTCTCGTCCTGGGCTTCGGTTTGCTTGTCCCGATCGCCATGAGTTTTTCAACCGCCCACTACCTGCTGCGCGATGTCGTCGGGCGCGCGGCGATCAATCTCGCAGACGCGAATTGGGTTGCGTTCGTGGACTACGCGGCAGGCAAGGTCATCAAAATCGCGCCGCTTTCGTCGGGCGGGTCGAGGCTCGTAATGGACATTCTAGAATCGGAGGTCTGCGCGGCGGCACACAACAACCTCGCAGGACCATGGAGGCTCCAGACGGCACCGATTCCTTCCGTGTCCGGAGATCGGAAGGGCGACACGTCAGGTTTCTGGAATCCCGTGACGACGAATGTCAGGACTGAATGGTACTACGGTCCGGACTGCGGCCGGATCGCGCTGCCCGTGCTGGCCGACAAACCAGGTTTCACGGCCGATAGGGAAGCGGCGGTCAGCAAGATCGTCGAGGCCATGCGCGCGCCCGCGCAACTCGTCGCCGCGCAATTCCGGGTACTGCAGCCGTTGTCTGCCCAGGCTGCGCTGAACGGCCTTCAGGACGGGAGCCTCCCTCGCCTGTCTGGGGAGGTCAGGCTGCTCGGCAAGGAATATGACACGTCGATCGCAGCCGCCACTGCGAAAGAAATGGGACTCGACAAGGACGGGGCGCAGCTACGCCAAAAGCTTGTGGATGCCGCTCGCCAGCAGGGCGTGGCGACGGCCGGCATGTGGTGGATGTACATTGGCCAACGGTCGCAGGAAGTGTCCGCGTTGACAGGAGCCCGGCATGAGCGGACTGGCATCCGGCTCGATGACAGCAGCGGCAGTGACACTATGCTTATCGGGCAGACGCTTACTACGCTCCGGAACCTTATGGCGGCCGAGGAGGCGGAGATTCAGCTTTCGGCGAACGACTTCGCGGCCGGTGGCGACGCGTCTAGCGGCATCCTCGCCCGCATCATCTCGCCAGTCTTCCGCGATCTCGGTGAATGGGCGATGGCGAAAGGCGACCCCGGCGATTCCACGGTCCAAAAGATGCTAAAGAGCGATCCGATCGGCGATCAGATTTCCAGCGGGCATGTATTCATGGGGATCGCGGAAACAGGCATCACGGCGGCCTTCGTTCCGATCGCGCTCGCGAATACCGCTGTTGGCAAAGCAGTCGGCGCGGACGGCGCGGCATGGTGGGCGATGGGGTGGGCTACGCCAATCCTCGGGACGCTCTGGGTTATTGGTGCGGTTCGTGCATACGTGCTGCCGATCCTGCCATTTATTTACGTGTGGGTTTTCATGTCGCTCTGGCTTCTGGCGGTCCTGGAAGCGGCGATTTCTCTCGTCGTCTGGGCCTTCGGCTTCATACGCATGGACGGCGAGGACTTCCTGGCGCAGCAATCGAAAATGGGTGCCATGCTGCTCTTCCAGGTTCTTTTGATGCCGGTCCTCGGCCTGCTCGCTTACGAAGCCGCCTTCGTCCTCCTGCCGCTCATCGTGGGTGGGCTGGAGATCATGTGGGCGACGGCATTTTTCGGTCAGACGGGCGGACACCTTATCGGGCCGAGCGCGCTACTCGTCGGGTACGTCCTCATCACCTTCCTGTCGCTGTACCTGGTGAGCCATATTTTCGGACAGATTTTTCATATCCCCGACCGAGTGATGGCATGGTTTGGAGCACCGTCGCACGGGTTCAGCGACAAGAGCCTTTTCGTGGCAACGGCCGGCGGGCTGGCGGCTACGCTCGGCCGGGGGATGCCGGGGCTGCCTTCGATCCCTCGCCCGAAAGGCGACGGAAAGGACAGCGGCGGCAAGGGCAAGCCGGACGTCGGTGGGGTGACCGCAAAGAAGTCCTGACATGGAAAAGGCCCCGCGAAGGGGCCTTTTCTTTGATGTCCAGCTTGAGCCGGGGCTACATCCCGAGGGCGTAGCGGACACCGACGTAAGCGAGGGCGGCACCGTATCCAGCGAAATTGAGAAGCCCGCAAATGAGAGCAACAGTAGCAAAACCACGCATTCGAGCCTCCTAGACCAGCGTTAAAATCTGCCTTCGTTTTGCCTGTCCGGAACGGCTGCCTGCAAGGGGTGTTGGGGCGGGTGCAGGCCTTGGCCGAACCACGGCCCCTTGCGGGCGAAGGCATCCAGACGGGCATCTTCAGGCAGGATTTTACGCGTCGGCGAGGCAAGAGCCCAGGTTTTTGATCGGATTTCTCGCCTGTGCGGTTTTGGATGTTGTTCGGAGGTTCGTTCCTCGTCGGCGGTTTGCCCCATGCTTCGGCCTAAGTGGCGGTCGGATCACTGCGAAATTGGGGGCACAGGAAATCCTGTCGACAGCATTGTTCCTCGCTGCCGGCGGTCTCAACATGGGGATTCCACAACACGGGGGCCATCATGTTCAAGAGAATTCTACTCGCGACCACGGCCGCGACCGCGCTTTACTTCACCGCGACAACTACGCATGCCGCTGACAGCCAGCGTTTCATTTTTCGTCTTCCCTCTTCCGGGATCCTGGTGGCTGCTGCTGGCGCCCCGGTCCAGCCGGGCGGCGACGGCGATCCGTCTGGAGGTAGCGAGGTCGAAAAGCCTGCTTTCGACGGCCATTTCGATGTCGTCGAGTTTAATTTCCCCGGTGCTGGCGGCTGGCAATTTCAGTGTGAAACAGGAAACTGGCACGTCGCTGCTGATCGCGCCTCGCGACTTGCGCTGCTGACAACATACAATGGCGCTCCAGCTGTGGGCTCCGTCGCACGGAACGGCACTTTCACATTTCAGTCAGACGCGTTCGCGTTCACGGTGCCGAGCCACGGCCCTGCGATCGTCACGCCGGGCGCGAAGCTCGGGACTTGGCTGCCGCCCTGTCACGAGCCTTATCTAGATGTCCATGGTCCGCTCTGGCGAGTGCTGCCGATCGCAACATCCGGCAGGGACTTCGGCAATGCAGGAACGCCGATAGTCACGTCGAAACGGCTTTTTTAGCTTCCGGGGCGACAAGCCCCCGTTGCCCTCCGGAGGGAGAGAGAAGGGGCGGCCACCGGCCGCCCCTTCTTCGTCACGGCCGGGACGGGATTTTCCCGACGAACCGGATCTCGGGAGCTACCGCGCTGATTTCGCGCGTAGGCCGAAAATCGAGATCGATGTCAAGAAGCCTGCCCGCCCGGCTCCGATTATAGACGAGCTCGGGGATCGATACGTAGCCGAGCAGTGGCATAGAGCCATCCGAGGGAAGGAAGGCTCCGAACGCCAGTGCGTGATTCTGAGGCGATATTTCGGAAAGCAGCCATTCCGCCCCCGTGTCCAAAGATACAATCCGAACGACAGGCAGGCGATGAAGTCGGCCGCCGTTTTCTTCGCTCGACCTGCCGTTTTCGAGCATCGTTTCCTGTTGTGCTTTCGGGATCATTTGTCTGTCTCCTCGGGGCCTCACCGCGAGGCCGTGCGAGACGACAGGGCAGGGAGCAGCAGGAGAGCCCTGGCTCCCGTAGGGACGCATTAGCGCTTGGCTATGGGCTCTCCCGCGCCCCTGACCAGGAACGCGCATAACGGCCCCTTGGCGAGGCCGGAGACGGCCGGAATCCCGATCTCAACGGGATGCTCGAAACGACGGGGCGGGCAGACGGCAGCGCAGCTGATCTCTCCGCTACGGTTTCGGCCCGGAATTAGGCAGCGACGGCACCGCCGACAAAAGCGCAGAGGGCGAGGACGACACCTGCTCGGCCCGACCACATCACCGCTGCCGCGATGTCGTTCGACCAGTGATCACCCTCGAAAATCGGGCGATCGAGATATTCCGTTCCGGCGGCGGCGAGCGCGACGCTGACGGCGAGCAAGATCGACCAGACAGCGGCAGACATGGGGAGAGAAATCGGGAGCATGGCGGGCCCCCTACGCGGCCAAGTCGGGGGCGGTATCGATCAACACGTAAGCTGCATCGATCGCAAATTTTTCGGCTGCGGCCATCGCTGCGGACAACGACAGGAAAAGCTGGCGATAGGGTTCGACACCCTCGCATTCGACCATCGCGACATAGCCAACGGCGCCGTTTTCTACGGCCTGGCCAACAGACAGTTCGGTGGAAATCTTGTTGTAGCCGTCGAACTTCAAGGAAATGTCAGCACCCCAATCTTCCTTCGGGAATCGCGCCCAGTTCGTGATCTCGACGGCAAGCGGATAGGGTTCGCGAGCGACGGATGCGAGGTTTGTGATCAAAGGCAGGATGTCGATTTTTTCAGCCATAATGTCAGTCTCCTTGTGTTGAAGTTTGGGGAAGAGCGTCAGAAGCCTCTCGCCGCATAAGCGAGGAGGAGGACCGTGCCGCCGCAGAAAATCACGGCTGCGATGGCGAGCCCCATCGCGGTCTGCGCCGTGGCCTTCAGGTAAAATTTCAGCATGCCCGTTCTCCTTTTTGATGTGTCCGAGGGCTCGGAAAATTCCGTTACACCCCCGCGTTCCACCGAATTTTCAGAGGCCTCCGGCACAGCGGAGAAACGTCACCGACATGCCGATTTCGAACCTGTGAACGCTGCGGCTCGGTGTCATGGCCTCGCCCCTGGCATCTGCCGGTCACGTTCCAGGGCATCGGCGAAAATTCGCCACCACGCGAAGGCGATGTCATACCGCTGGCGGACGACTTCCCCGGATTCGATGGCGAGATCCGCAGCTGCCTCCACCATGCGTATCCGCGTGTGGAGTTCGTAGGCCGCAAGGTCGATGTCGACGGTTTCAGCGGTCGCCTCGCTCATGCTGCGTCGTCCAGATTCGCGATGTCGGCATCGTATTTTTCGACGTGCCAGCGAGCCTCGTGGACGGCTAGCTCGGCCTCGATCTCCGCCCGCAATTCGGCTTCCTCGATCGTCGCACGGGCACGGCGGACGAGCTCGGCGCGCATCAAGGCGAGGGTCGCGTTCGTCGGGGCGAAGGCGGGATCGGACCATGCCGGAAGGCGTCGCACGGTGCCGACCGACAGGCCGAGAAGTCTCGCCAGCGCGGCCGGTGACATCGCGAGCTTCTGGCGGAGGTCGACATACTCGTTGCGCCGACACTCGCGGTCTGCGGCTGCGGCCTCGGGGCTGCCGCCGAAGGGCGGTCGGCCGCCCTTGTTGCGGATTGCGTTCGTGTTCATGCTGTCCTCCTTTCTGGACGCAGGATGCCCGCTTCGAGGGCCTTTCCGATGACTTCCTCCATCTCCGCGAACGACATGGGCTCGCGGCCTCCGGGAAGCTTCCGGATATCGAACTCCCTGTCGTTGATGATGCCATCGGCAGCATGTGGATCGAACGACCGCCAATACCAAAGCGGTATCCTCCCATGCTTCCAAATCCGGTAGACCGGAACGCCGCTGATCGTCGCCCACGGCAGCCCGTTGGCGTAGGTGTCGAGATACTGCCTCATGCTGCCTCGCTTTCCGTCATCGTCGCGCCGAGCGGGTCGGCGAGATAGCGGGCATGGGCCTGCCCTGCGGCGCATGCTTTGAAGGCATCACGAGCCGCACTCCATGCCACGAATGCATCGTCACGAGCTTCGCTGGCGCGTAGATATGCGGCCCGGCATTCTCGTCCGTGTATCGAGCCCAGGATGCCAATGCGTAGACAGGCGAGGACCGTCGCGCCCGCCTCGCTATCCGCCCCCGTCGCGGCCTCCAGCGCAGCGAAAAGCTCCCTCTTGCGTTGCCACTCCGGCGACGATTCCCAAAATCTCTTCATCTTCGTTCCCCTTATTGTTTTTCAGGCTTTCGCCCTCTCCGAAGCCGTCTGGAGACGGCTCGGGGGAAGGCCGGGGCGCGATGCCCCGGTTTCCGTGGTCAGGCTGCTTTCTGAAGCCGCCCCTCTGCGTCGTAGCAATCGACATCCGGACCATCGAACGGACCTTGGGTCGGCTCGGGCTTCGGCTGGAGGGCGAAGGGTGCCGCTGCCGCTGCCTTGACCCTTTCGACTTGCTCGGCCGACAGGCTTACCCTCACCTTGTCCGCGCGGCTGTCGCGAGGGTAAAGGGCGACAGTCTCGATGCCGACGACGCGCCATTCTCTTCCGAAACGACGCAGCAGCACGCGGTTCCCGGTGACTCCGTACTTGTATGCATTTGCACCAGGCGCGCTTGTGAAGCACTCGGCCGTCGCGGCGGCGCGGTAGGTCGCGGGCAGGCCTGCCTTCTGCAACTGACCTTCGGCATCCAGGAGCATCTCCAGCACGCGGTCGATGCCTGTCGTCCAGCGGTTCGCCCGGCCGTTCACAGCGGCAAGCGCTTCCCCGATTTCCTTCCGCTGCTCGGCTTCAGGCCGTTCTTTCCGACCAATTTAGCCATGACATCCACCTCCTGATCTTAAAGCAACCGGAACAACTCCGTGCTGCGTATAGGTAATGGTAGGAATCGTCTTATGTGAATGTCAACGGTTAAAGTGAAGAAAAAATAGCAAAGAATGTTTATTTGTTCGCCACAGTGTAGTTAACTGTAGTTAACTACGATAAGGCGTTGTCAATAATTACCAAGGATTCGAATTTTTAGTCTTGCGACATGTCTAAGGACTGTATCCTTACTATCGGGAACGAATCCTTGTTTCAGCTGCGCGCCGCAAGGATTCGCGGTGAGAGCCAAGCGAAGGCGAAAAGGGCATCAGCCGACGCGCCGACGAAGGCCGGAGGCCGCTGCCCCATCCAGCGGAGCCGTTCGCCCCTCTTTCCGTCTTCCTGTTTCCCACTCGCCGGAGGCGGGGGGAAAACGAGCCTCCCGGTTTGATCCATCCATCGTATGCCGCTGCGCCCTTGACCGGAAAGAGCGGGAGGCGGACGGGAGGGCAAAGCGAATTTTGCAGGGGCAATGCCCCGGTCGCGAGGAGTTTTTCCGCTCGGGGGAAAAGCGGGGAAAATTCGCTTTGAGGCGCGTAGCGCCGACCTCACGGGCGGCTTCTGCTCCGGTCATAAAAGGGCGTAGAGGCAGGAGATGGATGGCCCGACGCGGAGCTAAAGAAGTCAGATTCAGAAAGTGTCGCCGATGTCGTTCACAATGATCCCGGTCGACTGCGGCCTCGACGCTTGGGCCGCTTCGAACCGTGCCCGCTCGTCGGCGCATGCCCGCATGACTTCGATTTCGTCCAGGGGGCGGATTTGCGGCACCGCCGCATGCAGCGCATCGATGATCCAACGCACCCTGTCGAGCGTTCCGTGTCCGTCGTTGGCGTGGACCCGCGTGACCGCGTTGCGGAGCATCATGCGATAGTCGGCTTCCTTCCGCCGAAAGCGCGTTATCGCTTCGACGCGGGCATTCCGGAGACGCGCGAGGATGCTGAAACGCTCGCCGAGCTTGCTTTCCTCCTTACGGAGCCGCTTCATATCGCGCGTCAGCCGCGCCCGCTCTACGATCGCCCTGCCGCGCTGCGACGGCGGCAGGTGATCGTTGCTCATGAAGGATTCGTCGCTATCGTCGTCGTCCTCGGCGTTGGTGTCGACATCTTCGCCGCTGCGCCGCCAGAGCCGCGCGAACAGTTTGGCCTCGTCGCTGCCTGTTTCGAGCCACGAATCCAGGAAATCATTGCGGATCTCGCCGAACTGGTCGCGGCGGTAATCGTCGGCCTCGGCGGGGTCGATCTCGTTTTCGATGCGGGCGAGAAACGTGCCGGCGAGAGCGCGGCGAATGAGGTGATTCCACATCTTGGCGGGAACGTCCCCGATGTGGCCTTCCTCAAGAAATTCCTGTTCGCCGTCCTCCTGCTCCTCTGGCATCGGCTGAATGCCGAGCTTTTCGGCGAGCTTCGCGGTGATGATGCCGAGACGGATCCCCTTCATCGCGGCGGCGTATTCCTGCCAGAGCGCGCGGGCATTGGCCTGCGCGACCTTTTCCAGCCCTGGAATCTCCATCGGCAGGCCGTCCTTGCCGCGAATGGAACCGCGCGCGGCCAAGGCGAAGGGGTGAACGGATGTCGATGCGGCCTTTCGCCCTTCCTTGACCCAACCATGCGCTACTTCCGACGCGATCTTGCCGAGATAGCGCGCGGCGCCCTTGCCGCTGCGGACCATCTCCACGCCCTGCGCGTCGATCGTTCCGGAAAGCCCGTGCTTCGGCAGACGGTCCAGGAAGCGGCTCATCAGAAGATCACAAAGCGGCCGCTGGGCCGCGTCGGTGAATTCGTGTTCCTCCGTCCAGTTCTGGTCGTACAGCACCCAGAATGCTGCCTCTGGAACGGCTTCGCCGTCCGGAAGGCAGGACAGGCGGCAATCGCCGACGACAGGGCGCGCCTGTCCCGCCGCGATACGCTCCGCACGGGCATACAAAGCCCGAAGGCGGACTTCCTTCGGCTCCGCGAAGGGAGAGGCGAAAAACATGAGGCTGTGGCCGTGCAGCCCCCAGCCGGTCGCGGGGCTCCACGGCGCTTCGACCACGTTCGCAATGCCAAGGAATCCAGCCGCTTCGGAGGGTTCGACCCAGGCACGGCCTTGCCTCGCCTCGCGGTAGGCCGCCTGGAAGCCCGCCCGCAGCTTCGCGAGGTCCTGGTCGAGCTTGCGGCGGACGGTCGGCGTCAGGAACCACACCGACCCGCCTTTCTCGATGCAGGCCTGAACCGCCTCGGTCAGGCCTTCCTGAATCTCCATCGCGCGCTTGACGGAGCACACTGGGCAATGGACCGCCGAATTGCAGCGGAAAACACCAGAGACGCGGGCCTTTCCTCGGTCGTTCTGATGCAGCCGAACGGCTTCGACGTTATGTCCTGAAATGCCGCAGCCGCAGACCGATGGACCTCGCCCTCCGTCGTCCGGGCGGAGCATCGACGCAACGCCGTGGCGGAGGTCGTAGCGCCCCTTCGTCGTTGCAAGAAGATGGGAGGGTTTGGCCCCCCCGCTCTCCGCCGAATCCGTTGGTTTCAAAGGGTTTGAGGAAGATAGTGGAAACGTAGCCTCTCTACTGTCGAGGCGGCCGGCTGCGCCGACCGCTGAAGCCGCCTCGCGGCGGTCGGATTCTGCCGCCTCAGGGGCGGCGGAAGCAGCGGCTCGGATACGCTCCTCGGGTCCGCCATGGATGTCGATGAACGTTTCAGCGGGAACCCGATCGAGAACCTGGAAGAATGTCGAGGCTCCGTCGGGGACGACAAGGGCTTCCGCTTTTGTCGACATCGACCGCGCGGCACCTGGCATGCCAGAGGCGCGACCGCGCGCGCCGACTGCCGCATGAAGCGCGTGGATACGGCTGCCGATACCGGGAAGCTTCGGCCGCGCTGATATATCTAATTGTTGACACTCTGGCTGAGATTTCGACGATGTTCTGGCTGGGGAGAAACCCAGCCGACCGCTCACCTGGAGCGGACCTGTCGACTATTGACTTTGGCGAGGGCTGATCTGATCATCGTCCTGTTCTCGTGAAAACCCCCGGAGGCCTGCCAGCCGTTGATGGGGGTTTTTTCATGCGCTGACATCTAGGATCATAGCCGGCGGAGAGAGGGTCAAGCCGTGCTCCAAACCATTCCGCAACCGTGACGATTGCGTCCGCCATCATCGAGCGTGCTAGCCTTGTGGATGCTGCGACTTATGCCCTGCGGCCCGAACGGCGCGGCATCCGTTTCACCGACATTCCCGCCCACTCCGATGCCGCCACGAAGGCTATTGATGGGCTGGCGCTGCAATGGCCCGAATACTTTTTGGGCCCTAGCAATCCGCTGGCATTCCTCGGTGCAGACATGCCGTGCAAGTTCTTCGGAGAGCTTTGACGAACGTATCGCACCAGCGCGGCATCGTCACCTCACCGGATCGATCTTTGCTCATTTTCAATCGACGATTCCGCAACTTGCAAGCCAGTTACGGGCTAAGGGGATTCTGGGCGCGGACCGTGGAATGGCTCCGCGATGCCGGGCCAGTATTGGATGTCCTCATCGTCGGTCGCATTCTGCATAGGCGACGAAGCGTGCAGCGATGATCGTTCCGACTGATTGGCCAGCATTCCCTGTCCAATGGCAACAGACCAGAGTCATGGAGCAATCTGCGCGCAAAAACGCAGCGGTGCGGCACTCGGCTGGGATAAAGCCGATCATCAGGCAATTCTAAAGAAATGCCTCCTCTTAGGCGGCCCGCTGATGTACCGATTGTCACAATGAAATAAATGCCTATACTTACTTGGCCTCCAAGAAAAATGGACGAAGGGATTTTCTACCCACGCTCGCAATGGAGATTTAGAAAATGCGTCGACTATTCGTAGTGCTATGCATTCAACTTGTCGCTGCAGCAGCAATGGCAGCTGACCCGGTTAAGGAACAGCCAGAGACTCATCCAAGTCCGTCAATCTATTATGCGCAGTGCGCATGCAATTTGACTAGGTATAGTGGTACATATCGCGGCGACTCGCTCGATATTTTCTTTGGCTCGATTCTATATAACCAGCCAGGCATCGGAACGACTGTTTCGGTTGCAATAACACAATGTAGCCGTGCACCAACCTGCTCAACAAATAACTATCCTTACACCAATAGCGCTTTAAGCATCCAGGTGTCACGGAGAAGCACCTGCAATGGTTGCCTTTATGGGGAAACAATCACAGGAACTATAAAATAATTAGTCTTTTTTGGGGGGTGTCGACATGTCATTGGTTTCGCTATCCGAAGCAAGACAAGTGGCAAACGCTTTTGTCAAATATGAGCTGTACAACCCGTGCGGGGGCGGTCCCGAATTTGTTGATCGTGCGGTAGGGGCTCTTTTGGGACAGTTTTTGCTTGCCGATCATGTTCCACTTTACGAGTTCGGTATATTCAGCAGTTCAGGAGAGGCAGCAGGTTCAATTCTAGTTCCTGGATCGCGAGCGTACCCTGCGATAGTCGAATATTCAAATTCTGGAAAAGGTCTTTTTTCCGCGTCCATGAAAGCATTGGAGAAAGTATTAGAGAGGGGTCATGGTGTTTCGGACAAAGAAATAAGCAAGGCGAGACTTTATTATCATGGGCCATTCGACATTGTGGCTGAGTTCGAGGGGAGAGCCTCGTTCTCTTATCTCCGCATTCCAAATTATCGCTTCGGACTTTCTACAGTGGCACTGCCGCTCGGGCTTAAGCCGACGGTAGACATGGAATACCCGGAGTGGAGAATTTATCTTGACCCTCAATATGACCTTGATGGCTTCGGGGACGGCAAATGCTACTATGCAAAGTTTCACAAGCCCTATCGGTATGAACAGACGTGCCGTCCGTCAGGAGCGGCACACGGCAACGCTGATCAGGAATACTGTGGAGCCGACGCTTGCATCTCGGGATGCACGCCCGTCGCTTGGGCAATGCTGGCTAGTTCCTTTTCTAAGTACGATGAATTTGAAGACATGTTGGTGGATAGCGCTCACTTTAGGGTGGAATGGGGAACCAATGACCATTGGAATCCTGCCGACCCAATTGTTGACCGTATTATTTGGGACTCCCACGGCTACATGGGGACTAGTTGCTCCGGCAATACGTACGGGGATCGAAGGGTTGATGCAGGTTGGCTGTTTCGGCGCTACGGATATGTTTGTTCCTTTGGTGATCGACCCGTGGGCGCACCATTTTTTGCTAGCGTCCTCGATGGGGGATTCACTCTGATGGGCTCCGGGAGATCAGAGTGGAATATTGGAACGGGCGACATAGAAGGCCATAGTTTCGTTGTATATGGCTACGATACGCGGTGGTTCGCTGACAAATTGCTCATATGTATGGGATGGGGAACCGGGTACGACGATCGTTGGATTAGTGCCGGTGCTGTCAGCGATCTTGAGGCGACCTATCTCAGCAGTATTAGACTCCTCGACGATGAACAGGACATCGACGAGAGCAGAACTGAGACATATCCTCCATTTTATCAACGCCGATGACTGGGGCTGCCCCAACGAACGGCCTCAGGGATGACGGGAACGGTTGCCCTAGATACAAAGGGCTTCCTAGAGGAAGAGCGGCAAGGGTGTAGTCTTGTCATTTCTTCGCCGCCGCTACAACGACTCAAGAAATGAATCCTGTGATCATCGTGCCTGAGGATCCGCAAACGGACACAATCAGGGTTCCGGTGCTGAAGGTGTTCGATGGCGACGGGTTTCTAACTCGGATCAAGGCTTCCGTGGTCACTGGAAACCCAAGGGACCAAGCCGAGGTCGAGATAACCGCTAGATTTGGATTCATCGATGCTCCGGAAATGGAACAGCCCGGCGGCCGTGAAGCCAGGGATTTCCTCGCCGACCTGATCGGCGACAAGTGGGTCGAACTTGCCATCTTGATGAAGATGAATACCGGGCAGTCGGTAGACACGTACGGCCGTGTCGTTTGCGTTCCCTATCTGACGCTGGACTACGCCGCCGGCGAGTTCAGAACCCTGTCGTCATGCCCTCATGTCATAACAACGCTTGGCGTCCCCCTCCGCGTGACGAGAAACATCGAGCTAGAGATGGTCGTCAACGGCTGGGCCTGGGTCCTGGAGCGATACGGACCCGATCAGCGTTACCTCGATGCCCTGGAGGAGGCCAGACGCGCGAAGCGGGGCATATGGGCCTTCAAGCACAACATCCATCCTTGGGAGTTCAAGAAACAGAAATATCGCGACAACGCGCCAAAGCCCCCATGCCCGACGCAGAACTGTCGCGGCCACCTCATTAGAAAGAGCGGGAGGTTCGGCGAATTCCTGGGCTGCTCCGAATATCCTCGGTGCAAGTATTCATGTTCGGTGGCCGGCTGACCGTCCGCCCATCCCCCCTCAACGTAGGGCATCTATCCGGAAATTATGCCACCGATGATCAGGACCAGGAAAAACCCGAAAAGCAATGAATAGAGCACAAAATGGCTTTTCTCGATCCGGATAACGATGATCTCGCGTTCCAGAGGCTTTCCAAGCGGCTGCTCTTCAAGGACCGCCTCTCGATAGGTCTCAATGAAGGGAACCCTTGACGAGCGACGCCTTCCACTCTGTTCGTCTAACCTTCTCCTCGGATCCATCTGCACCCCCCTGCAATCGACCCCTCGATCTATCTCTACGTGACGAAGGGATTCAATCTTTATGTCTCTCGCCATGCTCGCCCGTTGACGCAATCTCAATCGACGATTCCGTAGTGAGTCACCGTCCCAATCGCGCTGCGAATGAAGTCTACACGTAATTCTTGAAGGATGGCCAAGTTCACAACTCGCTGCTAATGAAGTACCCGAAGTGGAAGGCTCCTCTTTTAGTTCGATCGTAGAGGCTGACGCGATGAATGCTGAAGAACCGAAGCTGCGAGAAATCTATTCAAACTGGGTCCGCGATACCTGGTACGGTTCGAAAGCTGGTCTGTCGCGCTTCATTAGGACACGCCCCGGCATCGTCGTCGGTATTGCCGTAATCTGCCTGATCCCGACGGTCGGCGCGGCGGGGTACTTCGGCGTTAACGGGGTGCTCGACTACCACCGATGGCATCAGGACCAGAAGGTATATGAGGAACGGCGGCGACAGCAGCAATTGAATCTTGCTCTCTGGTCGCAGGACATGGAGCGACAGCAGAAGCAGATCGACGAGGGCTGCGCCCATCTTTACGACCGTGGCTACCCGACCGACACCTACGGAACGGAGGGCGGTCCTCATTATGCCGCCTGCAAGGAAGAAGTTATCAGGAGCCATCCTGTTCCGGCCCGAGATATCGGGATTTCCCCTCGAATAGGCCTTCCGAATTTGTAGCGACGAACGTCGTTGAGGCGGGGTAGTAACTGACGGCTTATCCTTCTGGACCGCTCACCAACCGCCTTCCTGGCAGGTTGCTAGGCGCTGCCTTCGATCTCGCTTTCTTCATCCAGCGCATGCGGCACCGGCAGATAAGCGTTCGCCATAAGCCAGTCGTCTAGGATCGTCTCGACCAGATCGAGCTTCCCTTTGCCCATCTCGGCCGCCAGCCCGGCCAGGATTTCATCCGTGCGTGGTTCGAGTTTCAGCCCGCTGACGTTTCTGAGCAGCAACGCGGCGCGGCGAGGGGAGGAGGAGGCGGCTAAGGCGATGGCCCTTGTCGGTGTCGAGGCGGTAGCGGCATAGTGCCAAGCTCATGGGGTGCCGCCCCGACGCGCCCTTCGGGCTTTCTCCCTTTGGATACGAAGCAACGGAAAGGCCCTTGTGCCATGCGGCTGGCTCTTTCGTTCCTGGCTCTGCATCTGCCGCAATGAACTGGCTCAGCTATCGCCATCCTCAGCTTCGTCATCATTCGGCAGAAGCACGTCCGTCTCCAACTCGACCAGATCGGCCAAGACCACGCGTGGCACCTTCCGCCAGCGGGTTGCCTTCCGGGCCGCGACGACACTGTATAGACCATTCCCACATTGGGAAAAGACGAGATCAGCATCGTTCAACGCGGCCTCGCTGAGCAGTCGGATAGTCTTGTCTTGCGCGACTTTGACTCGCAGCAGTGCCGCAACCTGCTCGCGGTCGACCCTGAAGCGCCCCATCCGTTTTCCGCCAAAGTTCGAAGCGTGAAGGCTGGTTAAGTCCGTTACCGCCGCATCAATGTTCGCTCGTGCCATGCCTGTTCTCCTTCAGGTAATCCAAGTGACTATTGATATCAAATTGGTCACTATAGGAAGTAACAAAAAAGTGATCTCGATTGGTGTCGCAGCCGGCGGAATGGCGGTCCTGCGAAGATAAATACCACTGGATGAGGGAGTGGTTCCGCTTATCCCGTCGCCGCAATTGAGCGGCACGAAGACAGGGATCCGTGAATGGAAACTCTGACATTGCTGGTGCTGGTGATAGCGCACCTGGTCGTTATCCTCATGCTGGCCGAGCGGCGCTAATATGATGGGAGGGCGGTCGAAAGGCCGTCCCCTCCTCTGATTTGTCGTCCCATGCGGATTCGACCTTCACCGATTTTCAACGGACCATTCCGTAACTGGAGGTTCAGTTACGGCAACGAGGGCGTTTGCAGGGTGCGGGCAGTGGAACTTTTTGCGGGCGCGGGCGGCATGTCGCTCGGCCTGAAGCGGGCGGGATTCGAGGTCGTCCAAGCGTATGACTCGTGGGCACCGGCGGTCGAGGTCTACCGCCGCAATCTCGGTCCCCACATCTGGCAAGCCGATCTCAAGGACATTTTTCACGTGGGGCCAATGATCACCGCGCTTGCTCCGGATATCATCTGCGGCGGGCCACCCTGCCAAGACTTCTCCTCAGCCGGTGAGCGTATCGAAGGGGAACGGGCTGCCCTCACTCGCGCCTTCGCGATGCTCGTCTGCATCGCCCGCCCATCCTGGTTCCTTATGGAAAACGTTCCACGCGCGGCTCAATCACAAGCATGGGCCGATGCCCGCGCGATGCTCGTCAAGGCAGGCTACGGCCTAACGGAAAGCAAGCTCGATGCAAGCTTCTACGGTGTTCCGCAGATCCGGAAGCGCCTGTTCGTTGTCGGCCGCCTCGGCGAGGCCGACGGCTTTCTTGAGTCGGCGCTGGCGGCTGCTCGGACTGACAGGCCGATGACGGTGCGGGACATGCTGGGGGATGCGCTCGGTGACGCGTTCTATTCTCACCCACGCATGCCGGGCAAGCGCGGGGTCTGGAGTACGGAGGAACCTGCGCCGACCATGCGTGGTTCATCACGACGTCCAATGCCTCCAAGCTATCAACCGCATCCTGGCGATGCTGCCATCCTTGAACGCGGCGCATTCTTCACGCGGCCGTATCACACCGGGCGCGGTGTCCGGACCATCGATGAACCCGCGCCGGTCATCGTACGCACGAGCCGGGAGCGACCTCGCCCGAAAGACCTGGCGATGCCCCACCCCGCTGACGCAATGCACCCTTCGCAAGCGGCAGTCCTAAGCCAAACCCATGTCTCTCGCATCCAAGGTTTTCCAGGGAATTGGGACTGGTCGGCGGCGAACTCGCGGGATACCGATCAGATGATTGCGAATGCCGTCCCGGCGGCGCTCGCAGAGGCGATCGGTCGGGTTATTCGCGCAAGGGAAGCGGGAGAAAGCATTCCGGAAATCCAAGGACGATTTGGGCAGTGGCTGCGGCAGCGAGGCTTCTCCAAGCCCGCTGTCCGCAATGCCAAGTCGCGGGTCAATCGTGCGAGGCGTCTGCTGCTCGGGCGAACTTTCGGGGATGCGGCAGCGGAACAGGCATCGCTCGAAACTGTCGATGGTTTCGCGAGCCTGTCGGTAGCAATTCGGTCGGACCTCAGAGCCGCGCTTCGACTCTATGCTGAATGGAGAGGGGACCCGCCGAAGGCGAAGCGGAAGCCGAAGGTGGATGCTTCGAATCACGAAATGATCGCTGCGTAGCGAAGTACGGCAGAGGTTCCCCTCGGCTCTTTCCATGTCGATGCTCCGGAGGGCCGGACGGGTCACTTGCCCCGCCCTGGCGCTGCGCGCCACCCACCTCCTGCATAGACATGGAACCTTTCGCCTCGGTGACGGTATGGAGGCCAACTGTTTGCCCTGCGGGCACGGTCAGGCCATTTTGACCTGACCTAAACGAGTCTAGGCCGTCCTCCATGCCGTCAACCCCTGCCTCGGTTTCGTTCCTTCTCGTCCTGATCTGCCCGCCGATGAAACGATGTAGCGTATAAAGTGAAGGTGCCGAGATGTCCGGAACGGGAACAATGTCAGATCGGCACCGGAGGCCAATTCGCGGCCGCGAGCTCGGTTAACAGGTGCGTCGTAGGAGGTTCAGCATAGCGCCCGGAACGGGGAACCGGGACCGCCACACCCCGACGAGCGGTCATTTTGAAAGAATGGCGGGCATGGCACAAATGGTCGGATCCGGGCCGTTTTCGTCTTTCGCGCAATAATCCGTCGCGTCTGGAAGCCCATTGAGTGCCCTCGCGAGGGCGCGATGGGTGTTGGGTTATTCAACGAAGGAAGCAGTGGGCAACGTCCAAAAACCGGAAGGAGCTCTATCTTGCGTTCTGAATCAAAGTCGTAATACGTGGCCAATCGAAGATAAAACCCCGACCCGGATGAAACACCCGGCTGCCCCTTGGTATGATTAGACCCAGATTTTTCCACAGTTGCTTCTCTGCCTTCAGGAAAGCCCGCGACGAAAGAGCCACGGCGGCGGCATGCCTGGCCGGGTTTCTCTTGAGTAGCCCTTTCATCTCCAGATAATCTTCCAGCTGGGTTAGCCAGTCTGGCTCACTAGGCACTGTCCCGAGAGTGTCTTGAAAACTCAGAATCGCATTGAACAAGATCAAATGCTTTCCAGCCAAAAGCACTGCGCTCGCGATGGAATCCAGGAACGGCTGCGATCCTGAACCGTAAAGGGTTCCGACGTGAAGTGCCTCCAGACCCTCCCTCGTCAGACGCCCATCGGCCTCCGTCCATCCGATATGAAACAAGAAGTTTCGGTAGTTCTTGGACACCGCCACCTTGTTGCTGGCAGAATTCTGATAGTTCCGAGTCCCCCCTGCCCAGTGATGCACCGTCCCCGCTTGAATGGCATTCCAGAGCATATTGAAGGCGCGATCCCGAATGGTGCCTGCCGCCGAGATGCTGACGCGCATCTCATCGTAGCTGTAGGAAAGCAGCAAGAACATTTCTTCTGGACCCATTTCGCGCCATTTCGCAAAAAAGCTCTTATCCAGCGCCGCAGGCGAAGTCGGCGCGCCAGTTCGTGGCACGAAGAATCGAGACTCGAGAAATCCGGGTGACGTCGGAGAGAGAGTCGCTGGATCGTAGGTCAACAGGCCGACTGGCGCGTTAGCAAAGGGCGGCTCTGCCAGGACGCTCGCCACGTGGCTGGCGATGGGATAGCCATCGTCCGCAATCTTGGGGAGTATGAGCATGCCATAGTGGAAGTCCCGGGTGTAGGCGACTGCTTGGCCTAGCCCGGTCAGATACTCCCGCTTGGACTGCTGTGGCGGCTTGAACTCAGCCCCTATCGTGATGGCATTGGTCGGATCGACGATCACGAAGTCCGGAACCGGCCATGTCCGCGAAGAGGTGATGTAGCTGGTCGCCGAGAACAATCCGTTCCATGGCGATGAAGACGTGGCGACGCGACGAATCGCTTCCTGAGCTATCGCGAAGGCGAGTATGTCATGCGTATTCATTCCGCAGCGGTCGCAAGGTCGTAAACGTCTCTCTTGTAGCCGTCGCTGCTGAAATTCCCGTTTAGCATCTTCACGATCTGTGTCGCGAAAATCTCCGCAAGAAGCGGTGGGACCGCGTTGCCTACAAGGAGACACTGTTGCTGCCGGGTACCTTCGAAGCGCATCCAATCGGGAAAAGTCTGGATACGAGCCGCCTCCCTGACAGTCAGGGTACGATTTAGTACAGGATGGATCGGAAACGCATTGTGGCCAGGAACCATCGTCGTGGCGGGCATTGAACGCGACAACCTCTTGTAGACGTGGCTAAAGTTCTTTACCGAATCCGAACGATAGCCTTTTCGCAGATGTTCCGGCAGCGTTCCCTCGGGCAGGCGCCCACCCTCTGGAATGAGCTTGTACCGCTCGACGACCAATTCCTTATGGTTCATCGGTACGTGACTGAATTCTTCGCCGTGAGTGGAAGGGTCTTCCAGGTCGGAAATTACGTCACCCACGGTGACAAACCGCCGTTGCCAGGATTTAGGCTCAAGGAAGTGCTTGGCCTCTGGCCAGACGAACGTTGCCCCAATCTTCCATGCTACCAGTACGAAGCGCTCTCGATTCTGCGGCACCCCATATGACGCACAGTTGACCACCCGACTTTGAAATGCGTAGCCCGCTCTTTGCAGTCGCTTTTCCACTTCCGCCAAATAGGTGGAATCCTTGCGCGGTGTTGATACAAATCCCTTCACATTCTCCATAAGAATGGCTCGTGGTGCCAACCCAATCGCCAACTCTATAAATTTCAAAGAAAGCTCGTTTCTCTCGTCCTGGTCAGGTTTGTGCTCACGTGTATTCACAAATCTCCTGCGGCCGAAGATCGAAAATCCTTGGCAGGGAGGGCCGCCGAAGACAATGTCTATATCCCGACCAGAGCAATGGCCTTCGATCTCCGTGGGCGTCAGTTTTGCAATGTCAGCTTGATAATGACTAGCGGACGGAAAGTTCGTCTTGAAATTTCGCGATACGCTGCTCTTCATGTCATAGGACGAGAGTATTTCTACACCAGCATTCTTAAATCCGAGCGTGAGACCGCCAATGCCCGTGAACAGGCTGACCGCGCTTAAGCCTGTATGCTTCGGAATGACATGCATGTCTTCGCTCTGGCCCACATTTGATTTGACCCAAGGGTTCAAAGGCACATTTGAAATCTCGTGGGGCTTGTCAGCGGCCATCAGATAATCATTGATGGATTCGCCAATGGAGCGCGCAAGCGCGACCGGGACGGCGTTGCCCACAAGTCGACACTGCTCCGCCCGGTTTCCAACGAACTCATAGCTGTCAGGAAAAGTCTGAAGACGCGCAGCTTCCCGTGCGGACAGGCTTCTATGCAGAGTTGGGTGGATCGGAAATGCGTTGTTCCCTGGAACTAGCGTGAGAGACGGCCGATCGCGATGGAGGCGCTTATAGGTGTTGCCGAAGTTCTTGCGACGAATCTCTGCTGGCAGTTTGGATGGAGGCGGCATTCGTCCTCCTTCCGGTACGAGGTTGTAGCGCGCGACTACCCTTTCGCTGTGCCTCAGGTGACTATGGTTTGGCGCATCTGAATGTGGTGAGGCAAGGTCGGCAATGGCCGACCACACCGTTGCGTAGGGAAGGCGCCCAGGCCCGTGTGTGGGCAGGGGCCAGTCGAAGGAGCCTCCGATGCGGGTTCCGAAGAAAAACACCCTCTTGCGCACCTGTGGACATCCGAAATCGGCCGCGTTCAGGGTCGCGACCCAAACACGGAACCCGCGACGCTCGAACGCAGCAACGATCTCGCGTTCAAATCGACCGCCATATTGCGTCCGGAGGTAGTTAACGTTCTCCATCAGGAAGCAGGGGGCCTCCAGCCATTCAACGATGCGTACGAAACGCCAGAACAAACCATTCCTCGGGTCAGCAGGATTCTGGTCTCCGAGCGTAGAGAATCCTTGGCAAGGGGGACCACCAACGACAAGGTCGACCGTCTTGCCTCCCGTAGCAGCTAGGATTTCTTCCTTGGTGAAGTGCTGAACGTCTTTCAGGTAAAATGGAGTACCCGGATGGTTTCGCGCGAACGTGTCCGCCGATGCCTTCTCAATATCTGTCGCGAACAGCGTCTTAAAGCCCGCCTCTTCCAAGCCGAGTGTCAGACCGCCGCCGCCGGTGAATAGCGACACGGCCGTCAGATCCCTTCTTCCAGTTGTTCCGTGCATGACTAGCTCGCCTGCTTTCGGTGAGAGGATGAAGCGCTAGACACGGCTGGTTCGCCCTGAAAAAGGTCTCCCTGCCTCACTGCCAGTCCATTCGTTTCCACATATGAACGCATAAACGCTCTCAGGATCTGAGCTGCGGTGGTGTCTCGCATCTTGCATGTGGCGATGAATTCGCGACGCAGGACATTATCCACGCGAATGCGTAAGCCAACTTCCTCCATTGCGAATCCCCTCGCGGATGCACGACGTGTGCATGTACGACACACGCTCATGGTGTTGTCAATGTTCGCTTTATGTTCTACCCAGCTTAAGCCGAACAGTCCAGAGAGCGGAAAACAGAGCTTGGATCAGCCGTGGTTTAGCGGGATGATCGTACGGAAACCCCGGAGCCGCCGAGCAGCGACCGATATAGTGGACCATCTTACGCCAGAACGCCGTTCGGCCCTTATGTCGAAGATAAGAGGGAAGAACACGGCCCCTGAATTGCGCGTTCGTCGCACAGTTCATGCTCTCGGGTATCGGTTCCGTCTCCATCGTCGTGATCTGCCGGGAAGTCCAGACTTGGTGTTCCCAGGACGCCGCAAGATCATCATGGTGCATGGGTGTTTCTGGCACAGGCATCCAGGTTGTTCAAAAATCGCACATCCTAAGAGTCGGATATCGTACTGGGCAGACAAGTTCGCCCGAAATATCGAGCGGGATAAGATGGTGCAACAAGCACTTTTGCAGGCGGGATGGGAGGTCCTTGTCATCTGGGAATGTCAAACACAACCTAAGGATCGGCTCTCTTTGGCTCTGAAGTTGGCAGAATTCCTCGGCGACTGAAGGCACCTCGGCTTGGCTGATCCTTCTGTGGAAAGGACTTCAGGCTGGTTGGTATGAATTTGGTATAAAACGTGACAGACGGCAAAACCTTGACTGCGGCGGCATCGATTGAGAGACGATTTCTTTAAGGAGTTCAAGAGCTTGATAGCTGGCTGGGGAACCTGGATTCGAACCAGGACTAACGGAGTCAGAGTCCGTGGGTCTACCGTTAACCTATTCCCCAAAAAGCCTGTAATATCAAGGCTTTGGCCGAACGAGCGAAAAGCGGTTAGACACTTTTCTTGCGCGAGTTAGTCAAAACCCGTTCTCGTTTCGGGCTGGCTTGTATCACATTCGCCATGTCGATCAAGACCCCTGACACGTCGGCATGCGAAGAATAATGCTCGGCCATCTCGATCGTCTCCTGGCCGAGGAAGTTCTTGATGTCTTCCAGCCGGTAGCCGATCTCGCGCAGGTCGGTGGCGACGGAGTGGCGCAGGCCGTGCATGGTCAGGCCTTCGCTGGCCAGGCCGCGCGCCACGCAGGCGTCGAAGAACTTGCCGATCGATGCCGAAAAGCCCATCTCGGTCCACGGCTTCTTGTGCGAATTCAGGCACAGCATGGTGATGTCGATCTCGGCCACCGGCCACGCGGCAAGCGCTTCGTCGAGGATCTGGCGCAGCTCTCCGAGGGCCGGCAGCTTCATCAGCTTGCCGTTCTTCGAGGCGCGGAAGGTGATGTAGCCGTTGCGATAGGCCATGCGCGGCAGGCGCAATATGTCGCCACGGCGCAAGCCGAGGAAGCGGGCGAGCGCGATCGGCACCTTGTAGTGCAGCGGCGCGGCCGACAGCACATTGACGCGCTCCTGCCTGGTCCAGGGGCGGTTCTCCTTGCGGCGGTCGTGGGCGATCTTGGCCTTGTCCAGTTCGAGGCAGGGGTTGGCCTCGACCAGGCCGTATTCCTTGCCGTGCTTGAAGGCCGACGACAGCATCGCCATCATGTGGTTGGTGAAGCCGCCGCGCTTCTTCTTCACCGTCTTGTCGCGCAGCTTGGCCATGAAGGCCGAGTTGATCAGCGTTAGCGGCGTGCCGGCGATCGGCTTCAGATGGTCCATGTACTGGTGATAGTCGGACTGCGTGCGCCGCGCCAATTCGGTGAATTTGGGCGATTTCTTGTAGCTTTCGAGCAGGGCGCCAAGCGTGCCGGCGGCGGCCGCCGTGCCGCAATGAAGCTTGTCGAGGCGGTCGACCTCGGCGGCGAGCGCGGTGCCGGCCAGAGCCGGGTCGATCGCCGTGCCGCTCTTGCGGTGGTAGGCGCGGTCGTTGCCGAGCCGGTCCTTGTAGCGCTTAACGCCCTTCACCGTCACCCTCATCGAGCAATCCCAGCCAGTCGTCACCCGTCAGCGGCGTCGATTGGTCCAGGCTGTCCAGCCATTTGTCAAGCGCGCGCACATCGTAGCGCACAAGGCTGCCGAGCTTGACCGGCGCGACCTTGACATGCGCCTTCAGCCAATCGACGGATTTGCCGCCGCAATATTCCGCCGCCTCGTCCGTCGACAGCATGCGCCGTGCAGGCAGGGGGACGGAGCGCGCGGTCATGCCGGCTTGCGCGCCCTGTCGCGGCGGTTCTGGTTCTGTTTGTGGGTGACCATCTCCAGGTGTTCCTCGCGCACGCAGCGCCGCGTGCGGCATTTGTGGTCGAGCTGCTTCTTGCCGGGGATGATGCCGTTCTCGTTGGTCCAGTTGACCTTGTGGACGGCCATGGTCTGGCCGTCGAGCGCCATGCGGGGATAGTCGCCGCCTCGGCCGCTGCCGGAATCGGGACCGGTCCAGATGTGGCAGGGCGAGCTGTTGCCGGCCTCGTCGACATAGCCCATGTCGACGATCTCGATACGCGCCTGGACCAGCATGCGGATGCGCTCGCGGCGGGACAGCGGCGAATTCATCAGAATTTGTTACCCGGATCGTCGTTGAAAGGCTCGCCTTTCAAGGCAGCGATGTAGCCGATAGCGCGCGCGAAGCCGAGTTGGGCTTCAAGACGCGCATCGTAGGCGTTTCCAATATCCTTTCTTAAACGCTCAAGTTCCTGCGATTGGACTGACAGGCGAGTTCTGTAATCCATATTCGCCTTGTCGACGCTCTCGATATGCGCCTTGAGGTCAGTGACACGCTGGTCTCTTTCCCCCAGCATTACCGCCATGGTTTCGATCTGGTTGCGCGCCTGTGGCAGGGTTGAAACGGCCTTGGTCATAAATCTCTCCGTCCGTTAAAAGGGGATCTCGTCGTCGAGCTCGCGGCTGCCGCCGCGGCTGGCCTGCGCCTGGCGGGTGCGTTCCTCGACGGCGCGGCGTTCATCGGTCTCGCGCGAGCGGGTCTGGCCGTAGTCGTCGGAGCCTTCGGCGCCGGGCGGGCGGTTGGAGGGCAGCTTGTCGAGCATCTGGATCTCGCCGCGAAAGCGGTTCAGCACCGTCTCGGTGGTCCAGCGCTCGACGCCGTCCTGGCCGGTCCATTTGCGGGTCTGCTGCTGGCCCTCGACATAGACCTTCATGCCCTTCTTCAGATACTTTTCCGCGACCTCGGCGAGCTGGGTGTTGAACACCACCACCGAATGCCACTCGGTGCGTTCCTTGCGCTCGCCGCTGTCCTTGTCCTTCCAGCTTTCCGACGTCGCCATGCGAAACGACACCACGGGATCGCCGCCCTGGGTGCGGCGCACTTCGGGATCGGCACCGAGATTGCCGACGAGGATGACCTTGTTGACGCTGCCTGCCATCAGACTGATACCCCCTTGCGCTTGCTGTTTGACCAGTCGGTATTGTAGGGAGCCTTGTCGCGCATCTCGATGAGTTTGAGCTCGACCAGCTTCTGCAGATCGTTGACGCGGTTGCGGGCGCTTGTGGCACTGCGGGATGCCTCGCTCTCGCGCTCGTCGGCCAGCTTCAGATTCTCGATCGCCTTCTGGAGATCGACCTCCAGATGGGCCAAGGTTCGCGATGGGTCGGTCATGGTTCCACTCCCATTTCGGTCAGCGTCGCGGCAATCGCGGCGATCTTCTGGTCGAGCTCGGTCTTGACGGCGGCGACGATCGCCGCGAGATAGGCGGGTGCCATCTCGATGACGCCCGCATCCTTGCCTTCGCCGACCATCAGCGAAACCGGGTCGCGGTCGAGGCGCGCGCGCATGCCGAGCATCTTGCGCCGGTCGGCGAACATGGCCTGCACCTTGTCGATGTCCGTCCTGGTCAGCATCACACCATCCCCAGCGCGGCCATGTAGAGGTCGAGGATCGACTGCTCCTCCTCGCGTTTCATCGGGTCCTTGCGGCGCATGGCGACGATGGCGCGCATGGCCTTGACGTCGAAGCCGGTCCCGCCGGCCTCGCTGTAGACCTCGCCGATATCGTCGGCGATCGTCTTTTTCTCTTCCTCAAGGCGCTCGATGCGCTCGATGAGGGCGCGCAGCTGGCCGGCGGCCACGGTCTGGCTGGTCTCTGTGTCGGACATCGGATTATCGCCCGTACGGAGCTTTGTCGGCTGGGCCGATTTCGCTGCCTGGCGCCGAGTATTTGGGTGGATCGAGCACGCGCGCCACGCTGGTCTTTTCAAGCCGCTTAACGTCGAACCAGTAGCTGTGCTTGCGCTCCTTTTCCGCCGCGTCATGCTTGGGGCAGACGCTGACCTGTACGCAGCCATAGAGATCGAAGCAGAGCGAATCCGCTATGCCGGCAAATCCCGTCACGCGGTCGCGGACTTCGTAGCCAAGCCAATCGAAATAACCGTCCATCGTATTTCTCCCTTGTTGTGAAACTTTACTGGCGGCGCTGGCCGATGACGAAGGCGGCGCCTTCGCCGGCGGCGATGTGGAAGGGCATGCCGAAATCGGCCGGCGGGTGCAGCGCGATCTGCTTGGCGTTGGCCGCCTCGATGGCGTCGCGCAGGAAGCGGGCGTCGAAGGTCATCGCGGTGCCGTCGGCGACGCCCTCGTTGGCGGCCGGGATCTGGTCGTCAGCGTCGCCGGTGTCGCCCTTGGCGAACAGCTCGACATGGCTGTCGCGCACCGTCAGCCGGATGGCGCGCGAGGTCTCGCGCTTGCCCTTGGTGTCGCTCTTGGGCACAACCAGCAGCCCGTCCATGGCGCGCAGCAGCGCGTCTGAAGCGATCAGCACGCGAGCCTCGGCGCGCGCCGGCATCATGCGGGGGTAGTCGACATAGGAGGCGTCGATCAGCTTCGAGGCGATGCGCAGGCGGTCGGCCTCGACCAGCATCAGCCGGTCGGTGCCCGACAGTTTCAGCTCGCTTTCGTCGCCCGAGAAGATGCGCAGGATCTCCTTGACCGTCTTCGGTGGCAGGATGACGCCGGGCATGATCTCGCCCCGGCGCGGCAGCTCGCCCGTGAGATCGGGGTCATCGATGTCGATGATGTGGATGCGGCTGGAATCGGTGCCGATCAGCTTCAGGCCGTCATTGATGTGCAGGAACGGGCCGTGCAGCATGTAGCGGTTGGCGTCCTGGCCGAGCGCCTTTTCGCAGCGTTTTAGGACATCGCACAATTCGTTCGCGCGGAGGGTAAGGGACCAATCCGTCTTCGGCGGATCGATGAGGAAGAAATCCTCGCCCTTGAGGATCTGCATGGTCAGCCTGGCCTTGCCGTGGCGGGCGACGACCGCCTGCATCCCGGCGTCGAATTCCAGCGTTCCGGCATCTTCGCCGGAGCCTTCGCGAGCGATGAAGAATTCCAGCACCGCGCGCGGGATCGCCGCCAGCACGTCCTTGCCCGCCTCGCAGTCGAGCGTTGCGCGCGCCTCGACGTCGAGGTCCGACATGGTCAGCGTCATCTGCTTCTTGCCCGCGCGCAGCAGGGCATGGTCCAAAATATCGATCTCGCGCGTTGCGCCCGGCACGTTGCGGACGGCCTTGGCGGCTTCGGCGAAGGCTGAGACTTTGAACTTTACCGTCATAGCGCGAGCGCTCCCTGGCCATGGATGCCGGCCAGCATCTTTTGCGCCGCCGAGGCGTTGTCCTACGGCCTCGGCGCACCGGTCCCGCAGGCCGGCCCGTCGGCCGCCGCCCGCCCGTTCATGGGCCGTGGCCTGCTCAACCTCGCCGCCGAATCGGTTGGCTATCGCGGCGGCGTCATGCTCAACGCCCGCCAGATCGACGACATCCTGACGCGCGCCTCGCTGACCACGTCGGACTTCCCGGCGATCTTCGAGGGCGCGATCAACCGCTCGCTCGAGCAGCGCTACGCGGCGGCGACGCCGACCTATCGCAGCATCGCCCGCCAGCGCAACTTCCGCGATTTCCGCCCGCACACCACCGTCAAGGTCGGTGACTTCCCGATGCTGCAGAAGGTGCTGGAAGCCGGCGAGATCAAGTATGGGTCGTTCTCGGAAGGCAAGGAGACGGTGTCGGCCTTCAGCTATGCCATCGCGCTGACCATCACCCGCCAGATGCTGATCAACGACGATCTCGGCGCCATCGCCGACCTGTTGTCCAGCTATGGCCAGTCGGTCGCGCTGTTCGAGGAGGTCACCTTCTATTCGACCGCCTTCAACGCCAAGCTCGCCGACAACAAGGCGGTCTACCACACCGACCATGCCAACCTGGCCGGCTCGGGCAGCGCCATCACCGTCGCCTCGATCGGCGCCGGCATCGCGGCGATGGCCAAGCAGGCAACACTGGAAGGCAATCCGCTGCTGTCCAACCGGCCGTCCATCCTGCTCACTGGTCCCGACAAGGACCTGGAGGCCACGATGCTGCTGGCGCCGATCAACGCGACGCAGCTCTCCAACGTCAACCCGTACTCCGGCAAGATGACGCCGATCTCGACGGCGCAGATTTCCGGCAATGGCTGGTATCTGTTCGCCGACCCGGAGAGCGGCATCTCCAACTACCGCTGGGGATACCTCGAAGGCTACGAGGCGCCGCGCGTGCGCATGGACGAGCCGTTCGGCAAGCAGGGCTTCTCGATGTCGGTCGAGCACGACTTCGGCTGCGGCCCGACCGACTATCGCGGCGGCTACAAGAACGCCGGAAACTAAAACCGGCACTGACGGGCGGCACCCGCCGCCCGTGTCCCCTTTCCCTCATTCCCGAAAAGGAGGCCTGTAATGGCCAAGAACTACATCCAGCCGGGTAACACCATTACCTGGACCAACGAGGACGTCACTGGCGCGGTCGACGTCGCTTCCGGCGACGGCGTCGTCGCCGGCTCGCTGTTCGGCGTCGCGCAGACCGATATCGCTGTCGGAGCAGACGGCGAGCTCGAACTCGTCGGCGTGCATGAACTCGCCAAGGTGTCGGCGCAGGCATGGACCTTCGGCGAGCGCATCTATTTCGATGCCTCCACCGGGGAGGCGACCAGCACCGCTTCGTCCAACAAGCTGATCGGCGTCGCCGTGGAAGCGGCGGCCAATCCGTCGGCGACCGGCAAGGTCCGCCTCTCGGCCGCCTTCACGCTCTGACAGGCCCGTGGGGACGATCGCCCGCGAATGGGAAGGCGAAACCGCCTTCGTGCTCGCGGGCGGCGCCTCGGTGGCGAAACTCGACCTGTCGCCGCTCAAGGGGCGGCGCGTCATCGCGGTCAACTCCGCCGTGCTGGCCTGGCCTGATGCCGACATCCTGTTCTTCGCCGACGAGCGATGGTGGTCCGATCCGGCCAATGGCTGGGCCGCCGACATCGGCGCCTTCGCCGGCCGTGTCGTCACCACCTCCGGCAAGGGGCCGCAAGGCATCATCCGGCTGATGAAGATCGATCCGGCCAAGGGCATCGCCGACCAGCCGAGCCAGCTGGCGCTGGCGCGCAGTTCGGTCACCGGCGCCATCAACCTTGCCGTCCATCTCGGCTGCCGGCGCGTCGTGCTGCTCGGCGTCGACGGCAAGAACTGCGGGGACGGCAGCCGCCATCACCACGGCGCCGATTACCCCTGGCCCTTCATCAAGGGGTCGTTCGACCTGCACGCCGCCGAGTTCCGCGCGGTGGCGCCCTCGATCGCTCGGTGCGGCGTCGAGGTGATCAACGCCAATCCAGACAGCGCCATCGATGTCTGGCCGAAACAAAGTTTTGAGGATGTGATTTCGATGCTGCAGCGCGTGCCGACAAATCCCTCCCTTGCGGTGCTCGGCATGTATGGCATGGGCGATTGCCTGCATCAGCGCGCCGTGGTGCGCGAGTTGATGAAGACGCATAGCGTCGAGCTGCAGACCTACTACACATCAATGTATCACGACCTCGAAGCCGAAGGGCTCAGGGTCACGGTCAACGACAAGCTGCCGCCGCGCATCCGCGACAAGGGCAACGCCGCAACCGCGAAAGGCCGACCGGCCCGCCAGCACGACCGGAAACTCGGCTACGATCACGCGCAGACTAAAAAGCACGGCACGCTGCTTGCCGCGATGTTTGGATCGGTCGGTCTGGGGGTTCCCGAGCGCCCGGATTTCTCGCTGCCGGTCAAGCCGGAATGGCGGGAAGCGGCACGCAAGCTGGTCGGCGACACCGGCGGCAAGCCAATCATGGTCTATCGCCCGATCGTGCTGAATGCGACATGGCCTTGCCCGTCGCGCTCGCCGGACCCGATTGCATATGCGGCGCTCTATCGCTCGATCAAGGATCGCTTCTTCACCGTCTCGGTCTGCGACCTGACGCAAAAGGGCGAGGAGATTGTCGGCGAGGAGCAGGACGCCGACATGAAACTGCACCGTGGCGAGGCGGATTTCGAGGCGCTGGCCGGGCTGTTCGCCGAAGCCGCGATGGTCTTCGGCAATGCCGGCTTCACGCCGATCCTGGCGCAGGCCGTCGGCACGCCCAACATCGTCGTCTATGGCGGCAATGAAAGTTTTCGCTACACCAATGCCGTCGGCGCGCACCTGGCGCCGACGCTGCCGATCGAACCGGTGAAGCCGTGCGAATGCTTCGACCGCCACCACAAATGCGACAAGACCATTGATCTCGCCGTGGCCCTGGCCAAGGTCGGGGCCTTCGCCGATGCCCACGCCCGCCAGCCGCGCGTCCTGGTCTTCGGCACGACCTATGTCGACACGGCCGACAAGCAGAAACTGGTCGGGCAATGGCAGGATCTGCACCGCAGGGTGAACGATTGGTCGGTCGACCTGCTTCTCGTCGACAGCGCCTCCCCGCTGCCGTTCGCGGGCGAAGACACGCTCAAATACACTTTCTCCGACAACGTCGGCCACCTGGCGCGCGGCGGCAAGGACGGCTGGGGCAGGGCCTTCTCAAAAGGCCTCGAAATGGCGATCGACGGCCAATACGACTACGTCGTCCATATCGAAGGCGACAGCCTGCTGAAGCAGCCGGTGCTGCCGATCGTTCGGCAGATGATGGCATCAGGCGTCGAGGTGGCATCGGTGCCGGTCGCGGGCACCAAACGCCAGGAGACCGGCTGGGCCGAGACCGGCCTGATGTTCTTCAGCGTCGATTATCTCTGGCAGTCGAAGTTCATCGAAAAATACGACTGGTGGAACCGCAAGGCGCGGCCATTCCCGGAGCAGGCTGTTTTCGATATCCTCGGCGATGACCTGACGATGCTGGACTTGAAGGCCGAGCGCGGCGACCGCAACCAGATCAACGCCGACAATGTCGCCGCCCTCGACTGGGTGACGCATGCCGACCAGCAAGTCTTCGATGCCTTCGTCGCCTCGACGGTGCAGGACGCGGCACCGAAGCCGGTCGAGAACGCGGTCAAGCTCAATTTCGGCTGCGGCACCAACAAGCTCGACGGCTGGCAGAACTTCGACGACGAGGTCGATATCACGAAACGGTTGCCGTTTCCTGACAACCATGCCGATTTCATCTATGCCGAGCATGTCGTCGAGCATGTCGACTATGTCAAGGCGCTGGACTTCTTCGCCGAAGCACGCCGTGTGCTGAAGCCGGGCGGTGTCATCCGCATCTGCGTGCCCTCGCTGGAAAACATCTGGCGCCGCGGCGACCAGGACTATTTCGACTTCGCCAGGAAGTGGGCACCAACGGCAGATCGTCGCGGCGCCATGCATGCCATCATCTTCGCGCACGGTCACAAGGCGATCTGGTCGCAGGCGCTACTGGAGGCCTGCTTGTTCTTCGCCGGCTTCGAGGACATCGCCGGCTGCGAGGTCCACAAGTCTGCGCATGCTGACCTCGCCAACGTCGAAGGCCATCACGCGGTCATCGGCGAGCATTTCAACTGGATCGAAGCGGCGGTTGCGGAGGGGCGGAAATGAGCGGCCATCGCGACCAATGGTTCGGCGCCCGGACCTATGCCCAGCATGGCGATGACCTCGCCATCCTCAACATCTTCCATAGGCTCGGCGTCGACAAGCCGTCCTATCTCGACGTCGGCGCCTATCACCCGTTCGACCTGTCCAACACCGCGCTGCTTTACGAACGCGGTTCGCGCGGTATCAATGTCGAGCCCAACGAGGCGCAGCTGGCCGCGTTCATCAAGGCGCGGCCGGACGACGTCAATCTCTGCGTCGGCGCCGCCCCGGTCTGCGGGCGGATGATGTTCCACCACACCGCCAGCGATCCCGGCCGCTTCACCTTCGACGTGGCGACGGCGGCAACGCTCGGCATCGTGCGCGGCGTCGAACTGCCGGTGCTGACGCTCAACGCCATCGTCGACCACCACACCGGCGGCGTCTGGCCCGACCTGTTGTCGATCGATGTCGAGGGGATGGACGTCGACGTGCTCCAGGCAGCCGATTTCGGCGCCACTGGCCCCAGGATCGTCATCGTCGAGGCGAACTGCGGCGGCGGCGACACCAGCGCCGACCTGTCCGCGCTGATGACGGCCAAGGGCTACGTCCTGCACTCATGGGCCGGCCACAACATGATCTTCGTCCGCGCGGCGGATGAGGCCAGGATCTGGGGCGAATAGATGGGCCTGGTCGATTTCGCCGCGCTGCTTTATGGGCCGAACTACGCCGTCTTCGGCGTGACGGCCACGCTGACGCTGCCGGGCACCGATGGTGCCGTCATCAGCACCGGAGCGGATGGTGGCCCGCTGCTGGTGATCGACAAGACGGCCGGCATTGCCACCGCCACCAGCGACCGTGAACGCAGCCGCTTTCATGCCGAGATCGAGACCGTGACGCCGGCCGCGATTGTGCGTGCCGCCGATCTCGCCTCGGTCGACAGGGAAGACCTGCAGGAGGCCGCGCTGGTCTTCAACAGCAAGACCTGGCGCGTCGACACGCATGGTTTCCGGCCTTCGCCGAACGGCGAGGGCGATGGCGAGATCCTGCTCTATCTGACGGAGCGCTGACATGGACGTACGCGAGGCGATCCTGGTGCGGCTGGTCGAGATCGCCGGGACCATAGACGGCATCAAGACCGTCTACCGCAACAACAACCGCCCGCCCGAGGCCAACCTGCCGGCGGTCCTGGTGCTGGATGGCGACGAGGTCGGCGACGAGAACGATTCCGTCTCGCGCGGCCCGATGTCACCGCGGCGCATGGTGATGACGCCGCAAACGCTGATCGTGCTGCCGGAAGCGGCCAAGGATGTCGGCACGGTGATCAACGGTTATCGCGTCAAGCTGATCAAGGCCGTCGCCACCGACGCCACACTGATCGCGCTGACCACCAACCGGCTCGGCGCCCGGCTGCATTCTTCGCAATCCTCGCTCGCCTGGGGCCGGTCGCTGCTTGGCGAAATGGGGGTGCAGTTCGCCATCCCCTACGTGCTCGACCCCTCGAAACTCTGAGTTCAACCGCCCGCTCCGGGCACAACGAAAGGAAAACCCCCATGGGCGCTTCTCCCGATACCGGCAATTACCGCATCCCGGCCGCCTATGTGCTGATGAAGTTGCCGGCCGACATGGACTATGTCGATGCCGGCAACCTGGTCGATTTCGTCTACACGCCGACGGTCGCGAAAAAGGAACACAACTCGGCGCGCGCCGGCATCCGCGCCAAGGACTTCACTGCCGTCACCTCCGTGGCAGCCACGATCAAGGCAACCTTCGACGAGAACACGGCGCGCAACATCGCCATGTTCCTGCTGGCGACCGTCGCCACCAACACCGATGGCGACGAGATCATCGACCCGCTGACCTCACCGACGCTCACCGTCGACATCAAGCTGGTCGCCACCAACACGGTCGGCCCGATGATCGACTTCGAGGGCAACGTCACCATCTCGCCGTCGGGCGATTTCAACCTGATGGCCGACAATGATGACTTCGCCCAGATCCCGCTGTCGGCGGACGTCAACAAGAAGGATGGGCGCTACGGTCGCTTCACCATCCGCCAGCAGGCATAAGCATGACTGACTTCATCGACATCGCGCCGCTCACCGTCACCGAGACGGTGCGCGGCAACCAGGTCGAGGTGCATGGCGTCGAGCTCACCGACATCGCGCAGATCATCTTCCGCTTTCCCGAAGTGGCGAAGCTTTTCGACATGAAGGGCAAGAAGGCGGTCGACCCGCAGGCCTTCGGCGCCTTGTCGAAGGCGCTGCAATGCGCCTTGATCGTGGCCGGCGTGCCGCGCATCAACGAGGCCAGCGCCGCCAACCTGACGCCAGGCGAACGCATGCTTCTGATCGCACGCATCCTGCTCTTGACGGTGCCGAGTCCCGCCGGCCCTTTCCTCGAGGCGCTGGCCAGGCTCACCGGCAAGGACGGCGCCGCGATGATCGGGGAGCCGGGGAAAGCCTAGCGATGGCCGCCGCAAGGCTGGTGCGCCTCGGCCATCCGGCCGGGGCTGTCCTGCACTACACGCCGCGCCAGATGGCGGCATGGCTGCATTTCGGCGAGATCGACCGCCGCCAGGCCATGGCCGACCATCTGGTCATCGGCATGAACGCCGCCCGCGGCGACCTCAAGGACGTGCAGAAACAGGTCGAGGATTTGCGCGAATGACCGGAGCTTTCGGGATCTTCGTCGAAGCGGCCGCCGGCCAGTTCGACAAGGCGATGGCCGATGCGACGCAGGAACTCCGGGTTGCTTCGATGGAGTCCGGCTTCCGGATGGCGGAGGTCGCCAAAGCAGCGGCACGCGCCAATATCGCCCAGGCCGGCTTCAGCAGGGCGTGGCAGAATACCGTGGCCAGCAAGGTCTATCCGCTGGACCACGCCTCTGCCCGGCCGTCGGTTCTGATCTACAACAAGATCCCATACAGCAACATCTTCGAGGAAGGTGGCGGCATCGCTGGCCATCCGCTGCTCTGGCTGCCGCTGAAGGATGCACCACCGCATATCGGCAAGCAGCGGATCACGCCAGCCTTGTATATCGAACGGCGCGGCCCGCTGTTCACCATCGAGCGTCCCGGCAAGCCGCCGCTGCTGGCGGCACGGCTAGGAACCAGCGAGCGGGGAAAACGCGGCGGCGTCAAGCTGCGCACGGTGCCGATGTTCGTCGGCATCGATGCCGTGACCTTGCGGGAGCGGTTCCAGGTGCGGGAGGCGGTCGAGAAGGCCGCCGAACAATGGCCGGAGATTTTTGCCCAGGTGTTCAACAAGGGCGGCTGACCAGGCTATCGTTGAATGCTGAACTTGATGGCGTACATCTCCAGCCGACCCTGCACGGAACGCACAGTACCTGTCACTGGCATCGTGCATTTGCTTCTGGGTGCGTCGGCACCGATGCAGTTGCGGAACAGGTAGCGAAGGTCTTCCCGGTCCATCCACGGCCCCACCAGGCGGATGGTCTCTGGCGGAATTTCCAGCAGCATCGAGTCTTCCGCCGCATTGTAGACGGTACCGGTCACCGTTGCCCGCTGGCCGACAAGTCGTGGCCAGTCGGCAAGGAAATCGGCGGGGGCCATGGGCGAAATCGCGCTGGCACTCGCTACCAACAGCACAGCAATTTTCATTTTGGAATTCCCCCACTCCAACCGTGGAGTGAAGCAGGGAATCCCTCGCGTGTCTACCGAGGACCATCAATGGCCGAACGCAACGCAATCGCCGTCCTGATCAAATTGCTTGGCGGCGAAGTCATGATTGCCGAGTTGGAAAAGCTTGGCACGACTGGCGAAAAGGCCATGGCGACCATTCAGGATTCGGCCAAGAAGGTCGAGTTCGGCGGTCTTGGCCATGATCTGAGCCTGTTGATCGGCGACATCGGCACCTTCGCCGCGCGTTCTGTCATCGCGCTCGGCACGCTGAAGGCGGCGGCCGATGGCGTCGGCGCCGCGCTGTTCTTCCTGGCCAAGTCCGGCGCGGAAGCGGCGGTCCAGGCCAACAATGCGGCGCAGGCGGCTGGCCTGTCGGCAAAATCCTACCAGGAATGGGCGTTCGCGGCCGATAGCGTCGGCGTCAGCCAGGAGCAGGTGAACACCGCCTTCAACACCTTCAACAAGCAGGTTATCAAGACGGCCGACGAAACGGTCAAGGCAACCGGCAAGGCGGGCAAATCGCTCAAGCAGTTCGGCCAGTCGGCGAAGGACGCCAATGCCGATATCACGCAGGGCGCCGGCTATACCGTCCAGGCCTTCAAGGATATCGGCGTTGAGGTGACGCGGTTTGGCGCCGCTGCCTCCAAGGTCAAGACCGGCACCACCGCCGCCAAGACCGGCTTCGACGAACTCGGCATCAAGGTCAAGGATGCCAGCGGCAAGCTCAAGACCAATGAGCAGCTGCTGATCGAGGTGGCCAACGCCTTCCAGAAGATGCCGGACGGCGCCCGCAAATCGCAGATCGCGCTGAAACTATTCGGCCTTGAAGGCGCGAAGCTCATCCCCTTGCTGGACAAGGGGGCGGCCGGCATCGAGGAGTTCAAGAAGAAGGCCGCCGAGCTCGGCATCGTCTTTGACGATGATCAGATCAAGGCAGCGCTTGCCTTCGATGATTCCCTCAATGAACTGAAGAAGTCGATCAGCGGTCTGCTGCGCCAGATCGGCCTGATCGCCGTGCCGTCGTTCACGGCCGGGTTCAATGCCTTCCGTGACATCATCCTTCGCAACAAGGCCGCCATCCTTGACTTTGCCCGGAGCGGCGTGGCTACGGCTTCCGTCTTCCTCAAGGACTTTTTCGCCACGCTGGCAGGGCGAGATTCCGAGGTGACATCGAACAAATGGCTGATCTCTTGGCGCGATGCCATCAAGGGTTTTGGCGAGGACTTCACACATGTGGCTGGTAACGTCGTCATTCCGGCGATGTCGAAGCTGCGCGAGGCAGCTGATCTGACGATCAAGTCCATCAACGGTATTTTTGGGACCAACCTTACAACCGGCGAAGTCGTTATTGGCGCCACGATCCTGCGCATGGTTGGCGGGTTTCAGTTGCTCCGGACGGCGATTTTCACCGCTATAAACGCAATATCGCTCCTCAGCACCGCACTGATCTCGACGCCAGCCGGTCGCATCATTCTTGGCATCGCTGTGGCAGTCGAGGGCCTTATCGCGGTATGGGATCGTGAACGGTCCAAACAGCAGGCATGGATTGCCGGCACCGATGCCCACAAGAATGCTCTAAACGAGCTCAAGGCCGCCATCGATGCGGTCAAAGCTGGCGTTCCGGGGGCCGAGGAAAACCTGAAGCGTCTCGCTCAGGCGCATCTCGATTCCGCGCGGGCAGCTCTGGAGGATGCCAAAGCGCAGGTTGCGCAGCAGCAGCAGATCGTCGACGCCATGAAGCAGGGCGGCGATTTCGCCGCCCCGCTCGGCGCCGATATCGACACGCAGACCGAAGCGCTGCTGCGAGCGAACATCAATCTCGCCAAGCGCACGCGCGAACTCGACGAGGTCCAGAAGACGATCGACGGCAAGGTCGTGGGCAATATCGAGGACCTTCGCCAGGGCACCACGCAAGCCGCCACCGGCATGACGCAGCTCGGCGCCGCTGCCGATACCACCGCGGCCAAGGTCGGCGAGCTCGACCACCAGATAAATGTCTTTCGTGGCGGCGGTCCCGGCGGCAGCCTGTCAAAAGAAGTCTTCGACGTCGTCGACGGCGTCGCGCACCGCGCCGACCAGTCCAAGGCTGCGCTCGATGGCGTGGCGGCGAGCGCGCAGGCCGCTGGCGACCACGTCAAGACTGTCGGCAATGAGGTCAAGGAAGCGCTGACGCTGGACAACGGCGCCGGGGCTGGGTTGTCGAGTTCCGTCGGGGGCGCGGTCGACAGTGTTGTTTCCGATGTCAAGAAGATCAAGCCGGCAGCGGATGAGGCCGCGACCGGCTTGAAGAACGCCTTGGACGGCTCCGATGCTGGCGGGCTCGGCTCTGCGATCTCCGATAGCGTCGATGGCGTCGTCACCAATCTGAGCACACTGGCGCCGGCGGCCGACGATGCGGTCGGCGGCCTCAACAGCGCGCTTGCCAACATTGACACCTCGGGCGCGCAGCAGTCGGCGACGGCAATCGCTCAGCCTTTTCAGGAACTGCCGTCGCTGTTCTCGCAGATCTTCTCCGGCCTCGGCTCGCTGGTGCAGGGCGGCTTTTCCAGCCTGTCGTCGGTGGTGGCAAGCCTGGCCAGCCAAATCCGATCGCAGATCAGTCAGATCATCGCCGAATTGCAGGCCGCCGTCGCGCAGGCGCAGCAGCTCCGGGCGCAGGCTTCGTCCTCGTCATCCGATGGCGGCGGCTCGCATGGTGGCTTCGCCGGTGGCGGTGATGTGGTCGGCGCCGGCACGGGCACCAGCGATTCGATCCTCGCATGGCTGTCGAACGGCGAGTTCGTCAACCGTGCGGCGGCGGTTGCGTATTATGGCCGCGACATCTTCCATGCGCTGAACAACATGACGCTTCCCAAGAACTTTCTGCGCAGCCTGCGCGGCTTCAATCTGGGCGGTGCCGTGGAAACCTTCAGCCGCTCGATGGCGATCCCGCGTTACGCCGGCGGCGGGCTGGCCAGCATGCCGCTTCAGACTCCTGTCGAGACAACGCAGGGCCGCACGCCATTCATGCTTCAACTGCCTGGCGGAGAGGTGATCGACGACCTGACCATCGGCGACATCGGCCTGCGGCGCCTTCAGACGGTATCGCTGCGCGGCGCGCGCGTCAGCGCCGGTCGCGCGCCGCGGCGTGGGGGCTGATCATGGCCGACGAATTCACCACCTTCCTGCGCCTCGATCCGGTCGGCGTGCCGCCCTACTCGGCGCGCGGCATCTCCGAGGCGTTCTCGCTGGATGGCGACGCGCAACTGGCGCGCACCGTCAACAATGTGCTGATCGACCTCGGCGCCGGCGAGGACGAGAAGTTCAAGCTGACCATCACTTGCACCGACCAGAACATGCCGGCGCTCGACGGCGTCAAGCGCGGCATGGAACTGACTGTCGATTGCGCCACCGAGTTCGTCTACATGACGGCGGGCGGATCCCCATCGCGGCCCGCCGCCTCGACCACGGACGACCCTGCAACGCGCACCGAAGGCGCCTTCACGCTCTACCGGCCGCGTCTCATCATGCTGGTCGCCGATTACCAGCTCGGCTTCGACGAGTGGGGCGCGGCCTGCAACTGGTCTCTCGCTCTCATAGAGGTGTGACATGAACCGGAGATCATTGGTGGGCGCGGTACTTGCCCTATTCTCTGCGCCGGCCGCTGCTGCATTGCCGTCGACCAGGCCGGAGGAAAAGCAGCCTACGGTGACCATAGATCTGGTCGATGGCGAAGCCGCATATGGATGGCGGACGGTGCGCGTCGAGAATCCCGACGATCCGGCGCAGTACGTGCTTGTCAGGAGCCGGATTTGTATCGGGCCTGACGGCCGGATCGTTCCTGCCGGCTACGGCTCCTCCTTCTGATGTACTTCTTCGCCTTCGTCGACGCCGCCGATACGGTCTTCGGTCCCGAGCACGAGGTCGAGGACCTGCTGGTCGTCGCCTACAAGCTGGCGCAACAGGAGGGCGAGTTCGCCACGCTCGACCTGACGGTGAAAAATCCGCGCGTCGGCCTGCTCGCATCCGGCCGTAAGCAATGGATGCTGATGTCCTGGCGTGACGAGGCCAATCCGACCGACGGCACGCGGCTGCTGTTCCGTGGCCGGCTTGTCGGCATCCCGACCGACCTGCTCGGCAACCAGGTGACGCTGCAGTTCGACGCCAAGCCTGCGGGCTACGATGCGACCAAGCTGGCGCTGGCGCAAACACTCAAGGTCGCACCGTTCTTCGATCCGATGTTCCTGCGCCCGGAAAGCCGCGACGACCCCGATGCCGTGATCGAGGCGATGTCGGTGAGGTATCACGCCGACCGCGTCGACCATGCGGTTACCGTCTCCGACATGCTGGTCGGCGAGGACGGACTGATCGACTTCGGCACCGTGGCCGTCAAGGACTCGCTCGGCATCAGCATCGGCCAGCCGCCGCTGCGCCGCGTCTCGGTGGAGGCTTCCGTCACCTGGGACCAGGTGGCGGTCGGGACTGTCGAGATCTCGCCTGTCGTGCTGAAGGCCTTCCAGACCGCCGGCAGCGGCTCGAAATACGCCATCCGGTCGCTGACCGGCGACGGCATCATGCAGGACTGGCCGAAGGAGGATGGTCGCATCGGCGGCGGCTGGGCTTTCGGCCTGTGCTCGATCGTGCGCACCGACGGCTTCGTGGTGCCGGAGGATTTCCACCAGGTCGTCATGGCCGATTCCATGGCGGCTTTTCCGGTCTGGTCAATGAAGCCGACGCTGATCGCCGCTTACGATGTATCGCGCCCAAGGGAAGAAAGGCTGACCTTCACGCTTGAGGCCGATTGCCAGGCGCTGCTGTCGGATGCCGGCGACGACGAGATCCTGGCCGTCAAGGTCTCGGGCAAGGCCGATGAAGCGGTCGACCCGGCCGATACCGACAATCCCCAAGGCGCGATACCGATCGGCGATGTCAGGCGCCGCGCCTATTTCCCGACGGCGCGCGGGCTGCGCAGCCTCGGCTATCTCCTGGCGCTGGCGCGCGGCAACATTCTGGAGCGGTCGCGCGCCGTCGAGATCAGCTTCACCGTGCCGTTTCGCGATGGCGTCGACCTGTCCTGCCGCAAGAACGCCAGCATCGCCGATCCGCGCATCCCCGGCGGCACGGCGGCGGGCAAGGTCATCCGCTATGAAATGAACGGCTTTGCCCGGTCGCACACCGTCGCGGTGACGATCGGCTGCACCGTCGGCAAGGGCAACACGGTCACGACCATGCCCGGCGAGCCCGTCTATGCCGAGGAAGGCATCCTCGAACCGGGCATCCAGGCCTATGCCGGACAGACCGTGATGCCGATCGCCGGCGAGGTCACCTTCGAGGATTTCTCGACCGTGCAGCCGGTCGACGACGGCGTCGATTTCTTCGACATGCGCGCGACCGACATGGTGGAAAGCCTGATCGTCTACAATCCGGTGCCGGTGCAGGCGGCGGTGGTCGACGCCTTCAAGCCCGACATCTCGGCGGCGGTCGATGCGCTGAACCAGGTCTTCACTCGTTTCGACGGCGACATGAAGAAGCTGACCATCGGCCGCGACGACCCGCCGTTCCTGACGCCTTACGCCATCACCGTCTCGCAACTCATGGTGCCGAAGACCATCGACCTGGAGGCCGCCTGATGGTCACGATCCAGGGGCTCAGCAATCCATGGCAGGCCGGCAGCGGCTGGGGTGGCGGTGGCGTCATCAAGCTGGAGTCGATCACCCGGCCGTCGGCGGGACAGGTCGTGCTGCAGGCCGCCCTGGCGAAAGTGCCGCCGGTCGACAACAGCGGCGATGCGGATTTCTCAATCGGCAAGGCCGCGCGCTTCACCGTTACCCAGCCCGAACAGAAGACCAATCCCGGCGTCACCGTCACCTGGCCCAAGGACAACAACCAGGACGACGAGCCGAAGAAGATCCACATCATCGAATATGACGAGGTGGCGCGCTGCTGGGAAACGATCCGCGTCGAAAACCCGGACGACAAGGACCAGTACGTGATGGTGCGCAACACCCTCCGCGTCATCTTTCTGGGCCGCGACGACCAGCTCTATCGCGCTTTCAACCTGGCCAAGGCCGACGAATACAAGTGAGGATCGAATAGATGTTGACCTATGTCGGCAACGGCGCGTGGGGATCCGGCAAGGGCGCGCCCCTCGATGTTTCCGAGTTCGACGGCAACATCTGGGAACTCGTCCAGCGCATCGCCGCCATCATCGCCGACATCCCGGCACCGCTGAACATCTCCAACATCACCGTCATCGGCACCCAGATGACGATCTATCTGGAGAACGCCACCGTCTTCGGCCCGTTCACCTTGCCGCAGGCGGATTTCCGGCCGAACCGGGGTGGTGCGCTCGATGCGCCGACCGACGGTGTCTATGTCGTCTCCAACACTGATTTCAACCGCTACTGGCGCTATGCCGGCAGCGGCGACCTGACCATCGAACTGCCGGTGACCGCCTCCGCCGACATGGAAGTGACCTTCCGCCAGGGCGGCGCCGGCGCGCTGATCTTTGCCGACAGCACCGATGTCACCGTCAACGGCCTAGAAGGTTTTCTCAACCGCACCGGCGGGCCGGGCTCGGTGATCACCGCCAAGTTCGCGGCAACCGGCGAATGGGACCTGATCGGCCGGCTGGCCGAGGACGTGACCGCCTGATGGTTGCCTATGGCTCGAAAGAGCATCCGGTCAATCTCGGCCCGTTCAGCCGCATCGTCGCGGTGCATTGGGGCGGCACGCCGCGCTACATATCCTTTCCCTTGCTCATCCAGCGCCGTTCCGTGGTCAAGAATTATCCCTTCCCGGCGCAGGCGGTCGGCGAGAGCGGGCAGACGCAGCAGCCGGTCGACTGGACCGTCGATGCGGAAGGCGGGCCGACACCAGGCGTTGGCCCGAGCGGACCATCGACCTATGTCACCGGTTTCCAGTATGAATGGACTTCGGCGGAAACGACGCCGGCGCCCGGCTATGGCGGCTTCGGCAAGAAGGATAGCGGCGCCGCGTGGGGTCCGCTGAAGATCGACACGCTGGCGGGCCTGCCCAGCCTGCCGGATGTGCGCTCCATAGTGCCATGGTCGGTGCTGTTCTTCGTCGGCGGCTTCACCAACACGGTGCTGTCCTGGTGGCCGCGCGGCGAATACCAGGCGCTGGCCGGCGCCGCCTTGCCGGACCAGGGGATACCGCACCATGAGAGCATCGGCTTTCAGGGGGCGACGAGCGCGACATTGCAGATGCGCGGCAGCCAGTTCCTGACCGGTCCCAATACGGGTGGCGAGTTCGACCTGCAGCGCAGCCCCTACACCGACACGCCGTTCAACGTGAAGACCGGCACCACCGGGCCGATCGATGTCGGCACCGAAGCGGGCATCGATTTCATCTTCGGGACGCTGTCGATCGACGTTTCGGACATCAGCATCACCCACAAGGGCAAGACCTATCGCGGCATCGGCGCGGCGGTGCAACCCGATGGCGATCCGACGGCGCCGACCACGCCCGGCGTTCTCTGGATCTTGTGCGAGAAGGAAACGACCACGTCATGATGCCCGGTGTCGCAGCCCAACCGCTCATCCGCCGTTTCGGCGGCGGCATCGATCCGGCCGACATTCTTGCCGATCTCGACTTCCTCGCCGCAACCTATGCCGTGCATGGTGCGAGCGCGGCTGCCGCCGATGTCGTCGACAAGCCGGCGAGGGTCGGCGTCAGCGGTCTGGAAATCCTCGACAAATGATGCGGACGGCGTCGTCTCGGCGATCGGCACGTTCCTGACCGACCTCGAGACGATGGACTGGACAATCGTCATCGAGTGGGAGGAACTGACGTCAGACGGTGCGACGTATCTGCTCTACCTCCTCGACGTCGACAACGACCATTCGTTCCTCATCGAGCGCAGCACGGCTTTCACCGGGCTGCGCGTTGACGTCCGAGAAGGCAGCTTCAACAGCCGGGACATCGAGATCGACACCTCGCATGGCCCCGGCGTTCATAAGATAGCGGTGACCAGGACTAATAGCTTCATCAGCATGTCCTGCGACGGCAGCGACGTGGTTACTCTGGTGGCGGCGCCCATTTCCATGAACCCGATGGTCAAAGCGTTGTTCGGCGGCGACTGGGAAGGGTCGTTCAACGGAACCTTTATCCGCAAGATGAAGCTGATCACGCCGCAGAACGACGCGTTTCTACCGGCCCTGTCAGCCTGATCCTTTTCTCTCGAACCGCTGGAGATATCCCCATGTCGAGCCTCATCGTCACCTATTCGCGCGCCTTCCCCAACGTCTTCGGGTCGCAGGTCGTCGACGTCGCCGTCGGCGCCGGCGCCCGATCCGAGATCATCACCATGCCCGCCGCCGGTGCGCTGGCGGCGCAGGCCGGCGAGGGCGTCGTCGTGCTGCTTGCCGACGCCGACTGCTGGGTCGCGGTCGGCCCGGCTCCGGACACTGCGGAAGCCGGCGGCGCGCGCGCCGCCTGGCCGGTGCCGGCCGGCATGCCCTATCCGCTGCTGGTCGCCGAGGGCGACACCATCGCCGTGGAAGCACGCTGATGCTGGGCTTTTCGCTGCTGGTCCGTCTCGGCATGGCGGGCGGCGCGGCATCCGTCAGCGCGCCCGCCAACACGGTGCCGCCGGTGATTTCGGGCAATGCCTATGTCGGCTCGACCTTGACGGCGTCGGCCGGTACATGGGCGCATGGCGTCGACAGCTATGCCTACCAGTGGCAGGCGGACGGCGCCGATGTCGGATCGAACCAGAACACCTATGCGCCGGTCAGCGGCGACGTCGGCAAGGTCGTCACCTGCACCGTCACCGCCACCAATGCAGGCGGGCCGGCGTCCGCCGCCAGCGCCGCCACGGCGGCCGTCATCGCGACGCCAGGCAATACCGTGTCGCCGGCGATCTCCGGCAATGCCTATGTCGGTTCGACCTTGACGGCGTCGGCCGGCACATGGTCGGGCGGCGGCTCGCCGACCTATGCCTACCAGTGGAAATCGAACGGCTCCAATGTCGGCGTCAACCAGAACACCTATGTCCCGGTCTCCGGCGATCTCGGCCACACCATCACCTGCACCGTGACCGCGACCAATGCCGCAGGCTCCGGAACGCCGGTGGCCAGCGCCGCCACGGCGGCCGTCATCGCGACGCCGAGCAACACCGTGCTGCCGGCGATCTCCGGAACCGCCACGCAAGGCCAGACATTGTCGTGCTCGGCCGGCACATGGTCGGGCGGCGGTTCGATCTCCTACGCCTATCAGTGGAAGGCGGATGGCACCAACATTTCCGCTGCCACGGCCTCGACCTACCTGCTCACCGCTTCCGAAGTCGGCAAGGTCATCACCTGCGCCGTCACCGCGACCAATGCCGCCGGCAGCGCCTCGGCCACCAGCGCCGCCACCGCGACGGTGACGCCCGTTGTCGCAAATCCGTCCTACTGGAATGCCGGCGGGCGCGGGGATAGAACCTCATCGATCACCGTCACCACCACAGCCACTCTCGGCGCCGGAACCATCAACAACCTCATCGATGGCGGATTCGGCGGCAACAGCACGGATGCTTGCTGGTTCGATGCCGGACAGTCGTCAAGGCAAATCAAGTTCGATTTCGGCGCAGGCGTGCAGAAGGTCATCGACGCATTTCGCTGGGTCCAGGATACCTCCGGCACACACGGCACCTGGGTCTTCGAAGGGTCCAACGACGATAGTTCTTACACGACAATCGGCAGTTCGTTCACGCTCGGCAGCGCTTCGGTAGCTTACCTTTTCTTCTCGGCCACCAACAGCACCGCCTATCGCTACTACAAGCTCCGGCAGACTAGCGGTACGACCTCGTCAGGCCCGTGGCTGCAAGAATTGGAATTCAGGATTGCCGACCCGGCTATTGGCGAGGTGCGCGATGCTCTCGTAAGTGGTGATCGCACCAGCTTGATCACAACAACAACGACCGCGACGATGAGTCTAAGCGCCCGCATCGACAATCTGATCGATGGCGACTTCTCGGCGAATGCCGCCGGCAGTGCTGCGTTCTCGAGTGAGTCGTTGAGGGAGATCAAGTTCGACCTGGCCTCCGGCAAAATATTGACGGGGTTTCTGTGGCTGCAAGATGCTCCGAATACCCACGGCACATGGGTATTCGAAGGCTCCAACGACGATAGCGCGTATACTGGGCTGGGCAGCAGTTTCACCCTTGGCGGCGCCATAATTCAACAGCAGACGTGGTCCAACAGCACGGCCTATCGCTACTACAAATTGCGACAGACCAGCGGCACGACGAGTTCGTCGCCGTGGTTGCTCGAAATCGAATTCAGGGTCGCCTGAGTGAAAAGCAGGCCCGGTTCCTAGCAGCAAACGCCGGCCAGAGGATGGGACATCCACCCCCAAATCGCGAAGACAGCAACAATCGTTGCTACGACAATGAGGCCAGCCAGGATGGAATAATCGCGCCGGGCGGCGCCATTGGCTCTTACCTTCCGGCGGGTAGTGTTGTCCATATAATCCAATGTTTTTTCCTCCGTCCTGATCTTGTTCATCGCGCAAGCACAGTGTCAACACTTCCGTTCCGCGCACGGTTAACCCACGAACACTACTGGTGTCGCCGCTAGGATCAATGCTCGCATCGCCGCGACAGTAATCCCAAAATCTTAATTAGCAACTTGAGAGGTACAAAAATGCCCCGTCTTGTCGCGGACTGGCGCCGCGTGCTTTTGCTGTCGCTCAGCTTCTGGATGCAGATTGCCGGCATCGTCGTGCTGATCGCGCCGGAGCTCTGGTATCGCATCACAGGTCAGGACTATGACCCCAACGTCGCCTGGTGGCTCGGCCTCGGGCTGCTGGTCGCCGGCGCCGGCGGCCGTCTGCTGGAACAGGGGCTGGCCCCTTGGAAGGAAGCGGTGCGCATCCTCGCCGTCGCGCTGATCATCTTCGCGCTAGCGCTGCTGCTGGCGTGGCCGGCGAGCTCCGCGCCCCTGACCGCCACACCGGCGACCGAAGCCGAAACGCTCGCCATCGCCGTGCCGTTCATCGCCAGGGAAGAGGGCAAGCGCAATGTCGCCTACCGCGATGCCGTCGGCATCCCGACCATCTGCTTCGGCTCCATCAGGGGCGTGCATATGGGCATGGTCAAGACCGACCAGGAGTGCCTCGACCTGCTCTGGGTCGAGGTCGCCGATCACCGCAACGGGTTGCACCGCTTTTTCACGGCCGCGACGGTTGCCGGCCGCCTGCCGGCGACGCGCGATGCCGCCTACACCTCGCTGGCCTTCAACGTCGGCATCGTCGGGACGGGCAAGAGCACCGCGACGCGCCGCCTCAATGACGGCGACATCGCGGGCGGCTGCCAGGCGTTGACCTGGTTCGACAAGGCCGGCCACCGCGTGCTGCGCGGCCTGTTCGAGCGCCGCAAGCGCGAAAAGGCGCTGTGCATGGTCGGCCTGCATTGATGCCCGCCGTCCGTCATTTCGTCTGGCGCGAGGCGCTGCACCTGGTCGTCGCCGGCGCCATCGCGGCCGGCCTTTACATGATGTGGGCGTGAGATGACGGAATATCGCTGCACATGGTGGGAAGACACTGGCCGGCACTCTCCTGCCGACGAGCATGGCGTCATGCGATGCATCTATCGCAACATGGAAACCGGCGAGGAAACGGATCATCTCCTGCCTGGTTCTCTCATCGAGGGGCGGTCAGGACCGGTCGGCTATGATGGCAAGTCGATTGTGTGCGTTGTGCCTTATAAACGCGATGGCACTCTCAACGACACGACTTGGTGGCACATCGATAGTCGCGCCAACAACTGCACTATGCCGGAAGACAAAGAGCATCGCTGCTGGTGCCGGCATGGCACTGTCGGCGAGACCGTGCATGTCGACAAGGTCGGCAATACCTGTGCGGCTGGCGCCGGATCGATCGGCGTGCCCGGCTTCCATGGGTTCCTGCATCACGGCGTTCTGAGGGACTGCTGATGACACAGATCCGCCTGATCCTCCTCGGCCTCGTCGTGCTGGCCTTCATGGGCCTCGGCCTCGTCGCCTATCACTACAAGCTCGCCGCGCGCGACGCGCAGGCCGAGGCGCGCCAGGCCGCCGCCGACCTCAAGACAGCCGAGGGCGTCAACGACGCCAACCAGGCGACCATCGGCCGCATGAAGGCGCAGGCCGAGGCCGACGCGATGCTGGCGGCGACGCTGGCCGAACAGGTCGCCGCGGCAAACCAGAAGTTCATCGACGACGCCACCGAACGGGCGAAACTGGGGCACGACCATGAAGACATCGGCAAGTTTCTTGATCTTGATATCCCTGATGCCTTGCGTGGCGGGGTGCCTGTCCAGCCCAAAGCCAAAGGTGCTGGTCCAGACTGACATCATCCGGCCGCGCGTTCCGGCCTCGCTTGTGGCGCTGTGCGACAAGCCGTGGCGCAAGCCGGGCGCCGCTCCCAGCGAGCGCGCCGGCGGCGCCCGCAAGGTCGACGACCTCTATACCAGGGGCGACGTCAACGAAGCCCGCCTGGTCGCCTGCGCCGCCAAGGTCGCCGGCATCGGCGAATGGGACAGGCAGTGAAGGGCATGGCGACATCGGGGGCGAACAGCCTGGAGATCATGATCGGCGGCCTTCTCCAGGCCACGCAGGACATGCAGCGCGACATCACCGAGATCCGCCGCGACATCAAGGATTCCGATGCCAGGGCGTCGCTCAGCTATGAGCAGTCGGAACAGCGCGCCGCGGCCAGCCGGTCCAAAATGTACGCCAAGACCGACGAGCTGGTGGCGCGCATGGCGGTGACCGAAAGCAGCGTCAAGACGCTCACCGACGACATGGCCGACGTCAAGGCGGTGACCGCCGAGGTGACGCGCTGGAAGCTGATGGGCATGGGAGCGCTCGGCGTTACCGGCGTCGCCTTCGCCTCGCTGGGCTCGATCGTCACCTATTACTGGTCCGATATCTGGCGCGCCCTGCGCGGCATGTGATCCGCGCCCGGCGGGCTCCGGGAAGAGAAAGGAAAACTAGATGACCACCACAATCAAGGTAAATACCAACGGCAATTATGTTTCGACCATCAAGATCAACGGCACAGAAGCCGGCACCGTTGGCCCTGGCTTCCCCGCCGAAAAGTTTTTCGGTCTTCCACACAATAACGGCGGTCCCTCGGTGTTCGAGGTGTTCGAGCGTCCTGCTACCCCGGAAGAGATCGAAGCCGTAAAGGCTGCTACGGCACCCTGATCATCTTCCCGACGTCGGGACCATGATGCCCCGCCCAGCCCGGCGGGGCATTTTGCGTTTCATGCCTTGATGTTCGGCGCCGGCGGCTTGACGGTCGACCGCAGCTCCAGTTTCTCGACCGTGGCAACGATGGCGCGCGAGATCGCCTCCGCCTCGCCAAGCAGGGTTGGCGCATAGAGCCCGTTGACCATTTCTTCGTCGGGCAGCACGCCGGGCGGACAGTGGTCCTCGATCGTCCGCCTGATCATGGCCAGCGCGGTCCAGCACTCGTCGACAACTTCGTCGCTCTTTCTCATAACCGTCCTTACATACACTTTGGCTAAAATGCCGGGAACCAAAGCAGCCCGTGGGCCTTTGAATCCGCGTTGGAGTACCCAGTGCATGCGTAACGCCGCAGAGCGTTTGAAGTTCATCAAGCCGCAGGAACCGATCCTCGTGCTCGAGCCGCCGCTCAGCGACGACTGGCTGCACGAGATCAAATATGACGGTTTTCGCACGCAGCTCATCCTCGACTGGGCCGGCGCGCGCGCCTTCACCCGAACCGGCATCGACTGGTCGAAGCGCTATTGGCCGGTTGTCGATGCCGCTGAGAAGCTCAAGGCGAAATCCTTCATCCTCGATGGCGAGATGATCGCGCCGGAACCGGACGGCCGCCCGAACTTTCACGCCATGCATTCGCGCATGGCCTGGAATGCCGAACTGCTCGCCTTCGTGGCCTTCGACATCATGCACCTCGACGGGCAGGATCTGCGCGCCCTGCCGGCGATCGAGCGCAAGGCCATCCTGTGGGAGATGGTCAAGCCGGCCGACGGCATCATCCAGTACAGCCAGCACGTCGAGGGCAATGGCGCCGCGTTCTATGCGGCGGCAGACAGTATGAACCTGGAGGGCATCGTCTCGAAGCGGCGCACCGCGCCCTATCACGCTGGCAAGGGCGATTCCTGGGTCAAGACGAAATGCTGGGACGTGGCCGAGTTCGAGCTCCTGGGCATCAAGCGCGAACCGGGCAAGATCACCGAGGCGATCGTCGCCAGGGGCGGCAAATATGCCGGCTCCCCGGCGATAGCGATGACCAAGCAGATCCGCGAACGCCTGCTGACGCGCATGCGGGATGCACCGCCGCCCGCCGGCCTGCCTAACGCCATCGCCGGCGCCGCCGTCGAATGGCTGCAGCCCGGTCTCACCGCCACGGTGCGGTCATTGCGCGGCGAAGCCAAGCTGCGGCACGGCTCGGTCAAGGCGATCCGCGAGGATTGACCGGATAGGACGGTGGTCCTATCTCGCCAGGATGAAACTGCCCGAGATCACTTATCCGCTGAAGATCGACACGATCGGCAAGCTGCTGGCGCTGGGTGGCGAGATGTCGGTCCACTGCCGCACCACCGGTTGCGACCACGGCAGCCGCCTCAACCTGGTCGCGCTGGGCAGGCGCATCGGCTTCGATCATTCCAGCAAGGCGCAGGATCTCGCACCCTACTTCTACTGCCCGAAATGCCGCGCCGCCGGCCGCGACGACAAGCGCATCGGCTTCATCCTCCGCCCCCTGACATCAGACCACTGCGAATGGCCTCGCGAGCGCGAACTGTGGCGCCAGGAGATCAAGCGATCACGGGCGAAGTAGCCGGGTCAATGGTCCAAAAAGTTAGACACTATTGCCGCTAAGTCATTGATATCGGGTGGCAGGTTAGACAGGAGAGGGGAACCTAAGTGCTTGATTTCCAAGGAAAACCGTAGGAGTCAGAGTCCGTGGGTCTACCGTTAACCTATTCCCCAGCAGGCGTGACTATCACGATAGACGTGAAAACCGCGCGGGCCGAACGGCTGAGCCGCTTGAGCGCTGCCTTGTAGCCGCCAGCGGAAAATAGTCAAGCCTGCTCTGCGGCTCAATTGACAGCTTTCATCGCTGGTTCCGAATGCCACCTTTCCAGTGGCGTGCGAGCTCCGGGCCTCAGCGCTCCTTGCGGCTGAACTGCGAGCGCTCGAAGAACAGCACGATGCCCAGGCCCAGAAACAGCGGGATGATGAGATAAAACAGCCGGAACACCAGCAGGGCGGCCAGCACGCCGACCGGGTCCATGTCGGAAAGCCCGGCCAGGAACACCACTTCGAATACGCCCAGGCCACCCGGCGCATGCGAGATCTGGGCGATCGAGAAGGAGACGAGGAAGACGCCGAGTACGACGAAATAGCCGGGATTGTGCAACTCGGGCAGGGCGAAGAAGATGATCGCCGCGGCGGCGAGCAGTTCGATCGGGCCGATCAGCAATTGCCGGGCGACGATCGGCAGCGCCGGATAGTGCAATTGGAAGCTGCCGATCTTCAGCGGGCGAAGATGCAGCCAACTGCCGAATATATAGGCCGCGATGAGGACCAGCATCGCGATGCCTGCGGCCTCCGACAAGCCGTGATGGGCGATGCCGGAGAAGCGGTCGATAATCTGCGGCTCGAACACCAGCACAAGACCGGAGGCGAGTATCGTCGACAGCACGAAGGTTATCCAGCAGACCGCCACCAGCACGCCGACTTCCTGGCCGGTCAGCCCTCTCGTGCCGTATGCGCGGTAGCGGATGACGGCGCCGGAAAACACCGAGCCGCCGATATTGTGCGACAGCGCGTAGGTGGTGAAGGAGCAGAGCGTCACGAACAGCCACGACACTCGTCTGCCGATATGCAGCAACGCGATGTGGTCGTAGCCGGCAAGCGCGGCATAGGCGACGACCGAACTCAAGCCCGCCAGCATCCAGCCGCGAGCCGGAATGGCCGCCAGCCCGTCCCAGACGTCGTCGAGCGAGATGCCGCGCAATTCATGCCAGAGCAGCAGCAGCGAGAAGATCACCGCGCCGATGCCGACGACCGGCCAGAAATAGCGTCTCCAGTTCATTGCCCAACTGCCATGCGTTGCGTATCCGCTTCCTTTTCTGTCGAGAGCCGACCGCCCCGAATTCCCCGTTCAATTCAGAAATGCCTCATTGAAGCCGGCTATTCAACCGCGAACACTTGTCGCGCCTGATGCCGTCCGGATTTGCTGCGCCATGACGGCATGTGCGGCAAACGCGGCCGCCACGGCTGCGCCGGGCGATCATGTCCGACGGAGTTGCGCTACCAATCCAGCCTTGCGGGTGCATTACGCCAGTGCAAAGCAGGCGGCGCACCCAGCCGGCAAAATTCAGCATGCGGCTCTTGGTGATCGGCCACGGCACTGTTAGTCTGGCGGCAACTTGAAACAATGCGAAAGCGCCTGCTGCGTCCGTCACCGGTTCGCGCGGCGCCGGAAGGAACGACAGTGGAAGACCGCGACACCGGCGCAGGCGCGCCGGAGGTGGGCGCGTCCAGCGCTTCCCCGGGGTCATCAGGCCCGGGGACAGCCGGTTGGCAGCAACGCCGCCCGACGGAGCCTCGCTCCGTGAATGGGCAGGCGGGCGACGCGACCCACAACCAGAAGGGCAAGCCCAAGAAACGGCGCAAGCGAAGGCGTGGGCGCAAGGTTTTTGCGCGAGACGATGCGCGCCCCGGGGACAATCGATCGCCGGCACAAGGCAAGGCCGCTGTCGCGGCGGTGGAACTGAAACCCGTTGCCACTGCGACGATCTCGCCCATCGTTCCAGTGCCACACCCAGAACATGGCAACCGCCGGCCGCCGGTACACGAGCTTCCCGTCTTCGCCGCGCTGGACCTCGGCACCAACAATTGCCGGCTGCTGGTCGCCGTTCCCACGCGTCACGGCCAGTTCCGCGTCATCGATGCCTTCTCGCGCATCGTCAGGCTGGGCGAGGGGCTGACCGCCAATGGCCGGCTCGGCCAGCCGGCGATGGACCGCGCGGTCGAGGCGCTGAAGGTCTGCGGTGACAAATTGCGCGGCCGCAAGATCAGGAAGGCAAGGCTGATCGCCACCGAAGCCTGCCGCACCGCTGAAAACGGCGTCGAATTCCTCGATCGTGTCGAACGCGAAGCCGGCCTCAAGCTCGAGATCATCGACCGCCGGACAGAAGCCCGCCTTGCGGTTTCGGGCTGCGGTTCGCTGGTCGAGCGCGACACGCAAGGCGTCGTCCTGTTCGACATCGGTGGCGGCTCGTCCGAGATCGCGCTGATCGATCTCACCGGCCGCCGTTCGCCGCGCCTTGCCAACCACATCGTGTCGTGGACGTCGCTGCCGGTCGGTGTCGTGTCATTGGCGGAACGCTTTGGCGGCCGCACCGTGACGCGCGAGATCTTCACCGCCATGGTCGACGATGTCGCCGGCAGGCTGGCCGCTTTCGATGGTCGCGATCGGCTGAGCCATCTCAAGACGAGCCCGAATTTCCATCTGCTGGGCACTTCGGGAACGGTGACGACGCTGGCCGGCGTCCATCTCGACCTCGAACGCTACGACCGCCGACGGGTCGACGGCCTGTGGATGGACCGCGACAGCGTCGACCGCATGGTGGAGAGGCTGGTCGGCTGGGATTTCCAGCAGCGCTGCGCCAACCCCTGCATCGGCGCCGACCGCGCCGATCTCGTGCTGGCCGGCTGTGCTATCCTCGAAGCGATCCGCGCCGTCTGGCCTTCGGAGCGGCTGCGCGTCGCCGACCGGGGCCTGCGCGAGGGCATATTGAGCGAACTGATGGCCGATGATGGCGTCTGGCGCAACGATGGACGTACCAGGGCATGATCATGCTCAAACAAGAAATCAGGCAATGACCAAGAAACCGGAAAAACCAGGGTCCGCCAGCATTCGCGTGCTGAAGACGCGGATCAAGAAGAAAAGCGGCCTGAAGGAATCGTCGCGCCGCTGGCTGCAGCGCCACATCAACGATCCCTATGTCCAGCGCTCCAAGGCCGACGGCTATCGCTCGCGCGCGGCCTACAAGCTGATCGAGATCGACGACAAGCACCACCTCTTGAAGCCTGGCATGAAGGTGATCGACCTCGGTGCCGCCCCTGGCGGCTGGTGCCAGGTCGCGGCCGCGCGCACGAAATCGACGGCCGAACATCCGCATGTCGTCGGCATCGATTATCTGGAAATGGATGCCGTGCCCGGTGCGCCGGTGCTGCTGCTGGACTTTCTCGATCCGCAGGCGCCGCAAAAGCTCTCCGAAGCGCTGGGCGGGGATCCGGATGTCGTGCTGTCCGACATGGCCGCGCCGACCACCGGCCACAAACGGACCGACCATATCCGCACCATGCATCTGTGCGAGGTGGCGGCCGATTTCGCGCTGTCGGTCCTCAAGCCGGGCGGGCATTTCCTGGCCAAGACCTTCCAGGGCGGCGCCGAAAATGAGTTGCTCTCGATGCTCAAGAAGAATTTCCGCTCCGTCCACCACGTCAAGCCGCCGGCATCGCGCGATGAATCGGTCGAGCTTTATCTTTTGGCGAAAGATTTTAAGGGGCGAGAGGCCGGTCAGGAATAGCGCCTTGCCTTTTCCCCTTGTGGACCCACAAGCGGAGAAGGGAGAGAGCCTCACTCTCCCGGCGATCTGACCGGTTCCAGCGTCTTGGGCGTCGTCAGCCGGCCATGGCCTGACACCGCATTGCCGGCGTCGGGTGCCAGCCGCATGAACGACAGCGACGCGGCGGCCGAAATCGCGGCGACGATGAAAAAGGCGGTGTGGAAGTCAGCAAGCGTCAATGGTCCGCCATGGATGCCGGTCGACACTTCCAGGATGCCGCCGGCAACCGCCACGCCGAGTGCGATCGACAACTGCTGGAAGACGGCGGCGATCGGCGTTGCCTTGCTGGTGTCCTCGGCCGAAACCTCGGCATAAGCTAGCGCATTGACGCCGGTGAAGAACATCGAGCGGATGAAGCCGCCGACCAGCAATATGGCCAGCATCAGCGCGTAAGGCGTTTCGGGGGTGAAGAGGCCGTTGAAGGCGATTGATGCGGCAGCGATCAGCGAGCCGGCGATCAACACGCGGCGGAAGCCGACGACGCGGAAGATCAGCGCGGTGACGAATTTCATGCCGATGGCGCCGATCGCCGAGACGAAGGTGATCATGCCCGACTGGAACGGAGTCAGCCCGAAGCCGATCTGGAGCATCAGCGGCAACAGGAACGGCACGGCGCCAATGCCGATCCGGAACAGTCCGCCGCCGAGTACGGAGGAGCGGAAAATCTGATTGCGGAACAGGTCGAGCGCCAGCAGCGGATTCCTGGCGCGGCGCGCATGCATCAGGTAGAGCGCTCCCGACAGCAGCCCTACGGCCACGGTGATGAAGCCGGTCGCCGGCGGCAGATAGGGCAGGCTGACCACCGACAGGCCGAAGACGATGCCGGATGCCGCCAGCCCGCTCAGCACGAAGCCGACGAAATCGAGCGGCGGCGTCTCCATCGATTCGGTTTCCGGCAGGAAGCGGGTGGCCAGCCAGATGCCGATCAGGCCGATCGGCACATTGATCAGGAAGATCCAGTGCCAGGTGAAATAGGTGGTGATGAAGCCACCGATTGGCGGACCGACCAGCGGGCCGACCAGTGCGGGGACGGTCAGCCACGACATGGCGGCGACCAGTTCGCTCTTGGGCGTGGCGCGCACCAGCACCAGGCGTCCGACCGGGGTCATCATGGCGCCGCCAATGCCTTGCAGGAAACGCGCAATCACGAAGGCCGGCAGCGAACCGGACAGCGCGCAGGCGACCGAACCGGCAATGAACACCGCGATCGCGGCGCGAAAGATGTTCTTGGCGCCGAAGCGGTCGGCCATCCAGCCGCTGATCGGAATGAAGATCGCCAGCGACACCAGATAGGCCGTCAGCGCCAGTTTGAGCGCGATCGGGCTGGTATGGATGTCGATGGCGATCGCCGGCAGCGATGTCGCGATGACGGTCGAATCCATGTTTTCCATGAAAAGAGCGACCGCCAGGATAGGCGGAATGGTGCGGTTCAACGAACGCGTCCGAATTGGTCGAATTTGCCTGCCGGCTGGGGGCATGCCGATACAATGGGCGGTTATCATGCCCTTGGGCCGATGTCGCATTAATTTGCTGTCACTTTTGTGCGACTTCGACGCCGCGGAGTGCCTGGGCAGTGATCAGAGACTGCTTGCCAAGGAACCAAGCCATCGCTATTGTAGTTAAAATAACTACTTGGATGGATCGTGGACGAATCCGTTTCAGCCGCCGACGCCAATCGAAAGTTTTCGCTCATTCTTCGTGGTGTGCGAGAAGGGCAGAGCTTTGTCGTGACCAGTCATGGACGGCCGGTTGCGCGGATTGTGCCCGCGGACAATCGCGGTCAGGTGGCCTCGCGTTCGCGCAACACATTGCTGTCGCGGCTTGAACGGCAGCCTGTCGTCGATGCCGGGCAATGGACGCGCGACGAGCTTTACGAGCGGTGAAGGTCGCCCTCGACACCAACATCCTTGCTTATGCGGAAGGCGTGAACAACGCCGACAAGCGTGACGCTGTCCTGGGATTGCTGCGCAACGTTCCGCAAGAGGCGGTTGTCATTCCGGTTCAGGTGCTTGGCGAGCTCTTCAATGTGCTTGTTCGCAAGGCTGGACGATCTTCGCAGGAAGCTCGGGATGCGCTTCTGGGCTGGCGCGACGCCTTTCCGGTCACAGCAACGTCGCCCGAGGTCATCATGATGGCGGTCGATCTTGTCGCGGACCATCATTTCAGTATCTGGGATGCAGTCATCCTATCAGCTGCCTCGCAATCGGGTTGCCGGCTGCTCCTGTCGGAAGATCTGCAACATGGCTTCACCTGGGGCGGCGTGACCGTTGTCAATCCTTTCGCATCGCCGCGTCATGAATTGCTCGATGCTCTTCTGGGCGCGGACTAGGCTCCAGGAAAAGTGTGAAACGGTTTTCCGTCTGGAACTGCGTAGAAACAGCAAGTCGGATCGGTTCCGCGACCCTATCGACACTGAGCCGATCCTTAACGACCACTCAACGATCGGCTTTTCATCGGCCGCTGGACGTGTTACCAGCCACCGCCAATCCTGAAAGGGAATAACGAGTCGGCGCTGTCCATTCCGGTCCAGCGCTTTTTCTGCATTCAAAGGGCTGGCCATGGCAAAAATCATCGAAACCTCCACCGGCGCACTGGCGCTGACCTTTGACGACGTGCTTTTGCAGCCCGGTCATTCCGAGGTGATGCCCGGCCAGACCGACATCCGCACCCGCATCGCCGGCGACATCGACCTCAACGTGCCGATCCTGTCGGCGGCGATGGACACGGTCACGGAGGCACGGCTTGCCATCGCCATGGCGCAGGCCGGCGGTATCGGTGTCATCCATCGCAATTTCTCGCCCGCCGAACAGGCCGAGCAGGTGCGGCAGGTCAAGAAATTCGAATCCGGCATGGTGGTCAACCCGGTCACGATCGGTCCCGACGCCACGCTCGCCGACGCCTTGTCGCTAATGCGCACCTACTCGATCTCGGGCATTCCGGTGGTCGAAAATGGCGGCGCCGGCGGCCACAAGACCGGCCGGCTGGTCGGTATCCTGACCAATCGCGATGTGCGCTTCGCTTCCGATCCTGCGCAAAAGGTCTATGAATTGATGACCCGTGAGAACCTGATCACGGTCAAGGAGAATGTCGACCAGGACGAGGCCAAGCGGCTTCTGCACCAGCACCGCATCGAGAAGTTGGTCGTCGTCGACAAAACGGGCAATTGCGTCGGGCTGATCACCGTCAAGGACATCGAGAAGTCGCAGCTCAACCCGCACGCCACCAAGGATGCGCAGGGCCGCCTGCGCGCTGCGGCCGCCACCAGCGTCGGCGATGACGGCTTCGAGCGCGCCGAGCGTCTTATCGAGGCCGGTGTCGACCTTTTGGTGATCGACACCGCGCATGGCCACTCGCAGCGTGTCCTGGACGCGGTGACGCGGGCGAAGAAGCTTTCCAACTCCGTGCGCATCCTGGCCGGCAACGTCGCCACCGCGGACGGCACGCGGGCGCTGATCGACGCCGGCGCCGACGCCGTCAAGGTCGGCATCGGTCCGGGCTCCATCTGCACCACCCGCATCGTGGCCGGGGTCGGCGTTCCCCAGCTTTCGGCCATCATGTCGGCGGTCGAAACGGCGCATAAATCGGGCGCGTCGGTGATCGCCGACGGCGGCATCAAATATTCCGGCGATCTCGCCAAGGCACTCGCCGCGGGCGCCAGTGCCGCCATGATCGGCTCGCTGCTGGCCGGCACCGACGAAAGCCCGGGCGAGGTCTATCTGCACCAGGGCCGCTCCTTCAAGGCCTATCGCGGCATGGGCTCGGTCGGCGCGATGGCGCGGGGCTCCGCCGATCGCTACTTCCAGGCCGAGGTGCGCGACACGCTCAAACTGGTGCCGGAAGGCATTGAAGGGCAGGTCCCCTACAAAGGACCTGTGTCTGGCGTGCTGCACCAGCTTGCAGGCGGGCTGAAAGCAGCTATGGGTTATGTTGGTGGCCGCGACCTTGCCGATTTCCGCGACCGCGCCACTTTTGTGCGCATATCCAACGCCGGACTTCGTGAAAGCCACGCCCATGACGTCACGATCACCCGCGAAAGCCCCAACTATCCCGGCGGAGCCTGATTCTTCCGGGTTTTGGCGCAACTTGACCGCCATGGTGCTGCGCCTGTCGCGCCATGTCGCGGCGCTCTGCTTCCTCTCGGCGGCGGTCTTCATCGCCATGACGGTGATGGAGTTCTTCTATTTCCGCCAGTTGAGCGGGGGCTTGGCCTCGCTCGACATCCGCTATTTCGGATTCACGCCCGACGAAGGCATGGCCTGGCTGACGGCGCTTGGCCGGCGTGGTGGAGAGATCATCCTAGTCTGGCATTACCTGACCTTCGACCTTTTGTTTCCGGCGCTGTTGTCGCTGACACTGGTCAGCCTGATCCTGGCAACCGGCCGGCGTCTGAAGAATTTCCGGGTGCTCCCGGCGCAGGTGCAGGCGATCTTCGCGCTGGTCCTGGTGCTGCCATACACACTCGCCGACTACGCCCAAAATATCGCCGTGGCGCGGCTTCTGTCCGATTTCCTCTACGCCAACCCGGACTCGCTGTCTTTCGCCTCGGCGTTGATCGTCACCAAATTCGCGTTTCTCGCCGTCCCGGTCATCGTCATTGCCGCTTTCTGGCTGGCGGGCCAAAGACGTCGGAATTGAGGCCGGACAGGACAGGGGCGTTTTCATGAACCAGACCGCGATCTTCTGGCCGGTGCTAGCGCAAGTGCTGCTGGTCTACATCATCTATGTCGTCATGGGCCGGGGCCGCTATTTTGCCGTCAAGTCGGGTGAAGCCAAGGTCGGCCAGTACAAGGTTCGTTCGACCGAGCCGGCCTCCACTGTCACCGTCGCGAACAGTTTGATCAACCAGTTCGAACTGCCGGTGCTTTTCTACGTGCTGTGCCTGTCACTGCACATGACCAACGGCGTCAATTACATCACGCTCGCACTGATGTGGATTTTTGTCGCGTCGCGCTATTTTCACGCCTGGTTTCACCTGACCAGCAACAACCTGCTGCTGCGCAACCGCTCCTTCGTTCTGGGCGCGGTGGTGCTGGCCCTGGGCTGGATCTGGTTGGCCCTGCACTTGCTCGCAATCGTCTGAGCTGCGCCAAATACCTTCTCCACAAGCCGAGACGGAAAAGGCCGGTGCTTACAGGTCGAACACCGCTATTTTTCGCTTGTCGAACTTGATGCCGATCTCGCCGCGCACAAGCTTCAGCGCCTGTTCGCCGAAGACGGCGCGCCGCCAGCCTTGCAGCGCCGGCACATCGGCATCCTCGCCCTCGGCCGCGATGCGGTCGATGTCGTCGCTGGAGGCGAGCACCTTCGAGGCGACACCCTGTCTCTCGGCGACGATCCTGAGCAACACTTTCAAGAGTTCCGCGGCCGCGTTCGAGCCCTCGGGCGGCTGGAAGCTTTTCGGCAGTTTCGGCATCTGCTCCTTGGGCAGGGCGAGCGCGGTATTGACCGCGCCGAGCAGTGCCGTCGCGGTCGAGGAGCGTTCCCAGCCTTTTGGCGTCGTGCGCAGCTTGGCAAGGGCCGCCGCATCGCGCGGCCCTTGTTGCGCGATCTCGTAGATCGCGTCGTCCTTGAGCACGCGGCCGCGCGGTACGTCGCGCTCGCGCGCCTCGCGTTCGCGCCATGCCGCCACGCCCTGCACGATCGCCAGCTCCTGCGGTTTGCGAAGTCGCATCTTCAGCCGCTTCCAGGCATCCTCGGGGTGCGGATCGTAGGTCTCGCGCGAGGTCAGGACATCCATCTCCTCATTCAGCCAGTGGGCACGGTTTTCCCGCGCCAGCTCGGCGTTGAGGTGCTGATAGACCTCGATCAGATGGGTAACGTCGGCCAGCGCGTAATCGAGCTGCTTGTCGGACAGCGGCCGATGGCGCCAGTCGGTGAAGCGCGAGGACTTGTCGAGCCGCGCCCCGGTGATGCGCTGCACGAGCTGATCATAGGAAACGCTGTCGCCGAAGCCGCAGACCATCGCCGCCACCTGTGTGTCGAACACCGGGTGCGGAACGAGATCGCCGAGATGGACGATGATTTCGATGTCTTGCCGGGCGGCGTGGAAGACTTTGACCACCGCCTCGTTGGCCATCAGCCTGAAGAAGGGAGCCAGATCGATATCAGGTGACAGCGGATCGATCAGTGCCGTCACGCCGGGCGAGGCCATCTGGATCAGGCACAGGATTGGCCAGAAGGTCGTTTCGCGGATGAATTCGGTGTCGACGGTGACGAAATCCGACTTTTCGAAAGCGGCGAGAACGGTCTCGAGTTCTTTCTGGGTGGTGATGACGTGCATCAAATCGCTTTTGGCAGGAGTAGGGTCTTCCTAGATTTCAGCCGGGAAGGCTTTCGTCAAGCTGTGGTGCCGCCGTCACGGCCCTTCGGGGCTGTCTGGATCACTATTTCTCCTCGCCAGCCGCGCGAAAATGGTCGAGGTGCGCAACAGCGCGGTGAAGCGGCTGCGCTTGTCGGCCGGCACGCCGGAGCGTGCCTGCATGCGGTGGAGGATGACGGCGATGAAGACCGCGTAGACCACGGCGCTGAAGACGAACAGCGCGCTTGGCCCGAAATATTGCATCGCGGTCGAAGCCGCGAAAGGGCCGCCAATGGCGCCGAAGGAATAGAGCAGCATCAGGGCCGCATTGATCAGCACGAACTCGCCGGCATCCGCGCGATCATTGGAATGCGCCGCCGACAGCGAATAGAGCGGCATGGCGAAACAGCCGAAGATGAAGATGATGATGAAGTTGAGCAGTGGATTGCTGCCAGCGATGAACACCAGCGCCAGTGCCGAAAGCATCGCGCAACAGGTCGTCATCAACAGCACCCGGCGCCGATCCCAGCGGTCGGAGAGGTAACCGAGAGGATACTGGATGATGGCGCCGCCGAAAATGCCGACGCTGACGAAAGTGACCACATCGGCGACCGACATGCCGATCTGCTCGGCATAGACCGGCGACAAGGTGCGAAAGGCACTGTTGGTTACGCCGACCGCGATGCAGCCGAAGCAGCCCAGCGGAGAAATTCGCCAGACGCGCGCCAGATCGAGCTTGACCTCTTCCGGCGGCGTCGGGTTGGAGCGGTCGCCGAGCGAGACCGGAACCAGCGACAGCGTGATCATGATCGACATGATGGCGAAGATGGTAAAGCCGCCGGCGCCGAAGACAGGAATCAGGAACTGGGCTGATGTCACCGATCCGGTATCGACCATCCGGTAGATCGCCAGCACGCGGGCGCGGTCCTTGTTGGTGACGCCGGAATTCAGCCAGCTTTCGACAATGGTAAACAGCCCGGCGAAACAGAAGCCGCCGGCAAAGCGCACCGCGCACCACATCACCGGATCGAGGACCAGCACCAGCAGCAACGTGCCGACCGAGGCGATAGCCGCCAGCGCCGAAAACGCCCTGATATGCCCGACCGCCTTCATGATGCGCGTGATGGCCAGGCAGCCGAGCAGGAAGCCGGCGAAATAGAAGGTGCCCATGAGGCCAATGTCGGAAGCCGAAAACCCTTCCTGCGCACCGCGCAACGCGATCAGGGTGCTTTGCAGCCCATTGCCGCCGAGCAGGATGCCGGCGGCCAGGAGAAGCGGGATCAGCGGACGGATGGAAGACATGAAGGAAGACGATCACGTATCGGTGATCTCTTTCTTGAACCATCGCCTTGGCCAATGCCAGCGGCAATTGCCGGCGGCGTTGAGCCAGTGAAGCCCACTTGCCTTGACAAACCATGCCTCTCATGCGCTTTTCGCGCAAATTTTGGGCCGGGCTGCGATGCTTTGGCCCGCAACCCACAATCCCGGACTTTTATCCATGACCATGCATCGTTACCGCAGCCACACCTGTGCCCAGTTGCGAAAGAGCGACGTCGGCAATTCCGTTCGTCTGTCGGGCTGGGTGCATCGCGTGCGCGACCATGGCGGCCTGCTCTTCATCGACCTGCGTGATCACTATGGCCTGACCCAGATCGTCGCCGATCCCGATTCGCCTGCCTTCAAGGTCGCCGAAACCTTGCGTGGCGAATGGGTGATCCGCGTCGACGGTGAAGTCAAGGCGCGCTTGCCCGAGACCACGAACGCCAACCTGCCGACCGGCGAGATCGAGATTTTCGCCCGCGAGATCGAGGTGCTTTCGGCGGCCAAGGAATTGCCGCTGCCGGTGTTCGGCGAACCGGACTATCCCGAGGACATCAGGCTGAAATACCGCTTCCTCGACCTGCGCCGCGAGACGTTGCACAAAAACATCGTGGCGCGCACGAAAATCATCGCCGAGATGCGCAAGCGCATGGGCGAGGTAGGCTTCACCGAATTCTCGACGCCGATCCTCACCGCGTCGTCGCCGGAAGGCGCGCGCGACTTCCTGGTGCCGTCTCGCATCCATCCCGGCACTTTCTACGCGCTGCCGCAGGCGCCGCAGCAGTACAAGCAGCTGATCATGGTGTCGGGCTTCGACCGCTATTTCCAGATCGCGCCCTGTTTCCGCGACGAGGATCCGCGCGCCGACCGTCTGCCCGGCGAGTTCTACCAGCTCGACCTCGAAATGAGCTTCGTCGAGCAGGACGACGTGCTGTCGACCATGGAACCGGTGATGCGGGGAGTCTTCGAGACCTTCGCCAACGGCAAACCGGTGACGCAGAAGTTCCAGCGCATCCCCTATGATGTCGCCATGCGCAAATACGGCTCCGACAAGCCCGACCTGCGCAATCCGATCGAGATGCAGGCCGTCTCCGACCATTTTCGCGATTCCGGTTTCAAGGTGTTCGCCAACATCCTGGCCAACGACCCGAAGGCAGAGGTTTGGGGCATTCCGGCCAAGACCGGCGGCAGCCGTGCCTTCTGCGACCGCATGAACTCCTGGGCGCAAGGCGAGGGCCAGCCGGGGCTGGGCTACATCTTCTGGCGCAAGGAGGGCGACAAGCTCGAAGGCGCCGGCCCGCTCGCCAAGAATATCGGCGAGGAACGCACCGAAGCGATCCGCCTGCAACTCGGCCTTGCCGACGGCGACGCTGCCTTCTTCGTTGCCGGCGACCCGAAGAAATTCGTTTCTTTCGCGGGCGCTGCGCGCACCCGTGCCGGCGAGGAACTCAATCTTGTCGACCGAGAACGCTTCGAACTGTGCTGGATCGTCGACTTCCCGTTCTTCGAATGGAACGAGGAGGAGAAGAAGATCGACTTCGCCCACAACCCGTTCTCCATGCCGCAGGGTGGCATCGACGCGCTGAACGGCGACGATCTGCTCGGCATCAAGGCGTTCCAGTACGACATGGTCTGCAACGGTTTCGAGATCGCCAGCGGCGGTATCCGCAACCATTTGCCCGAAACCATGGTCAAGGCGTTCGAGACGGTCGGGCTGGACCGCGCCACGGTCGAGGAACGCTTTGGCGGCCTCTACCGCGCCTTCCAGTATGGCGCGCCCCCGCATGGCGGCATGGCCGCCGGTGTCGACCGCGTCGTCATGCTTCTGGTCGGCGCCAAGAACCTGCGCGAGATCACCATGTTCCCGATGAATCAACAGGCCTATGACCTGTTGATGAACGCGCCGTCGGAAGCGAGTCCGCAGCAGCTTCGCGATTTGGCGCTGCGCGTCGCGGTTGCGAAGAAGGACTGACGGCAGCGTTGCAACTGCCCTTTCTCCCCGTCACTATACGGGGAGAAATGTCCGGCAGGACAATGAGGGGCGGCGCGGGTGCTGGCGATTTGCGAGCGGTCGTAGCAACTGAAGCCTTCTGACAGGCAATCGGTTCAGCATCGAATTTCATATTCGCAAGCTTCAGCGCTGCCCCTCATCCGCCTGCCGGCACCTTCTCCCCGTATAGTGACGGGGAGAAGCCAGCTAATTCGATCAGTCCTCGTTGGCCTTGACGCTGACGCCGAGCGTCTTCGGCAGGTCCAGCGGGTTCGACATGGCGCCGGCCATGATCAGCGCGAACGGCACCGATGCCGGCGGCTCGGCCGAGATTTCGAGGCTCTTCGGATCGTCGAGATATTTGCTGACCGCCGCGGTCACCTGAGCCGTCAGCTCGGGATTGTTGAGCTGCGCCATGCCGAACGGCACGATCGCCTTGGCCTGGTTGGCGATGTCCTTGGCCGACATGCCTTGCTGCTTGCCGACATAGTCCAGCACCTTGCCGGTCAGCGAATCGTCGTCGAAGCGGATCGAGGCGCTGTTGAACGAAAGCTGCTGCAACAGGCCGAGCATGGCCATGCCTTGCGCCGAATTGTCGGCGCCTTCCGGCTGTGCGGCCATCTTCTTCTGCATTTCCTGCAGCGACTTGATGAAGTCGATCGTGTAGCCGCCGAGGTCGAAGGTCATTCCGAGCGTGCCGGCATTCTCGACGGAGATGTCGTATTTCGACAGTTCCATCTTGCCGTCCGATGGCTGCCAGGTGCCGGCCATTTCGAGATTGCCCGAGATGTTCTGGTAACCGAGCGCGTTGATGACCTCCTTGGACTTGGGATCGTCGACCAGCGAGAGATCGGCCGTGAACTTCTCCGTGTTGGCGGTGAACTCCATCGCCTTGCCGTCGGCGGGCGGCGTGATCTCGATGGCAAGGCCGTCCATCGAGAAGGCGGTCTTGTCGGCGACCTTGACCGTCATGTTCGACAGTTCAGCGGATTTGTACATCATCAGCGAACCCAGCGGGCCGGTGGAGCCGTCGGCCGGCACCGTCATGTCGTGGATGACGAAGGGGCTGAGATCGAGGGTGATGCCGTCCTTGCTGTGTTCGAAGGCCGAGGTCGACACGGTGCCTATATCATAGCCGCCATTGGCTTCGGTGACGTTCTCGAGCTTGACGTCGCCGATCGGCAGCGCTTCCTTTTCCGCAGCCGGTTTCACCGACACGCCCTGCAGCACCATGCTGGTATTGTCGCCGGTCACGCCGGTCCAGGCGATGTCGACGCCCTGGGCCGCGAGTGCTGCCTTCAGCCGGTCCGCGACCGCGGCGTCCTGGGCAAGGGCCGCATTCAGCGGCAATGTGAGCAAGAAGGTCGAAAGAGCGAATTTCCGGAGAGTTGAGCGGTTGATTGTCATCGCAAGGTCCCTGAGAGTGTCCTGAAATTATTTTTCAATTCTTTGCGCCATCACCATTCCGTGACGAACTGGACGGGAAAAAGGCGTGTCCCGGCACATTGGTCGAAAATCGCGGTGAAAGGCAAACCCGATCCGAACGCTATTGCAGGATGCGGTGAATTTGGCATGAAGGTCGGGCCGCCAGCGTGTCGTGCTTCGCAATAGATGTGGCATGTAACAGGTTGATGTTGGTCGGCAAGCTCGACGTTGCGGTTTCCAGTTGCAGAATAGCGTGCAAATCGACCGGCCGGGTGCGCGCCTCTTGCCGCGAATCACCCGCTCGGCTAGGTCCAACCCATGGGAAAAAGGCTTTTGCCGCCTGACAATGGCGGCGGCGATCATATCGAACCGGTCGATCTGAAGAAGGCGCTGGAAGAGCGCTATCTTGCCTATGCGCTGTCGACCATCATGCACCGGGCGCTGCCGGACGTGCGCGACGGACTGAAGCCGGTCCATCGCCGCATCATGCACGCCATGCGCCTGCTGCGCCTCAATCCCGACCAGGGTTTTGCCAAATGCGCCCGCATCGTCGGCGAGGTGATGGGCAAGTTCCACCCGCATGGCGACCAGTCGATCTATGACGCGCTGGTGCGGCTGGCGCAGGATTTTTCGATGCGCTACCCCCTGGTCGACGGCCAGGGCAATTTCGGCAACATCGACGGCGACAATGCCGCCGCCATGCGCTACACCGAAGCGCGCATGACCGACGTGGCGACCGAATTGCTTGCCGGCATCACCGAGGATGCCGTCGACTATCGGCCGACCTACAATGAAGAGGACGAGGAGCCGATCGTGCTCCCCGGTGCCTTCCCCAATCTTTTGGCCAATGGCTCGTCCGGCATCGCCGTCGGCATGGCGACATCGATCCCGCCGCACAATGCGGCCGAGCTTTGCGACGCCGCGCTGCACCTGATCGAGCATCGCGACGCGCCGGTGGCGAAGCTGATGGACTTCGTCCAGGGTCCGGATTTCCCGACCGGCGGCATCATCGTCGACAGCCGCGCCTCCATCCTCGAAGCCTATGAGACCGGCCGCGGCGGGTTTCGCGTTCGGTCGAAGTGGAACCAGGAAGACCAGGGCAGGGGCACCTGGAGCATTGTCGTCACCGAAATCCCCTATGGCGTGCAGAAGGCGCGGCTGATCGAGAAGATCGCCGAGCTGTTGATGGCCCGCAAGCTGCCGCTGCTCGAGGATATCAGGGACGAAAGTGCCGAGGACATCCGCGTCGTGCTGGTGCCCAAGAGCCGTTCCGTCGACCCAGGCATCCTGATGGAATCGCTGTTCAAGCTTACCGAGCTCGAAAGCCGTTTCCCGCTCAACATGAATGTGCTTTCGCGTGGCAAGGTACCCAACGTTCTCTCGCTGAAAGGCGTGCTGCAGGAATGGCTGGATCACCGCCGCGAAGTCCTCGTCCGTCGCTCGAAACATCGCCTTGGCGAGATCGAGAGGCGGCTGGAAATTCTCGCCGGCTACCTGATCGCCTATCTCAACATCGACGAGGTGATCAAGATCATCCGCGAGGAGGATGAGCCCAAACAGGTGATGATGGCCCGCTGGTCGCTCACCGACACCCAGGCCGAAGCGATCCTCAACATGCGGCTGCGCGCTTTGCGCAAGCTGGAGGAATTCGAGATCCGCAAGGAATTCGATGGCCTGACCGCCGAAAAGAAGCAGATCGAGGCGCTGCTGGCGTCCGATGCGAAGCAGTGGTCGACGATCAAGTGGGAAGTCACTCAGCTTCGAGACAAGTTCGGCCCGGAGACCGAGATCGGCAAGCGCCGTACCCAGTTCGCCGATGCGCCCGAGCACGACCTGACCGACATCGCGCACGCCATGATCGAGCGCGAGCCGGTCACTGTCGTGGTTTCGGAAAAAGGTTGGCTGCGGGCAATGAAGGGCCATCTGGCCGATCTTTCGACGCTGACCTTCAAGGAGGGCGACAGCCTCAAGCTCGCCTTCCATGCCCAGACGACAGACAAGGTGCTGGTCTTCACCACCGGCGGCAAGTTCTACACGATCGGCGCCGACCGGCTGCCCGGTGGCCGCGGCCATGGCGAGCCGATCCGCATCATCGTCGACATGGACAATGACCAGGACATCGTCACCGCCTTCGTCCACGATCCCAAGCGCAAGCTGCTGCTCGCCTCTTTCGACGCCAACGGCTTCATCGTTCCGGAGGAAGAGGTGGTCGCCAACACCCGCAAGGGCAAGCAGGTGATGAACGTCAAGGCCCCCGACGAAGCCAAGCGCTGCGTGCCGGTCACCGGCGATCATCTGGCCATCGTCGGCGAGAACCGCAAGATGCTGGTGTTCGCGCTCTCGGAAATTCCCGAGATGGGCCGCGGCAAGGGCGTGCGGCTGCAGAAATACAAGGACGGCGGTCTTCTCGACCTCAAGCCCTTCACATTGGCGACCGGTCTTTCCTGGCAGGATTCGGCCGACCGTACTTTCACGCGTTCGCGCGAGGAACTGGCCGAGTGGATCGGCGCGAGGGCATCGGCAGGGCGTATGGTGCCGAAGGGATTCCCCAGGACAGGGAAATTCGGTTGAAGCTGCGCCTCTTCCCTCTCCCCTTGTTGTGGGAGAAGGTGGCCGAGCGAAGCTCGGACGGATGAGGGGTGCTCCAGCTTGGCGCAAACCGGCGCTCAGAACACGGGCGCCTGATTCCTTCCAACACCCCTCATCCGTCTCGGCGCTGACGCGCCGATCCACCTTCTCCACAAGGGGAGAAGGCAAGACCTCCGCCATCACGATTTGGACTATCGTCACGATTGCTGCACTATATCGGTCCATAACTGACCGGATGGGCCGGGGAGAACAGGGCGTTTGAAGGAAGCAAGGATCCAGAAACCGGAACGGCAGCAGCGCCTCTTCGGGCTGTCCACACCGCTTCGGTCGGCCGTCATACCGCCGCTGTCGGCGGCACGCTGGCTGCTGGTGCTGATCGTCGCCGCCGGCGTCTATTTCTTCCACGGTTTCCTGTTCCCGGTGCTGGCCGCCCTCGTCATCGCCTTCGCCAGCTGGCCGCTCTACCGACGGCTGTTGGTCGGCGCCGGCGGCAACCGCACCATCGCCGCCACCTTGGCCATCCTGTTCATCCTCGCCTTCCTGGTGATCCCGATCGCGCTTGCCGGCACCTATGCCATCAACGAGGTGCGCGAATGGGTCGGCTGGGCGATAGAAACCAATCGGCACGGCGCGGTGACGCCGCACTGGATCGCCACCATGCCTGTCGTGGGTGAGTGGTTGAACGAGCAGTGGACCACCAATCTCGGCCATCCCGGCGGCATCGGTGAACTGATCCAGCTGGTCAGCGGCGCCAATATCGGCAGCATCTACCGGGGCGCGCTCGCCGCCGGCGGCAGCGCCTTCAGCCTGTTTCTGACGCTGCTGTTCATGATGATCGCCCTGTTTTTCGCCTATCGCGACGGCGAGAATTTCGCCGGCCAGATCGACCGCCTCGGCGAACGCATCTTGCCGACCCGCTGGGAGCGGATCTCCCGCGTCGTGCCGGCGACCATTTCCTCGACCGTGACGGGCATGACCGTGATCGCCATCGGCGAGGGGCTGGTGCTGGGCATCGCCTACTGGCTGGCCGGGGTGCCGTCGCCTGTGACGCTGGGCGCGCTGACCGGCGTGATGGCGCTCATCCCCGGCGGTGCGCCGCTGTCCTTTACCCTGGTGTCGATCTACCTCGCCGCCAGCGGCTCGCCGATGGCCGGCCTGGCGCTGTTCATATGGGGAACGGTCGAGCTGTTCATCGTCGACAAGACGCTGCGCCCCAAGCTCGTCGGCGGACCGATAAAACTGCCCTTCCTGCCGACCTTTTTCGGCCTGATCGGCGGCGTCAAGACGATGGGGTTTCTCGGCCTGTTCATCGGCCCGGTGCTGATGGCGCTGCTGGTCGCGATCTGGCGCGAGTGGCTGCGCGAGGTGGAACTGGCCGACGAGACGGCCGCCGGATCGGCGGCCGAGATCGAGACCGGTCCGCGGATCGAGGCCCTGCCCGAACCAGGCGCCGCGAAGAAGGCCAGCGCCTGATCTGATCTCTACGCCGGGTGGTGCACCGCAAGGTCACCGCGGCGCCTGCGTCCATCATGCAACTGCCAGAGCGAATGGGCGACTAGGGTGACAACCAGGATGCCGCCGCCGATCAGGCTGTTGCGGGTCGGCGTCTCGGCAAAGATCATCCACACCCAGATTGGCGCCAGCACGGTTTCGAGCAGGTAGAACATCGCTACTTCCGGTCCTGAAATGTATTTCGGCCCGGCGGCGAGGCAGAAGAACGAGATCGGCATGATGACGGCGCCGTTGAAGATGATCCACCATGGCGCGTTGACGTGAAAACCTTCGCCCGTCACCATGAAGGCGGCCAGCCCAAGCGGCAGAAGGACACCGATGAGCGAGGTGAATCCCATATCCTTGCCGCTGGCACGCGAGATGGTGATGGCGACCGCGATGAAGAAAGCCGAGCAGAGCGCCATGAAATCGCCGAACAGCTTGCCGGTGCCGACCGAACCGCCGACGATGACCAGCACGCCGAGGATCATGACAAGCATCGCCACGATCGTCACCGCCCGCGGTCTTTCCTTCAGGAATATCCAGGACAAGAGTGCGGCGAACACCGTGTTGAAGGCCAGGATGAACACCAGATCGGCGGTCGAGGTGTGGAAGACCGCGGTAATGAAGGTGATCGAGGTCAGCCCATAGCATATCGCCACGATCAGTCCGGACCAGCCGGGGATTAGCGGCGGGACATTCCGGCTCAGCGCGCGCCAGACCGACCAGATGATCATCGCGGCGATGAAGGTGGCTCCGGTTCGCAGCAGAAGGATCGTCCAGGCGCCGCCATCCGCAAGGCGTATCAACGGTATGTCGACAGTCAGTATCAGTCCGCCAATGGCGGTTATCAGAAGGCCCTTCTGGTGATCATGGTGAGAGGACATGCAGGAACTTTCGCAATTGAATTGCAGGCGGCGGCCGATCGGCGCAATCGCGCACTCTCTCCAGCCGAGCGGCTGAAAGACCAGCATCCCCTGCCTTGAAACAGTTTAAGCGTGGATCGTGGGAAAACTCAGCGTCAGACCGCTTCGTTGGTGTAGCGCTCCCAGCCTTTTGGGCCGAGATGCTCCTGCGGCATGAAGCGCATCTTATAATTCATCTTGCGCGAACCATTGACCCAGTAGCCAAGGTAGACATGGGGCAGTCCCATCGCCTTGGCGCGGGCGATATGGTCGAGAATCATGAATGTGCCGAGCGAGCGGCTTTCGAAATCGGGATTGAAATAGGAATAGACCATCGACAGGCCGTCGGCCATCTTGTCGGTGAGCGCTACCGCGATCAGTTCACCCTGACCCTTGCCGGTGATGAAGGTATCGGGTCCGCGCCGCCGGTATTCGATCACCTTGGTGTCGACATGCGTATCCTCGACCATCATGGCGTAGTCGAGCACCGTCATGTCGGACATGCCGCCGCGGCGGTGGCGGGCATCGAGATAGCCGCGAAACAGCGAATATTGTTCGGTCGAGGGCTCGGCATTGTGCATGGCGCCGACGAGGTCGGAATTGTGCTGCAGCACGCGTTTCATGTTGCGGCTGGCGGCAAACTCCTGGGCCAGGATGCGCACGGATACACAGGCGCGGCAGGTCTCGCAGGCTGGCCTGTAGGCTATGTTCTGCGAGCGCCGGAAGCCGCCTTGCGTAAGCAGGTCGTTCATCTCCGAGGCCTTGTCGCCGACCAGATGCGTGAACACCTTGCGCTCGAACTGGCCGTCGAGATAGGGGCACGGCGACGGCGCGGTCAGGAAGAACTGCGGCGACTGGGTCGGGTGCTGCGTCATCGAGCCTTGGAAACACTCCTTCGAATCGCTCTACCTTTGGCTCCGGCGGCGAAAAATTCAACAGGATTGTGAAGGTGTGGCTGACTGAACACCTTCACATTTGCGCTCAAGGGCCCATGGTTTCTCTTGAGGGCCGGTTTTTAACGGCCGGTACGGCTGACGACAGTGCCGAGCAAAAGATCGTGCAGCGTGCGCTTGCGGTCGGAGAACAGCGTCACCAGCAGGACCAGCGGCGACAGGATGACGTTGCCGGCCCAGAACAGCACGGAATGGACGACCGCGGTGAGGCCATCGATCGGCCTGCCATCGAGACGGTCGAGGCGGATGCCCATCATCTTCATGCCCGTAGTGGCCTGGTCGGAACTGCCCAGCGTGTTCCAGATGTAGAGGATGGCGACTGCCGGCACCAGGACGCCAAACAGCATCCAGCCAAGGCCGAGGGTCAAAAGGCCGAGGAAGAACACCAGGATCGCGAACGGAATGGTCAGCAGGGCGACGATGATATAGTCGAGCAAGAAGGCCAGGATACGCCTTGTGCGGACGCCTTCATAAGCCCTGACATCGTCGAGCCGGGTGTCGATGATTTCGCCGTCGAGAACGCGAGCGTTCATGTCATTTCCTCGTAACGGGGGCCTGCTTAGCCTGCGCCCACCTCACCAAAAATGGTGAAGGCTCATGGCGGAATCAAGATAGGGACATTTTCCCGCCACGCCGGGCGGGACAGAATGGGCTGACGGTCTGAACCGGTTGAATTTGCAGTGTGGATGGCGTTAGCTTGCTGCGGCGCAACAAGACGCCGAGGGGACGGGGCAATATGGACTACGACATGCTGGTCATCGGCAGCGGCCCCTCGGGCCGCCGCGCGGCGGTGCAATCGGCCAAACTCGGCAAATCGGTGCTGGTGGTCGACCGGGGCCGGCGTCTTGGCGGCGTCTCGGTGCACACCGGCACCATTCCCTCGAAAACGCTGCGCGAAACGGTGCTCAATCTCTCGGGCTGGCGCGAGCGCGGCTTCTATGGACGCGGCTACCGGGTCAAGCAGGATATCTCGGTCGGCGACCTGATCGAGCGCCTGCACAAGACGCTCGACCACGAGGTCGAGGTGCTGCAACACCAATTCATGCGCAACACGGTCAAAAGTGCGCGCGCGGCGGTGAAATTTCTCGGCCCCAACAAGGTCAGCCTGACATCGGACAATGGCGACTACAGCGAAGTCGGCTTTGCCAATGCGCTGATCGCCGTCGGCACCAGGCCGCATCGGCCGCGCGACGTGCCCTTCGACAAGACCCGTGTCTTCGACAGCGACGAGATGCTTGAACTCGACCGCCTGCCGCGCACGCTGACTGTGATCGGCGCCGGCGTCATCGGGGTCGAATACGCCACCATCTTTTCCGCGCTCGACGTGCCGGTGACGCTGGTCGAACCGCGCAACTCCATCCTCGATTTCGTCGACCGGGAGATCGTCGACGATTTCATCCACCAGATGCGCGACCGCGGCATGACGATAAGGCTAGGCAGCGCGGTCAAGGAAATCCGCTCCAAGGCGGAAGCCGCCGAGGTGGAACTGGCCGATGGCCGCACGATCCGCTCCGAGGTCGTGCTCTACGCGGCCGGCCGCACCGGCAATGTCGGCAGCCTCGGCCTCGACGTTGTCGGCATCGAGGCCGACTCCAGGGGCCGTATCAAGGTCGATCCGCAGACTTTCCAGACCAGCGTGCCCAATATCTACGCCGCCGGCGACGTCATCGGCTTTCCGAGCCTCGCCTCCACCTCGATGGAGCAGGGCAGGGTGGCCGCCTGCCATGCCTTTGGCGTGACCCTGCCGGCGCCGCCGGAGACCTTTCCCTACGGCATCTATGCGGTGCCGGAGATCTCGACGGTCGGCCAGTCGGAGGAACAGGTACGCCAAAGCGGCGACGCGTATGAGGTCGGCGTCGCGCGCTTCCGCGAGACGTCGCGCGGCCACATCATGGGTGTCAATACCGGCTTCCTGAAGCTGTTGTTCTCGATCGAGACGCGTCGACTGCTCGGCGCGCACATCGTCGGCGAGGGCGCCACCGAACTCATTCACATCGGCCAGGCGGTGATCAATCTCGGCGGCACGGTCGACTTCTTCGTCAACAACACCTTCAACTACCCAACGCTGGCCGAGGCCTACAAGATCGCCGGCCTCGACGCCTGGAACAGGATGGGGCGGGGGTAGGGCGGCTATTCAGCGGTCGCTGGTCGATCACGCTGCGCACCTGAGAAGCGAGCGGTCCGGAAAGACGATCAGCCTAGCTGGGTCGCCGCCGATCCCGCTAGCCAGTGCCTGATGATTGCTGCGTCCGGGTCACCGATTTCGTGGCCCGATGGAACAATCCGGGCGTCGATCTCCGTGCCGTGTCGGCTGAGCAGCGTCACCAGCGCCGGCGCGAAAGGCCCGTAGGTCTCGTCGGCGGCTCCGGCAATGATCAGCGTCCGTGTTCCCGTAAGGTCCGTCGCCGGTACCTTGTCTAGCACCGGCATTGGCCTCAACAGGGCCGCCCTGCGGACGATGCCGGGATGCAGCAGCATCAGGCTCGAAACCAGATTGGCGCCGTTCGAATAGCCAAGGAATGTTGCGTGACCGAGATCAAGCCCGTGGCGTGCGGCGGCTTCGGCTGCAAATGCCGCGAACGCGGCGGTTTCGACACGGATGCTTTCCTGGTCGAAGCGCGTCGGCGTGATTCGCCCGAACCAGCGAAAACCGTCCTCCTGGGGGATGCGGCCTCGCACCGCGATCAGGACGGCGTCGGGTGCCATGCTTCTCGCCAGCGCCACCATGCTTGTCTCGTCGACACCCGATCCATGCAGCAGGAACAGGGATTCGCGGCGACCCTTGCCAGCGCCGAGGAGGTGATACGGAAAGGCCAGGTCCAGCACTAGGGTGCCGTTTTCGGCATTGTCGCCAGTCATATCGCATCCCGTTGATTATATGAGGTTCCGCTCAATTTGCCGGCTTCAAAACGCAATATTTTCATGCTCCGCGAAAGTTGATTGAACCAGGCGCATTCCGGCCCGTTTCTGCGGCGATACACTCCATCCGGGAGGAATCGAAGCGGTGCGTCGGGGGTCGCATTGCTGGACATGAACAACCAGCTTTGAGGCCTTTTGTCGATGACTACCCCTGTTTCGCCAGATCGCGATTTGCGTATCCCAGATCGCGACGCGCGTATCCCAGATCGCGATTTGCGTATCCCAGATCGCGGCTTGCGTATCTTGGAACGCGACACGCGTATCGATGTATTGCGCGCGCTGGCCCTGCTCACGATCTTCATCGATCATGTTCCGGGCACGGCTTTCGAGGCCCTGACCTACAAGAATTTCGGTTTTTCGGATGCGGCCGAAGCGTTCGTGCTGATTTCCGGCATCTCGGTCGCGCTCGCCTATGGCACGAAGTTCCGACCGGGAGGCCGGCTTCTGGCGACCTTGAAGATGTGGCGGCGGGCGGGCGTGCTCTACGCCGCCCATATCGTCACGACGATGGTGGTGATGGCCCTGTTCTGCGCCGTGGCGGTGTTTGCCAAGCGGCCGGAACTGCTGAAGCTCATCAATATCGAGCCGCTGATGAAGAATACGCCGCAAGTGCTGGTCGGCATCGTCACGCTCGGCCACCAGCTCGGCTACCTCAACATCCTGCCGGTCTATGCGGCGCTGCTTTTGATGGCGCCGGCATTCGTCCTGTTCGTCAGCTACAGGCCCGTCGCGGCGCTCGTCGTATCCGGCACGCTGTGGCTCGTAGCCGGAATCTGGCAGATCGCGCCGCCCAATTACCCCGAGCCCGGTTTCTGGTTCCTCAATCCGCTGTCCTGGCAGTTCCTGTTCAACATCGGCCTTGCCGCCATGCTGCATGTCAGGCGCGGCGGTGTCATTCCGGTCAACCGCTGGCTGATCGGCGCGGCCGCCGCCTATGTGCTAGCGGCGCTGGTGTGGGTGCATAGCCCGCTCTGGGGACATATAACGTGGTTCAACCTGCCGGTGGTGATCGGCGGCTTCGACAAGACCTTCCTGTCGCTGCCGCGGCTGTTGCACATCCTGGCGGTCAGCTACCTCGTCGTCGCCCTGCCGGTGCTCTCCAGCCTGTTCCGCACCAGCCCCGACCATCCGCTGGCGATACTGGGCAAACGATCGCTGCCGGTCTTCATCGCCGGCACGGTGATCGCCATGGTCGCCCAGGTGATGAAGGTGATCAATCCAGGCGGATTCGTCTATGACAGCCTGCTGATATCGGCCGGCATTGCCATGCAATTCGCGCTCGCCTTCTATCTCGAATGGCTGTCGACCATCGGCGGCTCGGGCAAGGCCCGCACGGTCCAAAAGGATCCCGCGCCGGCTGCGCCTTTCGGCCTCTCTGCCGTGGCAAGAGCCAATCGGTAGGCGGTTCGGGGGCGGTTCAACCGCGGGGCTGGCCCGACGAGCCCCGCACGATCAGTTCGACCGGCAGCTGCTGCCGGCTGACAGGCCCGTCGCTCTCCAGGATCGCCCTGACGGCAAGGCGGCCCATCTCGGCGATCGGCTGGGCAATCGTGGTCAATGGCGGCTCGGACACCGCGGCTTCCGGAACCCCGTCGAAGCCGACGACGGAAACATCGTCAGGTACGTTGAGCCCGCGTGCGCTAAGCCATTCCAGCGCCACCAGGGCTATTCTGTCCGACATGGCCAGGATGGCGGTGGGCGGCGCGTCGGAGGCGAAGATGGTTTCGAGGCCCGCCTTCGTGCTCGCCACGTCGTTGGCGGTCTCGTAGACGGGCACTTTGGATGTATCGATGCCAACCCGCGAAAGCTCCCGGAGATAGCCGGTGAGGCGGTCGCGCGTCCCTGCATAGGTTGCGGCCCGGACCTGTTCGGCCGAAACAAGGCCTGTCCTGTCGTCGACGAAGGGCAGCGCCAGGACGGCGAAGCGGCGATGTCCGAGATCGGTGAGATGGCGGGCCGCCATGCCGGCGCCGGCGATGTTGTCGACACCGATCGCGGCGACCGGCCCGTCCTCGGAATCGAGGTCGAGCGCGACGAAGGGCAACTTGCGTTCGCGTGCCAACTCCACCAGGCGCGAGCCGCCTTCGATGCAGAAGACGATGAAGCCGTCGACAAGGGCGCTCTGGATGTTCCAGGCAAGCTGCTCATTGTTGGCGGCCGATACCAGGGAAATGCCGGCTCCCGTAGCATCGCAGGCCTGCGAGATGCCCGCCATCATGACGCGCGCGAACGGATCGTCGAAGAAATAGGAGAGGGGCTCGGCTGTGGCAACGCCAATGGCGTTGACCTTGCCGGCGCGCAGCAGCCGGCCCTTTGGATCGGGCCCGCCATATCCCATCGCCTCGGCAGCCGCGCGAACCCGTTCGCGCACTTCCTCGCGTACGATCTCGGGTCGGCTGAATACGTTGGACGCCGTGCCGTGCGAAACACCGGCGGCCTTTGCGATGTCGGCCAGCCGTACGGGTCGTCGATTGCCTGCGGTGAGTGACGCCATTTGCGCGTGCCTCCTGACATGCATTTAGCACGTTCCTGGGCCGCATCTAGTATTTTCGTTGGATCGATTCAAATTTTGCTTGACCAGAGCGGGTCGAAGATCTATCTTTGAATCGATCCAAAATGCGGATTTGTTCCGCTATATGACCTCGGAGGGAGTGATGCATCCCATCAACTATTTGTTCGAAGACATCTATCGCAACGACTGGAGTATCGGGTCGGCGAACAACAGCCAGAAGCGCCGCGACAGAACCAGTCCGTGGATTCGCGACTTGCGCTTCCTCGTAGGGCGCAAGCGGAGCTGACCGGCATTTCCTTTTTTTGGGCTTGCGATTGGATCGATTCAATTGGAAGGAGAAAAACGTGCATCCCATCCAGCATCTGTTCGAAGATATTTATCGCAACTACTGGGGCATCATGCCTGCCGCCGAGCGGCCAGAGGCAAGGCGCCTGAAGAAGCCGGCCGCGCGCAATCGTGATCTGCTGATCCGACCCGAACGTCGGCGCTGATTCCTGCTGGATTGAACCTCAGGAAGGTGGGCGTGCCAGGGCAGAAATTGCTATCGCCAGCCAGCCGACGATGAGCAAGGTGCCTCCGATTGGCGCCGACATCGGAAACAGTCTCGATCCCAGGAAATCGCGGGCGAGAAGATCGCCCGCGAAAAGCACGAGCCCGGCGAGCAGAACGAGGCTTGCGATGCGCAGCCAGCGGTTTGCTCCTCCGACAAGGCCAATGGCCAGAAAGACCGGAGCATGCATCAGGAGGAACGACGCGGCCGTGCCGATGAAGGCGCCGCCGCGATGCGCGGCTGCTGCCGAAAGCGCCACCCCCGCCGCGCCGACGAGACCGCCGGCAAGCACGAGGAGGCGGCTGCCGTTTGGGTCGGCGAGGTTCATGGTCGGCGTGCTCCTTCTGCGGATCGGGTAAGTCTCAGGGCTTGCCCGCTTCCAGTGCCATATGCCGCGTCCGCCGCGACTGGACAATCCAGTTGTAGGCGGCACCAAGCGCCATCAGCACCGATGTGCCCAGAAACACCGCCGGCATGCCGAAATGGCCGCCGACAAAACCGCCGGCCAGCGGTCCCGCGACCTGCCCGACATACTGCGCCGAGATCGCCAGGCCAAGCACGTTGCCGCCGACGCCGTCGGGGATGTTGTGCCTGATGACACTGGTGATGCAGGGCAGGAGGCCGCCCAGCGCCAGACCCATCAGGAAACGCAGGCCGATCAGCTGCCAGCTGCTGGTGACAAAGGCCTGCGGGATGAGCAGCAGCGCCGAGATGGCCAGCGCTCCCACGACAACGTTCCAGTGCCCGATCCGGTCTGCGAGCTTGCCGAGCCAGGACGCCGACAGGATGGTGCCGAGCGCGGCCGCCGACATCACAACGCCGGCGACGAGCGTCACCCGGCTCTGGTCCTCGATCAACTGCTGCACATAGACGGCGATGATAGGCTCGATCGACATCGTGGCGAAGGCGAGCAGCATGCCGGTGGTCAGCATGGCCACCACCGGGCGCTTGTCCGGGATCTGCGACCAGCCGCTTTTCGGCTTTGCCGCCGGCGCGGCTTTGGCCGCCCTCGGGCGCGGGTTCTCCTTGATGAGGAAGGTCGTCGCCAGGAAGGCGAGGAAGATCACCCCGCCTGACAAGAGGAAGGTGGCGCGAATCCCGATCACCGGCGGCAGCACGCCGCCGAGCAGGGGACCGACCAGCGAGCCCGCCGTGATGCCCGCCGACAGGACGCCGAGTGCCCAGCCTGAGCGCTCCTTCGGCGTCTGCATGGCCACCAATATGGTCGAACCCGAGGAGTAGCCGCCGGCGAAGCCGATCAGCAGGCGCAGCAGGACCAACTGCCAGACCGTCTCGACCATACCCGTCAGCGACATGCAGATCGCCATGCCGAAGGAGGCGCGCACCAGCATCACCTTGCGGCCGTAGCGGTCGCCCAGGCGTCCCCACAACGGCGCGACCATTGCCGCGGCGAAGAAGGTGGCGCCATAGGCGATGCCGGACCACTGTACGATGGCGGCATGACCCTGTGCGCCGAGCTGTTCGACATAAAGCGGCAGGAACGGCAAGAGCAGGGTCATGGCGATGAGCGTGCTGAACGAGCCCGCGAAACAGACGGCGAGATTGCGTCGCCAGTGGATATTGTAACCGCTTTGCTGCATGTCTTCCTGTGCCATGTCCTGCCTGCCCGGTATCGGCGCTTGTTGCGGATACCGTTTTGGGATACCAAAGTGGTATCCGTCATGAACTTCAAGCCGGTCGCTGTCAATGCGGCTTCGGAAAGGACGCGCGATGTCGCAGATGCAGAATGTCGAACGGCAGCTTCGCGAGATGATCCTGGCGCTCGAGATCGGGCCGGGAGAGCGGCTGACCGAACGCTGGATCGAAGGCCAATTCGGCGCCTCGCGTACGCCGGTCAGGGCGGCACTGCTGCGGCTGGAGACCGAGGGACTGGTCGGCAGGGACGGACGCGGCTGGACGGTCTCGCCCATCAACCTGGCCGAGCTCGAGCAGATCGCGGTCTATCGCGAGGCGGTCGAGGTCGCGGCGCTGCGGCTGACATGCGGGCAAGCCGACAAGAGCGCTGTCGATATCATCGAGGCGATGCTCGATTCCTGCGACGAAAACACGCCGCGCGAGGAATGGCATCGTGTCGGCATGGATTTTCACATCGAGCTGGCGCGGCTATCCGGCAACGAATTCCTGTTCCGGGCGGTCCGTGACGCCATGACGCGCCTGTCGCGCGCCCGCTGGCTGGAAGTGCGTGACGAAACGGCCCTTGGCCGTGCCTGGCTCGAACATCGCGCCATCCTTGCGGCGACACGCCTTGGTCAGGCCGATGAAGCCGCGCGGCTGCTGTCGGCCCATATCGCCGGCAGCCGTGACCGGCTGGTGACGTCGCTTGCCAACGACCGACGTGGCCTTCGCGCCAGGGGATTTGCCGTCGTCGCCGCTTAATGCATGTCGCCCGGAAGTGTCCTCGGTTCCGGGATAACGACATGCATAAATCAGAAGCTTACAGCAGGTCGGGCGAATCCTATTCGCCGCGACATGCTGTAGTGCGGCCTATGCACGGCAGCGTTCGCCGGAAAAACAGGCGGCGTCTGACGCGAAGCGCACTTTCGGCCTCGCTTCAAGCAAGCCGATGGCGTAAGAGCGGCGATGGAAAACAATCGGTTTGAAACGCCCGTGACCGTCAAATCCGTCACGGCGGGAAGCACTCAGCTCTTGCGTTCGGCAAAGGAGGCTTCCGATTACCTTCTCAACAGCTGGCCCGGGAAGCGCAGCGCCAAGCATCGCGCGGCGCTGCAGGCCTGCCACGACGCACTCGCCGGCGACAAGCCGGCGATGAATGCCCGACGCGCTTTCATCGCCGCGGCGCGGGAGGTGGATGTTTTCATCAGCGACAAAGCGCCAGCCTGACATAGGCTGACACCGACAATTCGGATTGAGGCACGGCCCGCATTCGCGGGCCGCATGCCGTTACTCCTCGGTTTCGGCCTCCGTCTCGGTCTCGGGCTTTGAACGTTCGCGCGCGGCAACCTTGGCCGCCAGCTTTTCAGCCTTCTTGGCCGCTTTCTGGCGGTCGCGCTCCTTGCGTTCCTGATCGTAGTTTGGTGCTCGCGCCATATTGGCTCCTTTTGTCACTGCCTTGCGGCCCTGAACCTGCCTAGGAGCATTAGCCGTCAAACACAACAGCCGAAGCGACAATGCGTGGATGCTGGTGTCGAAGAGATGCGGGGGCTTGCCAGATGGGCGCCACAATGATGTAGGAAGTGCGGGGCGCCAATGAATTGAGAGCTGCCTGTTTATTTTGATCAAGTGACCGATGGCCACAATTTCGCGGACCGCAGCAAGAGTTTTCTACTATGCGAGAAACGCCGCGCGCGATGTCGCTCCGCAGGCGCTGTTTCGCGCCAGGCTGGCCGGCCGTCTCGAAAGGGCCAGGCTTTCCGGTGAGGCGGTGCGCCGCAGGCTGAACTACTACAACAAGCTGCAGGATGGGTTCGCGCCAAGCGCCAATGCCGTGCGCATCGGCAAACTGCCGTTCACGCCGACCATGTACTATTACGACCTGAAGGAATTCGCCCGCTACTTCGATCCCGGTTTGTTCATCGACCTCGAATTCGGCGATGTCAGGAACGTGCCGAAGGTGCCGACGATCGTCAAGGATCGGCCGATCCGTGATGACGACAAGAACGCGATCATCATGAAGCTCGACAAGCTTCGTCATTTCCAGATGCCGGCTGATGTCATCTCGTTCGCCGACAAGCTGCCGGCCGTGGTCTGGCGCGGCGATCTCAACAATCCGATCAGGACAAGATTCCTCAAGGCTGTGCGGGACCTGCCGTTCTGCGATGCCGGCTCGCACAAGCCGAATGCGCCAGCGGAATATGCCAAGCCCTTTCTCAGCATCAGCCAGCACCAGCGCTATCGCTACATCGTCTCGCTCGAGGGCAATGACGTGGCGACCAACCTCAAATGGATCATGAATTCCAACTCGCTCTGCATCATGCCGCCGCCGACCTATGAGACATGGTTTGCCGAGCGGCAGCTCGAGGCGAATGTCCATTATGTACCGCTCGAAGCAGACTTCTCCAATCTTGCCGAACACGTCGCATATTTCGAACGGAATCCAGCGAAGGCAGAGCGCATCGTCGCCGCCGCGAACGCCTATTGCCGGACATTCGACGACGAGCGGACCGAACAGGCGATCTCCCTGCTGGTGCTCTACAAATATTTCGTGCTCTCGGGCCAGATCAAACCTGATGCCGAGGTGTGGCGCTACATAACGGGCTAGTTGCCGGGCGCGCCTCGTCAAGGCCGGCGCCATCTGTTCGGGCACTGCCGGAAAGCGTGGCCCAACGATGCGCAATCACGCCACGGCAACCATCCCGGCTGTTGTCTGTTTAGTGGCGCGTGTTTTAGATTACGAGAACAATGGCCACCATAAAACGAACGACGGCAAGGGTCTTCTACTACGCGCGAAATGTCATGCGCGATATCGCACCCCAGGCGATCTTCCGACGACGACTGGCGGGCCGCCTGGAACAGGCCAGGCTCTCGGACGAGGCCGTGCGCCGACGGCTGAATCACTACAACAAGCTGCAGGACCTTTTTACGCCAGGCCCGGATGCGGTGCGCATCGACCAGATACCTTTTGAACCGAGCATGTACTATTACGACCTGAGGGAATTTGCCCGCTATTTCGATCCGTCATTGCTCATCGACCTGCAGTTCGGCGACGTCAAAGGCGTGCCAAAAGTGCCGACGCTCGTCAAGGATCGGCCGATCCGCGCCGACAACGGCAGCGCTGTCATTATGAAGCTCAACAAGTTCCGCCACTTCCACATGCCCGCCGACGCCGTCGCCTTCGCCGACAAACGCCCGGTCGTGGTCTGGCGCGGCGACCTCAACAATCCGATCAGGACACGGTTCCTGGATGTCGCGCGCGACTTGCCGTTCTGCGACGCCGGTTCGCACAAGCGCAGTGCGCCGGCTGAATACAGCAAGCCCTTCCTCAGCATCAGCCAGCACCTGCGCTATCGCTACATCGTCTCGTTGGAGGGCAATGACGTGGCGACCAACCTCAAATGGATCATGAATTCCAACTCGCTCTGTCTGATGCCGCCGCCGACCTACGAAACATGGTTTGGCGAGAGCCAGCTCGAGGCCAGTGTCCACTATGCGCCGCTCGAGCCGGACTTCTCCGATCTCCGTGAAAAGGTAGATTATTTCGAGCAGCATCCGGCCGCGGCGGAGCGCATCATCGCCGCTGCCAATGCCTATTGCCGCAAATTCTCCAATGAACAGGACGAGCAGGCGATCTCCCTGCTCGCCCTCTACAAATATTTCGTGCTCAGCGGCCAGATCGAACCCGATGCCGAGCTTTGGCGGTTCATCGGCAGCTAGCTCTCGCTCTTGGCCTGACACCGATCAGATATCGCTGCGGTCGAGAACCATGTCGGCGGGGCCGAAGCGATCCTTCGCCGTCAGTTGCTGGTGCCAGTAGGGGTAGAGCAGGGGCGGCCGGCTGACCGCGTCGAGGCGCTGGCGTTCCTCGCTGCCGAGCTCCAGAGCCGCGGCCGCGAGGTTGTCCTTCAGCTGGACGTCATTGCGGGCGCCGATCACCAGCGAGGAGACGGCAGGGCGGCCGAGCAGCCAGGCAAGGGCCACTTGCGCCGCCGATACTCCACGATCCCTGCCGATCTCGACCAGCACATCGACGATCCGCCAGAGCCGGTCCTCGTCGCGGATCGGCGGCTCGGACCAGCCGGCGAGCTGGCGGGCGGTCGGGCTGTCGCGGCGGTATTTGCCGGACAGCAGGCCGCCGGCGAGCGGGCTCCAGACCAGCACGCCCAGCCCCTGGTCGACCGAGATCGGCAGCAGCTCGTACTCGGCCTCGCGCGCTTCCAGCGTGTAATGGATCTGCTGGGTGACGAAGCGTTGCTGATGGAGGCTGTCGCTGATGGAAAGCGCCTTCATCACCTGCCAGCCGGAATAGTTGGAGCAGCCGATGTAGCGCACCTTGCCCTGGCTGACCAAAGTGCCGAGCGCCGCAACGGTTTCCTCGAGCGGGGTGATGCCGTCCCACTCGTGGACGAAATAGATGTCGATGACATCGGTCTTCAACCGCTTCAGGCTCTTCTCGCATTCGCGGATCAGATGATGGCGCGACAGGCCCTCGTCGTTCGGACCCTTGCCGATCCGCATCCGCGCCTTGGACGCGATCAGCACGTCGTTCTTGCGTTTGCCGCCGAGCGCTTCGCCTATGATTTCTTCGGACAGGCCGTTCGAATAGACATTCGCGGTGTCGATGAGGTTGATGCCGGCGTCGATGCACATGTCGATCATCCGCTTGGCTTCGGCGAGATCGCTGTTGCCGACCGCGGCGAAGGGCCCGGCGCCGCCGAAGGTCATGGTGCCAAGCGTCAGTGTCGAAACCTTCAGGCCCGAACGGCCAAGGGTGCGGTATTCCATGTCAGATCCTCACGATTTTGTTGAAGAGGCGTGCCGCCAAGGAGCAGGCCTGGAACGCGACGGGGGATTTGTAGGACAATTCGGTCGGCTTGTCGCCGTGCGGTGACGTCGATGGATGATACATCGCGGAATTTGCAACGGCCGCAATCGCGCCCGGGCTGCAATAAAACCGTCACTGCCGGCCTATATTGAAGTCGGCTCAGGTGTTTCCATTCCAGGCCGCTGGCCAGCAATTGGGGCGCCCAGTGGTAACCGACAGGGCTTGCAAGCGGAGCAGTTGATATGACCGAGCTGAAACAGAATTCCCCTGCCAAGGACTGGCTCGAAGCCGAGCTCGCCGACACGCTCGACGAAGATTATGAGCTCGAATTGTCGGAGCCGGCGCTGTCGATGGAGATCGCCAAGATCTACAAGAACTCGCATCCGCCTTCGATCGATCGGATGCAGTATTTTCGCGACCTGATCAGCCTCCAGTCCGAATTGATCAAGCTGCAATCCTGGGTCGCCTATCACAAGAAGAAACTGGTGGTGATTTTCGAAGGCCGTGACTCCGCCGGCAAGGGTGGCGTCATCAAGCGCATTACCCAGCGGCTCAATCCGCGCATCTGCCGCGTCGTGGCGCTTCCGGCGCCGACCGAACGCGAGAAGTCGCAATGGTATTTCCAGCGCTATGTCCCGCATTTGCCGGCAGGCGGCGAGATCGTGTTGCTCGACCGCTCCTGGTACAACCGCTCCGGCGTCGAGCGGGTGATGGGCTTTGCTTCGCACGAGCAGGTCGAGGAGTTCTTCCATGACGTGCCGGAGTTCGAGCGCATGCTGGTGCGCTCGGGTATCACCGTGGTCAAATACTGGTTCTCGATCACCGACGAGGAACAGCAGATGCGCTTCCTGATGCGCATTCACGACCCGATGAAGCAGTGGAAGCTGTCGCCGATGGACCTGCAGTCGCGGGTGCGCTGGGAACAGTACACCAAGGCCAAGGAGGAGACCTTCGCCCGCACCAACATCCCCGAGGCGCCGTGGTTCATCGTCGAGGGCAACGACAAGAAGCGCGCGCGCCTGAACTGCATCGATCATCTGCTGAAGCAGCTGCCGTACGAAGACGTGCCGCACGAGGAGATCACGCTGCCGGAGCGCGTCTTCAATCTCGAATACGAACGCCAGGTTCTGCCGCGCGAACTTTACGTGCCGGAGAAGTATTGAAATAGAGATTCCCTCTCCCCGTATAGTGACGGGGAGAAAGGGCTCTAAAGTCTTTCGCTTCCTATGCCCTCTTGATGACCACGTGCGCAGCAAGTTCCGTTGCCACATGCTCGGTGCACTGATAACCGAGCTTGGGCATGTCGAGGCCGGCAAAAAGGTTTTCGCCCCTGCCAAGCAGCACCGGTGAGATCGCCAGGTGCATCCCGTCGATGAGTTTCTCCTGCAGATATTGCCGGATGGTGGAGACGCCGCCGCCGACCCGCACGTCCTTGCTGCCGGCCGCCGATTTCGCCTGCTCGAGCGCCGAATGGATCCCGCCGGTGACGAAATGGAAAATCGTTCCGCCTTCCATTGTGATAGACGCCCGCTCGTGGTGGGTCAGTACGAACACCGGGACATGATAGGGCGGGTTGTCGCCCCACCAGCCCTTCCACTTGTCGTCAGGCCATTCACCCCGGATCGGGCCGAACATGTTGCGGCCGAGGATCCAGGCGCCGAGGTTCTCGAAGCTGCGCGCCGCAAAGTCCTCGTCGACGCCCGTCTCGCCACCTTCCTCGCCAAACATCTTGCGGAAGGTGCGGGTGCTGAAAGCCCATTTGTGCAGGGCCGGTCCGCCGATACCGAGTGGATTTTCCAGGCTCTGTTCGGGACCGGCGCCGTAGCCGTCGAGGGACAGGGTGAATGCGTTGACGCGCAATTTGGACACTGGATGCTCCTCGATAGCTGATCTTATTTCGCAAGCAGTTTATTTTAACAAGCAGATTGCGGAATACAACCGGGATTTCCAAGGAACACGAAGGCTCCTGCCAGATATTGCCGCAAGACGATATCCGGATCGTCTACCGGGAGTTGGACCTGGGCGGCCACGGCCGCCCGATCATCGGAGATTTCCATGAAGCGGAGAAGAGAACTGGCAAAAATCGCTTGCCGGTGCCTGAAAGGGTAGGGGCTACCCTTTCAGCATTTCCGCCACTTCGGGAGCGAAATAGGTCAGGATGCCGTCGCAGCCGGCACGCTTGAAGGCAAGCAGAGATTCCAGCATCGCCTTCTCGCCGTCGATCCAGCCATTGGCGCCGGCCGCCTTGATCATCGAATATTCGCCCGACACCTGGTAGGCGAAGGTGGGCATCTGAAATTCGTCCTTCAGCCGGCGGATGATGTCGAGGTAGGGCAGGCCGGGCTTGACCATCAGCATGTCGGCGCCCTCGGCGATGTCTTGTTCGGCCTCGCGCACCGCCTCGTCCGAATTGGCGTGATCGATATAGTAGGTCTTCTTGTCGCCCTTGAGCAGCCCGGCGGTGCCGACCGCTTCGCGATAGGGGCCGTAGAAGGCCGAGGCGAATTTGGTGGCGTAGGACATGATCGCCACGTCCTGGAAACCGTTGGCGTCGAGGGCGTCCCGGATGGCACCGATACGGCCGTCCATCATGTCGGACGGCGCGATGATGTCGGCGCCTGCGGCAGCCTGGATGACGGCCGCAGCCGCGACCTGTTCCACGGTCTCGTCATTGACGATGATGCCGTCACGCAGGATGCCGTCATGGCCATGGCTGGTGAATGGGTCGAGCGCCGCGTCGGTGATGATGCCGATCTCGGGCACCGCGTCCTTTATCGCGCGGGTGGCGCGGTTGATGACATTGTCGGGGTCGAGGATGTGCGAACCGGTCTGGTCGCGCAGGCCGAGATCGACATTGGGGAAGGTGGCAAGCGCCGGGATGCCGAGCTTGGCCGCGCGTTCGGCCTCCTTGACTGCAAGGTCGACCGACAGGCGAAAGACGCCGGGCATGGCGGCGATCGGTTCGCGGACATTCCTGCCCTCGACGACGAAGATCGGCCAGATCAGGTCGTCGACCGAAAGCCTGTTCTCCTGCACGAGCCGGCGCGACCAGTCGGCCTTGCGCATGCGGCGCAAACGGCGGCTGCCGGTGACGTCGTCGACGCTGCGCGCGCCGGCGGGTTTTGCTGGGGTGAATTTGTTCATGGCCAAAACTCCGGATCGGCAGCTTTTACCACGAGCCTTTGGTGCTGACCAATGCGACACGTTTGTGCCAGTGTCGAAAGCTGCCACAGCGCTGTCCCTCCACGCCTGTTGGGTCAGGGCTGCCCATTGCCCGAAAGGATCTGTGCCGCGCCTCCGATTGCCACACGAAACGCCTCGTCGAAGCTGACACCGCGCACCTGCCAACGATAGGTCTTGCCGTGATCGGCCAGTCGCCAATCGGCGATCCAGCCTAGCTCCTCATCGCTCCATACGATGCTGCCGGCGAGCGCTCGGTCGCCTCCGGCTTGTTTGGCCAGCCGATCCAGTTTCGCCATGTCGGCCGCCCGCAGCGCTTCTTCGCCCAGGTCGCTCAGCTGTGCGGCCTTCGGAAAGACAACATGCATCAGCATCGGACCGGTGGCATTGACGAAAGATTCGCGCATTGTCTCGCCACGCCCTTCCTCGGCGGTCAGAACGGAATGCCGAGCGCCTTGTCTAGTCGTGAGAAAGACGGTGAGCGTCGGCCGCTCGCCAAGCCAGGGCCTACTGCCGAGCGACGCCAGCACCTTGTCGATCACATCAGGTTTGTAGAAGCAGGTGAGATCATGCGGCCGGTCATGCGTGCCTTGCTCGTCATGGATCGGAATGCCCTCCAGCCGGTCGCGGTAGCGAAAGCTGTCGACAAAGCTGCCGGCCTTGTCGCGCAGCGCGTCCATTTCGCGTCTGGCAAGCAGCCGCTGATCGCCGGAAACCCGGATCAGGACTTTGTCGAGGCAAATCCTGAAGCCGAGCTGGCGGTTTTCTTCACCCTGGCCGGTGACGATGGTCTGCGACTGGTAAAGGTCGCCAAGGTCGGCCGCCCTGGCGGAGACATTGCTTGCCCACAACGCCGACAGGCAACTCAGAACAAGGGCAAGGCGCAAAAACTGCGGCATGGCTCACTATCCCGCTCGTGGCCTGTCGTAATGGCCGCCAACGTCTAGCATCGGCCACCGCTTGCCGCCAAGACCGCGGCCGACAGGCCGCTGCCATTGACGCACCCATGCGCCGCCTTTAGCACTTCAGTCCCGCAGGCGCGGGGACAAGGATTCTCTGGCGATGGATTTTGGTGGAGGCGACGAAATTCGCTTCGAAAGGTTGGGCAGGGCCGGCGTCGTCACGCTGACGCGACCGCAGGCGCTCAATGCCGTTACCCATCGCATGGTCAAGGCGCTGGACAAGGCCCTGCGGGCCTGGGAGCGCGACGACGGTGTGGATGTCGTTGTCGTCAAGGCGGAGGGCAGGGCGTTTTCGGCCGGAGGCGACATCCTGCACATCTACGAAGCCGGCCGGGCCGGAAAGCCGCCGGTCGAGTTCTTCGCCGACGAGTATCGGCTCAACGCCTACATCGCCCGTTTCAAGAAGCCCTATGTGGCGCTCGTCGACGGCATCGTCATGGGCGGCGGGGTCGGCATTTCCTTCCACGGCTCGCACCGGGTGATGACCGAGAATGCGCAGTTCGCCATGCCGGAGGTCGGCATCGGCTTTTTCCCGGATGTCGGCGCCAGTCATCTGCTGCCGGATCTTGGCGGTTCCTTCGGCATGTATCTGGCGCTGACCGGAAACCGCATCCGCCATGGCGATGCGCTGTGGTCGGGGCTGGCCACCCACACCATCAAGGCCGAAGACCAGCCAAGCGTCCTCGACCGGCTGGCGCTGACGGGCGATCCTGAATCGGTGCTGCGCGGTTTCTTTGTTCCGGCCAAGCGGGAGACCGACGGGCCGATCCTGGAGGCGATCGCCCGCCATTTCGCCCAACCGTCGCTGCCGGATCTCATCGACAGCCTGGATCGCGCGGGCAAGGACGAATTCGCGGCCAGGACGCTGGCGACGATCCGCATGCGCTCTCCGACCAGCCTTCGGGTCGCCTGGCGCCAGATCAGCGCCGGGCAGACATTGTCGATGGACGACTGCATGAGGATGGAGTTCCGCATCCTGAACCGCATGCTGGCCGGCCACGATTTCTACGAAGGCATCCGTGCCGCCATCATCGACAAGGGCTCGAAGCCGCAATGGCGGCCGCCTAAGATCGATGCGGTCAGCGAGGCGGATGTCGGGGCCTATTTTTCTCCGCTCGGCGATCGGGAGCTTGAGCTGTGAGCGAGGTGACATCGAGACGCGTCGTTCTGCAGCCCTCGACGGTGGAGGTGATCTTCGCCTGGTTCCAGCGCGTCATCGCGGGCTACTGCCTTATGTTCGGCGTCCTGTACTGGATCAAGCTGATCGGATTCTATCCGGGCTCGCTGTGGCGCTTCGACCTCATGCCGGTGCATTGGCAGGTGGCGGCGGTGATGCTCGCCGTGTTCTTTCCCTTCGCCGCGGCGGGATTGTGGATGCTGGCGTCCTGGGGGCCGGTGATCTGGTTCATATGCGCGGTCACCGAGATCGTCATGTATGCCGGCTTTCCCGAGCTTTTCGGCCATCGTCCCCTGATCATCGTCTCGCATGCCTGCGTGGCGCTGCTCTACATCGTCTTTCGCGTCGTCATCTACCTGCAGAAACGCCCGGCACGGCACTAGTGCATGTCGCCCGGAAGTGTTTTCGGTTCCGGGATAACGACATGCATAAAATCAGAAGCTTACAGCAGGTCGGGCGAATCCTATTCGCCGCGACATGCTGTAAAGCCAATGTACGCATTGATGAGTTGGCGATCGCTCGAATCCGCCCCGGCGATCGTTGCCTAAATCTTTAGGTTAATCATCCTTGCTCGGGTGACCGTTCGTTAAGCGTCTTGCGAAACCTCTTACCGGTAAGCTCTTGTTAGCCCTAGCGTTTAAGTCGAATTTTATGAGTATTCGATAGTGTCGCGATCAAGGTGAAAAACAAAAAATCACCAGGGCGACAAACGAGAGGCAAAGACAATGATCAATTCGCGTCCGGCGGCGAAGACCGCCAACGTTTCCGACGATCGCCGCGAGGCAATCCGTTCCCTGTACATGGAATCGCTGCAGCTGGTCGAGCGTCTGCACCGCCGTCTGCTTGATGTCATCAAGGACGAATTCGACCGCAACGGTCGCTCCGACATCAACGCCATCCAGGCGCTGCTGCTCTTCAATATCGGCAATTCCGAGCTGACCGCCGGCGAACTGCGCTCGCGTGGCTACTATCTCGGCTCGAACGTCTCCTACAATCTGAAGAAGCTGGTCGATCTCGGCTTCATCAACCACCAGCGCTCGCGCATCGACCGCCGTTCGGTCCGCGTCTCGCTGACGCCGAAGGGCAATGAAGTGGCTGATGTGGTTGCCGGCCTCTATGAACGCCATGTCGGCTCGATCGAACAGGTCGGCGGCATCAACACCGACGAGTTCAAGCAGATGAACCGCGCCCTGCAGCGGCTCGACCGCTTCTGGAACGACACCATCGCCTACCGGATGTAAGACCATCCAGGAAACGGAGCCGCGCCGCAGAAGCGTGGCCATGACAGCGACCTCCAGTCAGGGCCGGTGCCGAAAAGCACCGGTCTTTTCTTTCTTGCGTCCGGCCAAAGCAAATTACGGGCCAAGGCCACGTTGCCGCCATATTCCAATGGAACCGAGAGTGGCAGTGATGCTGTGGTGAAGACCATGCGTCCACCCGCAACCGCATCGCGCCTCTTGGCTTTGTCGCCAATGTGATACAGACCATGGTTGGCTAATTGTTAAGATTGCCGATTTTAGAGTGCGGGCGAGATCGCGCGATGATCGACGCAGCAAGTGATCGAACGCTACAAGAATGTCTGGAACGTCCATGAGAACCAGCCGCCGCCTTTTCCTTTCCGGAGCCTCCGCGCTCGCCGCCGCCGTAGTGGCCGGTCGTGCGAATGCGCAGGATGTGATCGGGGATATCCTGAAATCCTCGGCGCGCGGCAACTGGGATGATCAGTTCGACGCGCGCGCCAGCGAAGGCGGCAAGGTGGCCTCGACGCTGCCGATCTTCAGCCCGCAGACCGTCGCCTTCACCGAGCAGGCGGTCGCGCAGTATCAGAACATTGTCGGGCAGGGCGGCTGGACAGACGTTCCCGCGACCAAGAAGCTCGAGCTCGGCGTCGACGATCCGGATGTAGTGCCGCTGCGCAAGCGCCTGATGATTGCGGGCGACCTGTCGCAGAGCGCCGGCATTTCGACGGCTTTCGATTCCTATGTCGACTCGGCGGTCAAGCGCTTCCAGTTGCGCCATGGCCTGCCGGCTGACGGCTCGATGGGCAAGTACACCTACGCCGCGATGAACGTGTCGGCGCAGATCAGGCTCGGCCAGCTGCAGACCAACCTGCAGCGGCTGAAGGAGAAGGCCGGCACGCTGGGCAGCCGCTATGTGCTGGTCGACATTCCGGCGGCGCAGGTCGAAGCGGTCGAGAACGACCGCGTCGTGCTTCGCCACACCGCGATTGTCGGCAAGATCGATCGCCAGACGCCGATCGTCAATTCCAAGATCAACGAGATCATCGTCAACCCGTACTGGAACGCACCGGTCTCGATCGTGCGCAAGGACATCATTCCGCTGATGCGGAAGGATCCCGACTATCTCAAGAACAGCCATATCCGCCTGTTCGCGCCCGATGGCAGCGAAGTCGATCCGATGAATGTGGACTGGTCGACCGACGATGCCGCCAAGTATCGTTTCCGTCAGGATCCCGGTTCGGAAAACGCCATGGCGTCGGTCAAGATCAATTTCCCGAGCCCTGACGGCGTCTACATGCACGACACGCCACAGCAGAGCCTGTTCGGCAAGATGATGCGCTTCGATTCGTCGGGCTGCGTGCGCGTCCAGAACGTGCGCGACCTCGTCACCTGGATCCTGCGCGACACGCCCGGCTGGGATCGCCAGCATTTCGAGGCGGCTATCAAGACCGGCCAGAACACGCCGATTCAGGTCACCAACCCGGTGCCGGTGCATTTCCTCTATCTGTCGGCCTGGTCGACAGGACCCGGCGTCGTCCAGTTCCGCGACGACGTCTACGCGCTCGACGGCGCCAGCGAGCTGCAGATCACGTCTTCGCTGTAACAAGCTGATATTTTTGCAAAAAAAGCCGCCCTCAGGGCGGCTTTTTCGTTGCGGACGCCGTCAGATCCAGTCCTTTGACCGGCTGGACGAAGCTCCGGCGATTGGCGATGGTCGGCAAACAGCCGGATTCGTGCCATGGACGTCGCCATTTTCATTCTCGTCGTGCTCGTCTTCGTGGCGCTGTCCGGCGCGCTCGTCCGGCTGGTTCGGGTGCCGCTGCCGGTGCTGCAGATCGCCATCGGCGCGGCCCTGGCCTGGCCCGTCAAGGGCCTGCATGTCGAGATCGATCCGGAACTTTTCCTGCTGGTGTTCATCCCGCCGCTTCTGTTCGGCGACGCCTTCGCGGCGCCTAAACGCGAACTCGTCGCCTTGCGCGGACCCATACTCGATCTCGCCATCGGGCTCGTCTTCTTCACCATCGTCGGCTTCGGCTATGCCTTGCACTGGCTGGTGCCGAGCATTCCGCTCGTCGTCGCTTTCGCGCTGGCCGCCGTGCTGTCGCCGACCGACGCCGTGGCGGTGTCCTCGATCGTCGACAGGAATGTGATCCCGTCCCGGCTGATGCACATATTGGAGGGCGAGTCGTTGCTCAACGACGCGTCGGGCTTGGTCATGTTCCGCTTTGCGGTGGCGGCAGCATTGACCGGCAGCTTCTCCTTCGCGGGAGCCTCGCTCAGCTTTCTCTACGCCGTCGCCGCTGGCATCCTGGCCGGTGTCGCGGCCCTGTTCATCGCCGCCAGGGCGCTGCAACTGCTCAACCGCATCGGCGGCGTGCCGGCCGAGGCGCAGGTTCTCGTCATGATCCTGCTGCCTTTCGTCGCCTATCTCGGCGCCGAGCATGTCGGAGCCTCGGGTGTCCTGGCGGCGGTGACCGCCGGCCTGCTGACCGGGGTCACCGGCATGTTCCGTTTCCTCGGCGTGTCGGCGCGCATGCAGACCCTGTCTCTGTGGGCGACGCTCACTTTCGTCTTCAATGGCGCTCTCTTCATTCTGCTCGGCCTGCAGCTTCCCGACATCATCCGCAAGGTCCCGCCGGAATTGTCCAGCCGGCATTGGCTGATCGAGCCGGTGGCGACGGTGCTGATCCTGACGCTCTGCCTGATCGGGCTGCGCTTCCTGTGGATCTGGGTCGGCGACATCGCCCAGGCGATCGCGGCGCGTCTCGGCAAGCGCAAGGCCGAGCCGTTCGGGTTTCGCGTCCGGCTCGCCGGCTCCGTAGCCGGCGTGCGCGGCGCCATCACATTGGCAGGCATCCTGTCATTGCCGCTGGCTTTGCAGGATGGCTCGCCATTTCCGGCACGCGATGTCGTGATCTTCCTTGCCGCCGGCGTCATCATCTGCTCGCTCGTGATTGCCAGCTTTGCCTTGCCCAGGATCGCGCGGGGACTGGTCGAGCCGGGCGAGGATCCGGCCGCGGCGGAGGAGCGCCGGGCGCGCGTCGGCGCCGCCAATGCGGCGATCGCCAGGATCGAGAGCATCGCCAACGAGGCAGGCGAGGGCGAGGCGGTCGAGGCGCGGCTGGCCGTCGCCGACAGCATCGTGGCAGGTTACCGCAGGCGCATCGCGGCTTCCGACGAAGCCGACGAGGCCCGCGCCGAGGCTCGCGAAGCCGGCAGGCTGGAACTGGAACTCAGGGCGGCGGGCATCGAAGCCGAGCGCGCCGCGCTACGCGATATGTTCCGCAGCCAAGAGATCAATGATCACACGATGCGCGCCCTGTTTTCCGAAATCACCTTGACCGAGGCCTTGCTGAAGCAGCGGCGGGACAGGAAATAGCGGTCTGCCGGTCCTTTGCCGCAAACCGGCCAGCAAATTTCGCGCCGCAAACGTGGCGAGCCCAAAACAACTGTGTTAATGGCCGGCGAACGCAATTCATGTCGCCCGGAACCGTCCAGTGGTTTGGGACGACGGCATCCAAGAATTTACCCTTTCAACCCCGGGAAACTCAGGCCATGGCAACAGCAGCGGCGGCGTCCAACAAATTCGAATCCTTCTTCGAAACCACTTTGGAAGATGCCGATCCGGAGATCTTCGGCGCCATTCGCAACGAACTCGGTCGCCAGCGCCACGAGATCGAGCTGATCGCTTCGGAGAACATCGTCTCTCGCGCCGTGCTCGAAGCGCAGGGGTCGATCATGACCAACAAATATGCCGAGGGCTATCCGGGCAAACGGTACTATGGCGGCTGTCAGTTCGTCGACGTGGCTGAGGAACTGGCCATCGAACGCGCGAAAAAGCTGTTCGGCTGCAACTTCGCCAACGTCCAACCGAATTCCGGCAGTCAGATGAACCAGGCGGTGTTCCTGGCGCTGCTGCAGCCTGGCGACACCTTCATGGGCCTCGACCTCAATTCCGGCGGGCATCTCACCCACGGCTCGCCGGTCAACATGAGCGGCAAGTGGTTCAAGGTCGTCTCCTATGGCGTGCGCAAGGAAGATCATCTGCTCGACATGGACGCCATCGAAAAGACCGCGCACGAGACCAAGCCGAAGCTGATCCTGGCCGGCGGCACAGCCTATTCGCGCATCTGGGACTGGAAGCGCTTTCGCGAGATCGCGGACGCGGTCGGCGCCTATCTGATGGTCGATATGGCGCACATAGCGGGCCTCGTCGCCGGCGGCGTGCATCCCTCGCCCCTGCCGCACGCCCATGTGGTGACGACCACCACGCACAAATCGCTGCGCGGCCCGCGCGGCGGCATGATCCTGTGCAATGACGAGGATATCGCCAAGAAAATGAACTCGGCGGTGTTCCCCGGCCTGCAGGGCGGCCCGCTGATGCATGTCATCGCCGCCAAGGCGGTGGCCTTCGGCGAAGCGTTGAAGCCGAGCTTCAAGGTCTATGCCGAAAGCGTCGCCGCCAATGCCAAGGCGCTGGCCTCTAGCCTCAAGGAAACTGGTCTCGACATCGTCTCCGGCGGCACCGACAACCACCTGATGCTGGTCGACCTCAGGCCCAAGAACGCCACCGGCAAGCGCGCCGAGGCGGCCCTTGGCCGCGCCAACATCACCTGCAACAAGAACGGCATCCCCTTCGACCCGGAAAAGCCCTTCGTCACTTCGGGCGTACGGCTGGGCACGCCGGCCGGCACCACGCGCGGCTTCTGCCAGGCCGAATTCCGTGAGATCGGCAAGCTGATCGCCGAGGTGCTGGATGGGCTCAAGGTCGCCAATTCCGACGAAGGCAATGCCGCGGTCGAGGCTGCGGTCAAGGCCAAGGTCGTTGCATTGACCGATCGGTTCCCGCTCTATCCCTATCTCGGTTGACCATCCTATCTCGGTTGACCGGGCGCGAAGCGTCATCTTTTATCCACCGGCGGTGCGTCACCCCTGATCGGGTGACGCATGGAACCGGAGAATTGATGATGCGCATTTTTTGTCTTGCCTCATTCGGCGCCTTCGGCTGGCTGGCTGCTTGCGGGCCTGTTTTGGCGCAGACGCAGCCCGCCCCGGACATGCCAGCCACCAGCACTTTCGGCCGCTGGACCACCATGGTCGATACGCTCGACACCGGCCAGGACGCGCACAAGACCTGCGCCGCCTCCACGGCGTTCTTCGACGCGAGTGGCAATTCGGGCACGCTGACATTGTCGATCTCGACAGGCGATGCGCTGCCGCCCGATGCTTATCCGGCTGTCATGATCACCATCGACAACCGGACCCTGCCGACCGACAAGAAGATCGCGGCCATTTTCGGCGATCCCGGCGTCAAGGTTTCCGCGACGGTTTACTCCAACGATGCCGTCAATGGCCGTCCCAGCTGGACGGTCGACAACCAGGCCAAGACAAGTCTCGCGCTGCTGCGGGCCATGCGAAAAGTCACGTCGCTCGACGTCACCTTCGGCAAGCAGGCCGTCGCCAGCATTCCGATGGACGGTTTCACGAAGGCCTATCGCAATCTCGGCACATCTTGCGGCTTCCCAACCAAGGACGTTGCGCCTTAACGGCTTGGCGGGCAGGGGACGATGGACATTCTCTGGAAAGGGGCATTGCCGTCTGGCTGCTTGCCGCGCTGGCAATCTTCCTCGCGCCTCGCTATCTCTGAGGCGCGGCAGGCCGTCGAAGAAACGGAACTGCTTCAATCCGCACCGGAAAGGCTCTAATCCTTTCACCTCACCAGATTCGCGAACCCAAGGCTCTCCATGCGCTGTCCCTATTGCCAGTCCGAAGATACGCAGGTGAAGGATTCGCGCCCCGCCGAGGACGGCGCGGCGATCCGCCGGCGGCGTGTCTGCCCCGATTGCGGCGGCCGTTTCACCACGTTCGAGCGCGTGCAGTTGCGCGACCTCGTCGTAGTCAAGAAATCAGGGCGAAAAGTACCTTTCGACCGCGACAAGCTGTTGCGCTCGGTCGAGATCGCGGTGCGCAAGCGCAATGTCGACCCCGAGCGCATCGACCGCGCGGTGACCGGCATCGTGCGCCAACTCGAAAGCTCCGGCGAAACGGAAGTGGCTTCCGGTGAGGTCGGTCGGCTTGTCATGGATGCACTGAAGTCGCTCGACGATGTCGCCTATGTGCGCTTCGCCTCGGTCTATCGCAATTTCCGTGAGGCCAAGGATTTCCACGAGCTGCTTGGCGAGCTGAAGGGGGACGAGGAAAAGAGCGAAGAGGACGCCGGCTGAGGATGGCGGGACCGCAACGCAGCGAGGCCGAACAAGCGGCCCTTGACCGCCGTTTCATGGCCGCGGCCTTGCGGCTGTCGCGCAAGAACGCAGGTCGCACCTCGACCAATCCGTCTGTCGGCACGATCATCGTGCGTGACGACGGTTCAGGCCCGATGATCGTCGGCACCGGCGTCACCGCGATTGGCGGCCGGCCGCACGCCGAGACCGAGGCGCTGGCCGAGGCTGGCGAACTCGCGCGGGGCGCCACCGCCTATGTCACGCTCGAGCCTTGCGCCCATCACGGCCGCACGCCGCCTTGCGCCAACGCGCTGATCAACGCCGGCATCGCGCGCGTCGTGGGCGCTGCCAGCGATCCGGATTCGCGGGTCTCCGGCAAGGGCTATGCCATCCTGCGCGACGCCGGTGTCGAAGTGGTGGAAAAGGTCCTGGCCACCGAAGCTGCCGAACAGATGGCGGGCTATTTGATTCGCTCTCTGAGAAAACGCCCGGAAGTTATCCTGAAGCTTGCGCTTTCCAGCGACGGCAAGATCGGCATGGAAGGCGCCGGCCAGGTCGCGATAACAGGCGACATGGCGCGTCGCGAAGTCTACCTGATGCGCGCCGAGGCGGACGCCATCCTGGTCGGCATCGGCACGGCGCTGGAAGATGATCCGGCGCTGACGGTGCGTTTGCCCGGGCTGGAGAACCGTTCACCGGCACGCATCGTGCTCGACCGCCAGATCAGGCTGCCGGAGGGCTCGAAGCTTGTGTCGGGCGTCGATCGCGTACCGCTTTACGTCGCGGCTTGCCTGGAGGCCGATCCGCAGCGCCGGGCGGCACTCGAGCGCGCCGGCGTACGCTTCATCGGCACGGAGACGCACGAGGGCGGCGTCGCATTGCCGGAGCTGCTCGAGGATCTGGCGGCGCTCGGCATGGCAAGCGTGCTGGTCGAGGGCGGTGCCAAGGTGGCGAGCGCTTTCCTGGCCGACGGGCTGGTCGACCGCATCGTGCTGTTCCAGGGACCGGAAGCGATCGGCGAAGACGGCATTGCATCGCCTGTCGACGCTGACCATATCCCGGCAGGTTTTCGCAAGCTGCGCGAGATGCGGTTCGGCGAAGACGGTTACGCCGAATGGACCAGGGATTTTCAGGGATAGCGATCGATGTTTACCGGGATTGTCACCGATATCGGCACCGTGGCCGCCATCAAGCCGCTGCGGGAAGGGGTGGGACTGCGCATCGACACCGCCTATGATCCCGAGACCATCGCCATCGGCGCCTCGATTTCCTGCGGTGGCGTCTGCCTGACGGTCACGGCATTGCCCCACAGCGGCTCAAATGCGCGCTGGTTCGAGGTCGAGGCCTGGGAGGAGGCGCTCAGGCTGACGACGGCGGCGGGCTGGAAAACGGGCACCAGGATCAATCTGGAGCGGGCGCTGAAGATCGGCGACGAACTCGGCGGCCACATCGTTTCGGGCCATGTCGATGGCACCGCCGAGCTCGTCGAGCGCAGGGATGAGGGCGATGCCGTGCGCTTCACGCTGGAAGCGCCGCGCCATCTGGCGAAATTCATCGCGCCGAAAGGCTCCGTCGCGCTCGACGGCACCTCGCTCACCGTCAACAGGGTCGAGGGCACCCGCTTCGACGTGCTGTTGATCCACCACTCGCTGACCGTGACCACCTGGGGCGAGCGCAACGCCGGCGACCGCGTCAATCTCGAGATCGACACCATGGCCCGCTACGCCGCGCGCCTGGCGGAGGCCGCGAAAGAGGGGCTGTAGGCACAGCCCCAATCTCACCTCGACTTAATCAAGTTTAATCGCTATGATTAAACTTGATTGTGAGGCTTGAATGGACACAAAAGTTATCACCGCTCATGTTCCGCTACCGCTTGCGGAGAAAGTGGACCAACTGGCTGCTCGACTTGAGCGTCCGCGCGGGTGGATCGTCAAACAAGCCCTTTCCGCTTGGGTCGATTTGGAGGAGGAACGTCGACGGCTCACGCTTGAAGCGCTGGCCGATGTCGACGCTGGTCGGGTTATAGACCACCAGGCCGTTCAGGTATGGGCCGAGAGTCTTGGTACTGAAAAGCCACTGCCGGTACCACGTTGATGGAGCTGAAGTGGACCAGTAAGGCTTTGTCCGATCTGGTCAGGCTTCATGACTTTCTTGCACCAGTAAACAATCAGGCGGCAGCCCGCGCGGTGCAGTCGCTGGTTGCCGCCCCAGCACGGCTAATCGAGTATCCGCGTATTGGGGAGAAGCTGGAAGAGTTCGAGCCGCGCGAAGTCCGCCGCATTTTGGTCGGCAACTACGAGATTCGCTATGAGATAGCGAACGCCACGATTCTGTTGCTGCGCCTGTGGCACACGCGAGAGGATCGATAGGACGACTAGCCCCCCGGCAATCTTCCGCTTGCGATCAATCCGGCTTCGGCCTAAGTCACCGGCGACCCCGGAGACATTTATGGCTGGCACATCCCAACACGGCAAGGCGTTCATCCGTCCCAAGACGAAGGCGCACTTGCTTATCATCGAGGCGCGCTTTCACGACGACCTTGCCGACGCGCTGCTCGACGGCGCGACAAGCGCGCTCGATGAAGCGGGCGCGACTTACGACGTCGTTACTGTTCCCGGTTCGCTCGAAATTCCCGCGGTGATCACCTTCGCGCTCGACGGCATGGCCGAAGGCGGGACGGGCTATGACGGTTTTGTCGCGCTCGGCACCATTATCCGTGGCGATACCTATCATTTCGACATCGTCGCCAATGAATCCAGCCGTGCGCTCATGGACCTGTCCGTGCAGGACTCGGTCTGCATCGGCAACGGCATCCTGACCACCGAGAACGATGCACAGGCGTGGACGCGAGCCAAGCGCTCGGAAGGCGACAAGGGCGGCTTTGCCGCGCGTGCGGCGCTGACCATGATCGCGCTGAAGGAACAGTTGGGAGCGCGATCGTGAGCGAACCCGCTTCGCCAGGACAGCCCGCGGTGCGCCACGCCAACAAGCGCGGTGCTGCCCGTCTGGCTGCCGTGCAGGCGCTCTACCAGATGGATGTTGCCGGCAGCGGTGTGTTCGAGATCACCGCCGAGTACGAGGCGTTCCGTCTCGGCAAGGAAGTCGACGGTGCGCTTTATCGCGAGGCGGACGCGCAGTGGTTTCGTGCCATCCTGACGGGCGTCGTCGAGAACCAGAAGACCATTGATCCGATCATCCGCCAGGCGCTGACCGACGACTGGCCGCTGTCGCGCCTCGATTCCACGCTGCGTGCCATTCTGCGCGCGGGCGTCTATGAACTGATGAAGCGCGAGGACGTGCCCGTCGCGGTCATCGTTACCGAGTATGTCGATATCGCCAAGGCCTTCTACGAGGAAGACGAGCCGAAGCTGGTCAACGCCGTGCTCGACCGTGTGTCACGCCGTGTGCGTGGCGAGGGCCGCGGCAAGGACGCTTCGTGACCGCCATCGCCGTCGAGGCGGGCAAGGAGGCGCGGCGGACCGCGCTGATCCTCGCCGCCTCGCAGGCGATCATTGGCTCGGCGGCTCCCATAGCCATCTCCATGGGCGCGCTGGCTGGGCAGTATCTGCTCGGCGCCGACAAATCCCTGGCGACGGCGCCCATCACTGGCTTCAATCTCGGCGTGGCGCTCGGCGCCTTGCCGGCTGCGGCCATCATCCGATGGCTCGGCCAGCGGGGCGGCTTCATGACCGGAACCGTCGTCACCGCGCTCGGCGGGCTGGTCGCCACCCTGGCGTTGTTCCACGGCAGCTTCTGGCTGTTCGCGTTCGCATTGCTCGTCATCGGCGTCGGCGGCGCCTTCGTCCAGCAGTTCCGTTTTGCCGCTGCCGACAACGCACCGCCGGCGTTCAAGGCGCGCGCCATCTCCTTCGTGCTCGCCGGCGGCATCATCACCGCCATTCTCGGGCCTCAGATCGTCATCTTCACCCGCGAATTGTTCGCGCCTGTCATGTTTGCCGGTTCTTTCGCCTCGATCCTGCCGCTGGCGGCGGCCGGCGCCATCATCCTGTCGTTCCTGCGCTTGCCGGCGAAGGCCGCGAGCAAGGTGGTGGACGTTGCCGACGGCGATGCCAGACCCCTTTCCGAAATCGTCACAAAGCCGCGTTTCGTCGCGGCGCTCTTCTGCGCCGTCGGCAGCTACGCGCTGATGAGTTTCGTCATGACCGGCGCGCCGCTCGCCATGGTCGGCTGCGGCCTGTCCGAGGACGATGCGACGCTGGGCATCTCCTGGCATGTCATGGCGATGTTCGGGCCAAGCTTCTTCACTGGCTCGCTGATCCATCGCTTCGGCGCCGAGCGCATTGTCGCCATCGGCCTGCTGTTGCTGACCGGCTGTGCCGTCGTTGCACTGTCGGGCCTGGCGCTGTGGCAATTCTGGGCAGCGCTTATCCTGCTCGGCCTCGGCTGGAATTTCGCCTTCATCGGCGCCACCGCCATGGTGGCGGCCAGCTACCACCCTTCCGAAAAGGGCAAGGTGCAGGGCTTCCACGACTTCGTCCTGTTCGGCTCCGTCGCCTGCGCGTCGCTGATGTCGGGCATGGTCTACAACGCCTGGGGCTGGACGATGCTGAACTGGATGATCTTTCCGGTCGCCGCCCTCTGCTTCGTGGCACTCGGCGCGCTGAAGATAACGAGCTTGCGACCGGCTTGACGCCGATTTGAAAGTTATGCGTCCGGCGGCAGGACCTGAAGCACCCGCGCTATGAACATATGGAACTCAGCCATATAGTTGCGCAGGAAGTCCTTGGTGGATTCAACCGTCACCTCGCCCTCATCCGTGATCAGCCCCGGCGTGAACTGGATATAGGCTTCGGGCGCATTCATCTGTGGCGAGTTGCAGAAACCCAGAACGCTGCGCAGGCTTTGTTGGGCGACGGCGGTCGCGATGGCCCCCGGCGATGTTCCGATGACGGCGGACGGTTTGCGCGCGAATGAATTCTTGCCGTAGGGGCGACTGGCCCAGTCGATTGCGTTCTTCAGTCCGCCGGGGATCGAGCGGTTATACTCCGGGGTGACGAACAGCACGGCCTGAACGGAGGCGATCGCCTTTTTGAAAGCTTGGGCGGCTGGTGGGAAATTGGCGTCATAGTCGTAGCTGTAGAGCGGCAGATCCTTGAAGCCGATTTCCGTCATTTCGAGTTCTGGGGGGGCAAGTTGAACGAGCGCCTTCGCGAGCTTGCGGTTGATGGATTCCCGGGCAAGGCTGCCGATGAGATAACCGACCTTGTGTATGGCCATGACACGCTCTCCGTGTTTGCCGCCCGCACCCTCGGGGCATTATCCGCCGGAAGGCGGCCGATCGCCAGCCCGCTGTTGCCGCCGCGCCGAAATCGGCGCGTCTGGAACAAAAATATTGTGCTGATCCCCTTTCTTATGAAACCGTATGCCCCGACTGGCCGTTGAAGCCATGCTCATATGCGCCCACCGCATTCCGGTTCACAGCAAGGGATTTCACAATGTTTTCGATCAAGCATCTGGTCGGCGCCGCTGTCGCGCTGAGCCTGTCAGCCGTTTCCGCGAGTGCTCAGGTCGTCGTTTCCTCGAAGATCGACACCGAGGGTGGCGTGCTCGGCAACATCATCCAGCTCGTCCTCAACGCCAACAACATCAAGACCACGGACCGCATCCAACTCGGCGGCACGCCGGTAGTGCGCAAGGCGATCATCGCCGGCGAGATCGACATCTATCCCGAATACACCGGTAATGCGGCCTTCTTCTTCGAGAAGGCCGATGACCCCGTTTGGAAGGATGCGGCCAAGGCCTATGAGACGGCCAAGAAGCTCGACTACGACGCCAACAAGATCGTCTGGCTGTCGCCGGCGCCGGCCAACAACACCTGGGCGATCGCCCTGCGCAAGGAAGTCGCCGAAACCAACAAGCTCGCCACGCTGTCCGATTTCGGCAAATATGTCGCCGGCGGCGGCAAGATTGTGCTGGCGGCCTCGGCCGAGTTCGTCAATTCGGCCGCAGCCCTGCCGGCCTTCCAGACCACTTATGGCTTCACGCTGAAGCCGGACCAGCTGATCACCCTTTCGGGTGGCGATACGGCAGCGACCATCGCCGCGGCCGCCAACCAGACCAGCGGCGCCAACGCCGCCATGGTCTACGGCACCGATGGCGGCATCGCGCCATCGGGCCTCGTCGTGTTGACCGACGACAAGGGCGTGCAGCCGGTCTACCAGCCGGCGCCGATCATCCGCGAATCCGTGCTGAAGGAGCACCCGGAGATCGAGACTCTGCTGAAGCCGGTCTTCGCCAAGCTCGACCTCGTCACGCTGCAGGAGCTCAATGGGCGCGTGCAGGTCGGCGGCGAGCCGGCCAAGGGCGTCGCCGAGGACTTTTTGAAGAAGAACGGGTTTTTGAAATAGCTACGCGTCGATAAGTGACGTCAGTGCGAGGCGCCCCCCTCTGTCCTGCCGGACATCTCCCCCTCAAGGGGGGAGATTGGCAGTTTGTGCGCCTCGCTTCTTTTTACAGCGCCGAAGATCGGCGAAGGCCGTCACGACATCCGATCTCCCCCCTTGAGGGGGAGATGTCCGGCAGGACAGAGGGGGGCGCCTCGCGCAAACGCGCCTTATGACCCCGCGTTTCGACAAGCTCGGCGTGGTCATCGCCGTGATTGCTGCCTATGCGGCTTTCGCGGCACCATTCGCCACCTTCCGCGCCAACCGCATCGTTCCCGGCCAGGCACGCTCGATCCTCGAAGCGCTGCCGGTAACGACCGGTCCGCTGCTTTTGGCTATCCTCGTCCTCGCTGCCCTTGTCGCCCTGTTCAGGACGCCGCTCATCTTGCGCCTTGCAGCCAGCGCGATCGCGCTTGTCGCGCTTGCGCTGCTCATCGGTGTCGCCGGCACGTTCCTCACTCCGGCCGGAAATAGCTTTGCCCGGGTCTCGCCAGCTTCCGGCTTCTGGATTCTCATCTTCGCCTTCACGCTTTTGCTCGCCGACGTATTGACCCGGCTCAACCTGTCGCCTTGGGCGCGCGTCGGCGTGCTTGTCGTTGCGGCGCTGGCCATCGGCTTGCTGCTGATTTCGGGACGCTGGGACAGCCTCTCGATCCTCAAGGAGTATTTCAACCGCGCCGACAGTTTTTGGGCCGAAGGCTCCAAACACGTGACCCTGGCGCTCGGCTCGCTGCTTGCCGCCGTGATCGTCGGCTTGCCGCTCGGCATCCTGTGCCACCGCGTCGAGAGCCTGCGGGCCGGCGTCCTCAACGTCTTGAACATCATCCAGACCATTCCTTCGATCGCGTTGTTCGGCCTGCTGATCGCGCCGCTCGGCTGGGTCGCAACCCACGTGCCGGGAGCCGCCGCGCTCGGCATCAGGGGCATCGGCACGGCGCCCGCCTTCGTCGCGCTGTTTCTCTATTCGCTGCTGCCGGTGGTGGCCAACACCGTGGTCGGCCTTGCCGGCGTGCCGCGTGCCGCCAACGATGCGGCGCGAGGCATGGGCATGACCGACCGCGAGCGCCTGTTCGGTGTCGAGTTTCCGCTGGCCTTTCCGGTGATCCTCACCGGCATCCGCATCGTCCTGGTGCAGAACATCGGCCTTGCGACCATCGCCGCGCTGATCGGCGGTGGCGGTTTTGGCGTGTTCGTGTTCCAGGGCGTCGGCCAGACGGCGATGGACCTGGTGCTGCTCGGCGCCGTGCCGACCGTGGCGCTGGCTTTCGCCGCCGCCATCATTCTCGACGCGGTGATCGAAATGACCGCCACCAAGCGCAGGGTTGAAACGGCATGATCGAGATCGAAGGCATCACCAAGCGCTATGACGCGACGACGGTCGTCGACAACGTTTCGATGATCATCGAGCCACGGACCATCGCCGTCATCGTCGGCACCTCGGGCTCCGGCAAGACGACGCTGCTGCGCATGATCAACCGGCTGGTCGAACCGACATCAGGCACCATCAAGCTCGACGGCGCCGACAATCGATCGGTGCCCGGTTACGAACTGCGCCGCAGCATCGGCTACGCCATCCAGGGCCACGGCCTGTTTCCGCATCGCACCGTGGCGCAGAACATCGCCACCGTGCCGGTGCTGCTTGGCTGGGACAAAGGTCGCATCAAGGCCCGCGTCGATGAACTGATGACGCTCTACCAGCTCGATCCCCTGGAATTCGGGCCGCGCTACCCGCACGAACTCTCCGGCGGCCAGCAGCAGCGCGTCGGCGTGGCCCGCGCGCTTGCCGCCGAACCCAACGTGCTTTTGATGGATGAGCCGTTCGGCGCGCTCGACCCGATCATCCGCACCAAGGCGCAGGAGGATTTGCTGGCGATCCAGAAGCGCTTCGGCACCACCATCATCCTCGTCACCCATGACATGGAGGAGGCCGTGCACATGGGCGACAGGATCGCGGTGATGGATGCCGGCAAACTCGTGCAATATGCAAGGCCGGCGGAGGTCCTGGCGAAGCCGGCCAACGCCTTTGTCGAGACGTTGGTCGGCGCCAGTGAAAGGCCATTCAGGCTGTTGTCGCTCGGTCGGGTGCGTGACGCCGTGGAGCAGGGCGGAGCCGAAGGCGAAGCGATCCCCGGCGACGCCAGCCAGCGTGACGCGCTTGCGGAACTTCTCTGGTCCGGCAGGCCGGCGCTGCCGGTGAAGGGCTCGGACGGCAAGCCGATCGGCCGCGTCACCGTGGATGGCCTGGTCAAGCGGGCGGCGAGGCCGGCATGAAAGCCTGGCTGCCTCTGTTGCTCAGGCTTGCGCTGGTGGTGTTGCTTGTTGCTTTCATCACCAGCCCGGGTTGGTTCGAGCCGTTGCTGAAGCCGCTGACCGAAAACAACGCTCCCGCGATCTACAACCAAGGCAGCCTGCTGACGCTGACGCTGCTGCATCTGCGTACCGTGTTGATCGCGACCGTCGCGGCCACCATCGTCGCCGTGGCGCTTGCCATCCTCGTCACCCGGCCCGCAGGCGCAGAATTCCTGCCGCTGTCGCGCAGCCTGGTCAATATCGGCCAGACCTTTCCGCCGGTGGCGGTGCTGGCGCTCGCCGTGCCGGCGGTCGGCTTCGGCGAGAAGCCGACGCTGATCGCGCTGTTTCTCTACGGCCTGCTGCCGATCTTCGAGAACGCGCTCACCGGACTGACGACGCTGCCGGCCAATGTCGTCGAGGCGGCGCGCGGCGCGGGCATGACCGGCTGGCAAAGGCTCACCAAGGTCGAACTGCCGCTCAGCGCGCCGATCATCCTTGGCGGCATCAGGCTGTCGGTGGTGATCAGCCTGGCCACCGCCACCATCGGCTCCACGGTGGCCGCCAGGACGCTCGGCGAGGTGATCATCGCTGGGCTGCTGTCGAACAATCTGGCCTTCATCTTGCAGGGCGGTTTGATCGTCGCGGCACTTGCCGTGCTGATCTATGACGGACTATCCGCGGTCGAGCGCTACGCGGCGCGCCGGATGGGGCGTGAGGCGGAATAGCTGTCAGCGCGCGTTGGCAGGGCAAAGTGGTCGAGAATTGCCGCCAGGGGGGCGCCGACTTCTCAAGGCTCTTGCCATTGTCTTGAAAATCGCAACGCTTGTTCAACCAAGGTGAGTGCAAGGCGCAGGCTCAACGGCACCAGGTGAGGCAGGAAGATGGATTGGCTATCAGGCCTCGGTCGCAGGCTTTGGCGCTCCGGTGAGGCAAGGCCGGCGCGGCCAGTCGGCTTCCCGATTGCGATCTTGTCGTTCGACAGGCCGGGCTATCTGCGCCAGGTGCTCTACAGCCTTCGCCCGCAGATCGCAGAGCGGGACAGGGTGGTGCTGTTTCAGGATGGCGGCTGGAACCGCTGGAGCGGCCGCCAGAAGGGCAATGCCGAACTGATTGCTCAGTGCGTTGCCGCCTTTCGCCGGATCATCCCGTGGGGGGAGGTAGTCGAGGCGCCGGAAAACCTCGGCATCGCGCTGAATTATGAGCGCGCCGAGCGTTACCTGTTCGAGGATTCGCGGGCAGAGAAGGCGCTGTTTCTCGAGGATGATCTGCTGCTTTCGCCCAACTATCTCGGCGTTGTCGGGCAACTCCTCGATCTCGCCGAGCAAGACCAGCGCATCGCCTATGTCGCGGCCTATGGCGATCTCTGGGCCGGCCGGCGCAGCCAGCGGCGCCGAGCACACGACCTCATCCCGATGCACGAGAACTGGGGCGCCGCGCTCACCCGATCCGCCTGGCTGGCCGAGCGGCCTTTTCGCAAGCAATATCTCGAACTGGTCGGCGATTGCGACTATTCCAGGCGCGATCACGAAGCGATCAAGGCTTTCTATTCCGGACGCGGCTGGAAGAATGAGATCACCAGTCAAGATGCCGCCCGCTGGATAGCGTGCGCCGAACGTGGCGCGGTGCGGGTTACCACCTTCGCCTGTCACGCCCGCTACATCGGCATGCATGGCGAACACTCCACTCCCAAGCTGTTCAAGGCGTCGAAGTTTGACAAGACGGTGGTGTTCAGGGGCACTCCGCCTGATTTGACCGCGCCGACGGACGATGAGGTGGCGTTGTGGCTGGGTACCGAGCGCCAGCGCTTTCAGGGCGGCGGCAAGCCGTTCTATGTCGGGCACGGGTTGTGATCCGAATTTAATCGGTTTGCACGAAGCAATGCGGCGAAAGCCGGGCAAAAACCGAACAATATCTTGACGTTCGCAGCCCTGTTTCGCATACACCGATGCGAAGAGGGGGATTCCATGCACGGGATTCCGTCTTTGTCTCAACGGCCCAGGGAGGGGTTCTTTTGGGCCAACAATCGAGGAAAACCCGGCAATGACCATAATTTCCGCCGTCATCGCCTGCGGCTTGCTTTCTGTCCTTTACGCCATATGGGCGACACGTTCGGTCCTTGCGGCCGACCAGGGCAACGCACGCATGCAGGAAATCTCCGCCGCCATTCGCGAAGGCGCGCAGGCCTATCTGGCGCGCCAGTACAGCACCATCGCCATCGTCGGCGTGGTCGTGCTCCTGCTCGCCTGGTGGCTGCTGTCGATCACCGCCGCCGTCGGCTTCCTGATCGGTGCCGTTCTGTCGGGCGCAGCCGGCTTCATCGGCATGCATGTTTCGGTGCGAGCCAATGTGCGCACCGCACAAGCGGCTTCCAACAGCCTCGCCGCCGGCCTCGACATCGCCTTCAAGTCGGGCGCCATCACTGGCATGCTGGTTGCCGGCCTGGCCCTGCTTGGCGTTTCGATCTACTACCTCATCCTCACTCATTTCCTCGGTCTCCAGCCTAACGACCGCATCGTCATCGACTCGCTGGTCTCGCTCGGCTTCGGTGCTTCGCTGATCTCGATCTTCGCCCGCCTCGGCGGCGGCATTTTCACCAAGGGGGCCGATGTCGGCGGCGATCTGGTCGGCAAGGTCGAAGCCGGTATTCCGGAGGATGATCCACGCAACCCGGCCACCATCGCCGACAATGTCGGCGACAATGTCGGCGACTGCGCCGGTATGGCCGCCGACCTGTTCGAAACCTATGCGGTGACGGTCGTCGCCACCATGGTACTCGCCGCCATCTTCTTCGGCGGCACCGCCGTCCTCGGTGCGGCGATGCTGTATCCGCTCGCCATCTGCGGCGCTTGCATCCTGACCTCGATCGTCGGCACCTTCTTCGTCAAGCTCGGCTCCAACGGCTCGATCATGGGCGCGCTCTACAAGGGCCTGATCGTGACCGGCCTGCTGTCGGTCGTTGGCCTCGGCGTCGCCACTTCGGCCACGCTAGGCTGGGGCGAGGTCGGCACCGTCGCCGGCATCACCATCACCGGCAAGAACCTGTTCATCTGCGGCCTTATCGGCCTTGTGGTGACCGGTCTCATCGTCGTCATCACCGAATACTACACCGGCACCAACAAGCGCCCCGTCAACTCGATCGCCCAGGCGTCGGTAACCGGCCACGGCACCAACGTCATCCAGGGCCTCGCGGTCTCGCTGGAATCGACGGCGCTTCCGGCAATCGTCATCGTCGGCGGCATCATCGCCACCTACCAGCTCGGCGGCTTGTTCGGCACGGCGATCGCCGTCACCACCATGCTCGGCCTCGCCGGCATGATCGTGGCGCTCGATGCCTTCGGCCCGGTAACCGACAATGCCGGCGGCATCGCCGAGATGGCGGGCCTGCCCAAGGAAGTGCGTCACTCCACCGACGCGCTCGACGCGGTCGGCAACACCACCAAGGCGGTGACCAAGGGTTACGCCATCGGTTCGGCCGGCCTCGGCGCGCTGGTGCTGTTCGCGGCCTATTCGAACGACCTGAAGTTCTTTGCCGCCAATGGCGACAAATATCCCTACTTCCAGGGCATGGGCGAAATCTCGTTCGATCTCTCCAACCCTTACGTCGTCGCCGGCCTGATCTTCGGCGGCCTCATACCCTACCTGTTCGGCGGCATCGCCATGACGGCCGTCGGCCGCGCGGCGGGCGCCATCGTCGAGGAAGTGCGTAAGCAGTTCCGCGAGGATCCGGGCATCATGGCCGGCACCTCGAAGCCGAACTATGCGCGTGCCGTCGACCTCCTGACCAGGGCGGCAATCCGGGAGATGATCATCCCGTCGCTGCTGCCGGTGCTGGCGCCGCTCGTCGTCTATTTCGGCGTGCTGCTGATCTCGGGGTCGAAGGCGTCCGCCTTTGCGGCGCTTGGCGCCTCGCTCCTCGGCGTCATCGTCAATGGCCTGTTCGTCGCGATTTCGATGACCTCGGGCGGTGGCGCCTGGGACAACGCCAAGAAGTCGTTCGAGGACGGTTTCACCGACAAGGACGGCGCCAAGCACCTGAAGGGTTCCGAGGCGCACAAGGCTTCGGTGACCGGCGATACGGTCGGCGATCCCTACAAGGACACCGCCGGCCCGGCAGTCAACCCGGCGATCAAGATCACCAACATCGTGGCCTTGCTGCTGCTGGCCGTGCTCGCGCACGGCTGAGACCAGGACTTAAAATCAAAAACCCGCGAGGAGCGATCCTCGCGGGTTTTCGGTCGCCTGAGACATTTCTGTTCCCCAAGTCGGGGAAGCAGGATCTAGGGAAGCAGGAATCCTGGCGATTAGGGGGTGCCGCCGCCGGGAATGCCGGGCGCCAGCTTGCTGGCACCGTTGATGATCTGGCTGAGGAAGTTCTGGTCCTTGCCGCCGGTCGGTGTGGTGCGCGAAATGAAGTCGAAAATCTTGCCGTCCTTCAAGCCGTAATTGGCGATCTGGGTGACGCGGCTGTCCGGGCCGAAATAAACCGCCAGCACCTTCTGGTCGACCAGCCTCGGCTTGTCGAAGGCGACGTAGCGCTTGCGCGTCTGCGAGATATAGTAAAACGCCTCGTTGTCGAAAGTCGCCGTGGTCGACGGCGTGCCGAGCGCCAGAAGCACCTGCTCGCGGCTGGAACCGACCGGCACCGAATCGATCGCCTGCTGATCGAGGACATAGCCTTGCGTGAACGTCTCGCTCGGATTGAGGTCGCCGATCATCTTATTGGTGTGGCAGGCAGACAGCGCCGCCACGATAGCCAGCAAAGAGATCGCACCGGCATGCCTCGAAATGAAAGTCGACTTGAAATTCAGCGCGCGCAACAACAATTCTCCATTCCATCGCCGCAACTTGCGCTGGGCCGCAAAACCGGTAAACCAGCTTGCTTGCCGATGCAACAAGGCCAATTCAACAAACGGTCCCCGGAGACCATCCCCATGTTCCAGCGCCTTTTTGGCCGCGAACGCCACGCCAACCGCGCCATCACCGAGGCGCTTTACGCACAAATCGTGGCGGCGGCGCGGCAGACTGTTTTTTATTCCCACTGGAATGTGCCGGACACGCCACTTGGCCGTTTCGAGATGCTTTCGCTGCACATGTTCCTGGTCCAGCACCGCATGCGCGGCGAGGACGGTGTAGCACAGGAGATCGCACAGGTGCTGATCGACGAGTTCTTCCTCGACGTCGACCATTCCTTGCGGGAACTGGGCATTGGCGATGTCGGCGTGCCAAAACGCATGAAGAAACTGGCGAAGATGTTCTATGGCCGCACCGCCGCCTATGATGATGCGCTGGAACGAAACGATCATGACGGTCTGACCGCGGCACTTGCCCGTAACGTCCGTCCCGACGCCGACGCCTGGCCGGAAGCATCGCGTTTGGCCGGGTATGTCGCCGGCGCCAGCCGGCAACTGAGCGCGCAGCCGACCGAATCGATCGTTGCCGGCACTGTGGCATTTCCAGAAGCCAACGGAGGCTGATCGATGAAACACGCCGATATGCAAAGTCCGGTATCCTTTTTCGCCAATGTCGCCCGGCTGCCGCAGAAGGGGCTGCCCGTGGTGATCGAGGCTGACGCTGCCCAGCGCGCGGCACTCGCCGAGGCGCACGGGCTGCTGTCGGTCGAAGCCTATCGCGCCGAACTGCTCGTAGCGTCGTGGAAGCGCAATGGCGTCAAGGTCAGCGGCCGTGTCGAGGCGGACATAACCCAGGCCTGCATCGTCACGCTCGACCCCGTCCAGGCGCATATCGATGAGCCGGTCGAGGCACTGCTCTTGCCCGAGGATTCCAAGCTCGGGCGGCAGGGATTCGAAGGCGGCGGCGAGATCCTGCTCGACGCGGACGGGCCCGACAGTCCCGAGACATTTTCGGGCGACATCATCGATGTCGGGGCGCTTGCCGAACAGTTCTTCGGATTGGCGATCGACCCCTATCCACGCAAGCCAGGCGCGTCGCTTGGTGCCGGTGACGACACCGGATCGGCCGAGAATGAATTTCAGCAAAAACTACGATCCTTGCTGGGAAAATCCTGAAAACCTCGCCCGCGACGGAAAAGTCGGTTGTGCGACAGCCTAAAACCGCTATTTTCGCCGAACCTTTGCGATCGCTAAAACGACTTGCCGCCTAACCGTGAGATGAATACCGCGTGATCAGGATTTCCATCGATGCTATGGGCGGCGATCACGGACCAACCGTGGTCATTCCAGCGCTCATGACGGTCGCGACCCGCCGTCCCGACATCCGCTTCGTCGTCTATGGACGTGAGGAACTGGTGCGCCCGGAACTGGCCAAGTTTCCCAAATTGGCCGAGGTCAGCGAGTTCTTCCACTGCGAGATCGCGGTCAGGATGGACGACAAACCGAGCCAGGCGCTGCGCCATGGCCGCTGGAAGTCGTCGATGTGGAAGGCGGTCGAGGCGGTCAAGTCGGGCGCCGCGGATGCATGCATCTCCGCAGGCAACACCGGCGCGCTGATGGCGATGTCGAAATTCTGCCTGCGCACCATGGCCACGATCGAACGTCCGGCGATTGCGGCATTGTGGCCGACATTGCGTGGCGAGAGTGTGGTTCTGGACGTGGGCGCCACCATTGGCGCCGACGCGCACCAGCTCATCGACTTTGCCATTCTCGGCACCGGCATGGCGCGTTCCGTATTCGGCGTCGCCCGGCCCACGGTCGGCCTGCTCAATGTCGGCGTGGAAGAGATCAAGGGCCAGGAAGAGGTCAAGGAAGCGGGACGCATGTTGCGCGAGGCCAACATGGCCTCGATGAACTACCATGGCTTTGTCGAAGGCGACGACATCGGCAAGGGCACGGTCGACGTCGTGGTGACGGAAGGCTTCGCCGGCAACATCGCGCTGAAGACGGCGGAAGGCACCGCGCGCCAGATAGCTGGCTATCTGCGCGCCGCGATGAGCCGCACGCTGATGGCCAAGATCGGCTATGTCTTCGCCAAGGGCGCCTTCGACCGCCTGCGCGAAAAGATGGATGTCGGCCGCTCCAACGGCGGCGTGTTCCTGGGGCTGAACGGCATCGTCGTCAAAAGCCACGGCGGCGCCGATTCGGACGGTTTCGCCGCGGCGATCGAACTCGGCTACGATATGGTGCGCAACAATCTGCTCGACCGCATCGAGGCCGACCTCGATCTGTTTCATGCGCGCAACCCGCATGCCCTGACAGCTAGGAAATCCGACGTCGTTACCGACGCAAAGGAATAGGAAAGAATTTTGATCAGATCAGTTGTGCGCGGCACGGGCGCCGCGCTGCCCCGCCGCATCATGAAGAATGCCGATTTTGAAGGCATGGTCGAGACCTCCGACGAGTGGATCGCCCAGCGCACCGGAATCCGCCAGCGCCATATCGCGGCCGATGACGAGACGACGGCCTCCCTGGGCGAGGCCGCGGCGCGCGCCGCGCTTGCCGATGCCGGATTGACCCCGGACGATATCGATCTGATCGTGCTGGCGACCTCGACGCCCAACAACACGTTCCCCGCTACCGCTGTCGAGATCCAGAACCGGCTCGGCATGCAGCACGGTTTTGCCTTCGACTTGCAGGCGGTATGCTCAGGCTTCGTCTATGCGGTGACGACAGCCGACCTCTATATCCGCGGCGGCCTGGCAAAGCGGGTGCTGGTGATCGGCTCGGAGACCTTTTCGCGCATCCTCGACTGGAGCGATCGCTCGACCTGCGTGCTGTTTGGCGACGGCGCCGGCGCGGTCGTTCTGGAAGCGGGCGAGGGGGCCGGCAAGATCGCCGACCGAGGCGTCCTGGCGGCCAGCCTGCGTTCCGACGGCGCGCACAGGGAGAAGCTTTTCGTCGATGGCGGGCCGTCGACGACGGGAACGGTCGGCCATCTGCGCATGGAAGGCCGTGAGGTCTTCAAGCACGCGGTCGGCATGATCACCGATGTCATCGAGACGACCTTCTCGGCCGCTGGCATTACCGCCGACGATCTTGACTGGTTCGTGCCACACCAGGCCAATAAACGGATTATTGACGCTTCAGCAAAAAAGCTTGGGATAGCAGAGCAAAAGGTGGTGGTGACCGTCGATTTGCACGGTAACACCTCGGCTGCTTCCGTACCGCTGGCGCTGTCGGTGGCCGTCGCCGACGGCCGCATCAAGAAGGGTGACCTGGTGCTCCTGGAGGCGATGGGCGGCGGCTTCACCTGGGGCGCCGTTCTGGTTCGCTGGTAAGTGGAGAACGGTCCGGTTTCGGTCCTTGACCTTGCCGGATCAATTACTTAGGCTCTGCTGTTGTTGTGCCGATTTTATGTTTGAACTGATGGGACGGTCGCATGGGGGGAAAAACACTTACGCGCGCCGACCTGGCCGAGGCCGTCTACCGGAAGGTCGGTCTGTCGCGCACTGAATCCGCCGAACTCGTCGAGGCGGTACTTGACGAGATCTGTGAAGCGATCGTGCGCGGCGAGACGGTGAAGCTGTCGTCCTTCGCGACGTTTCATGTCCGTTCCAAGAATGAGCGGATCGGGCGCAATCCCAAGACCGGCGAGGAAGTGCCGATCCTGCCGCGTCGGGTGATGACCTTCAAATCGTCCAACGTGTTGAAGAGCCGAATCTTGCGTTCTCACCAGAACAGCAAGGCCAAGGGCGGCAAATAGTCCTCATTGCACGGTTGAAAACCGGTGCCGCGATGACGGCGGGCTTGAATATTGCTTCACAAACCGCTGAAATAAGGCCCGATTCGGCGGTATGGCCGGATTGGTGTTCTGGCGTATGATCGATTCCGCGATGGCGGAACAAGCTCTTCTCTTCGTTGAGCGTGATCTCGTCTGAAGACCGTTCCGGGCCACGCTCCAGCGTGAGGATTTCGCCCATGGACAAGAGCCCTGACGCCTTCCGCACCATCAGTGAGGTCGCGGAAGACCTCGACCTGCCACAGCATGTGCTGCGTTTCTGGGAGACGCGCTTCAATCAGATCAAGCCGATGAAGCGCGGCGGCGGCCGTCGCTACTACCGGCCGCAGGATGTCGAACTGATCAAGGGCATCCGGCATATGCTCTATGACCAGGGCTACACCATCAAGGGCGTGCAGAAGCTGCTGCGCGAAAACGGCAATCATTTCCTGGTCGCCATCGGCAATGGCGACATGGCCGCCGTCGAGGCGATTTCGCAGCGCAAGCAGGCCGATCAGGTGCCACTGACGCCGGCAGCCCAGCCGCGCGGGGGAGATGACGAACTGGTTGGCCAGCCAAGGGTCAAGCCCAGCCGCCGCTTTTTCGGCCTGGGCAAGAGCGACGAGGAAGGTCCGGTTGCGCCGGATGCGTCGAAACTCTCGCGTGACAATCGCGCGCTGCTGCAGGAGGCGTTGTTCGACCTCCTGGAATGCAAGCGCCTGCTTGACCAGGTGCGCTGACCGCGAGTGGCTTCGACGTCCCGAAAACCGGAACCGGCGGTCGGGTGAGGCGTTACGTTTCCTTCTGCGAAGCAAGGAAACGGATGATGGTATCATATTCGACCCTTTCGGACATCGACCTGGAAAAGCAGGTCGCGGCTCTCTCGAGGGAACTCGCGGCGTTGCGCAAGGCAGTGTCAAAGCGAGGTGGCGCTTATTATGAAGACGGCCGTGATGCCGCTCTTGATGCGTATTCGGATCTTGCGGAGCGCCTGCGCGATGCCATGCCGGCAATCCGCAAACAGGGCAGGGTGATCGAGAAATCGGCACGCGACCATCCGGCCGCGGCCGCCGCGGTCGGCCTTGTCGTGCTCGGCCTAGTCGCCAGCCTGCTGCTCGGCCGGCGCTGACTGCTACTCCAGGACAAATCTAGAGAGAAATGGCGGCTCGCTTTTCCAGGCCGGCCGCCATTCCCATTCATATCAGCGATTTGTCGTGCCGCGTCGGCATCTGGCGCGAAGCGCGTCGGCATAGAGGCGCACGACACCGGCGTGCGGCCGGCGCAGGAAGGCGGATTGATCGAGCCGCCACAGCCGCTCGATTTCCGCGGCGATCGTCGGGTTTGTCCATGTGCCATATCCGGCGGCCGAGTAGACGGTGATCTCGCCGGCATGGAGATGCTCGTCGGTGACCAGGAAATCGATCCTGACATAATCGAGGTCGCCGGCTATAGCGGGCGCGATCGAGATCGCCTGGCGGACATGGGCGATGAGCCGCGCATTGACAGGCAAGACCTGATCCTCGCCGGGATAGTCCGGATCGCGGCCGGGCAACGGATTGGCTTCCCGGTCGAACAGCAGCGAACGCTTGGCGTGCTTATCCTCCACCCAGACATGGCATATCACCCCGCTGCAGACATGGACCTTGATGTCAGTGGCGATCGTCCCGCCGCTGAGCGCCAGCCGCTCCTCCACGAAAACAGTCGGTGCGACAGGCCAATAGGCCCATTCGCCATTGCGCCGGCCGTAACGCTTTTTGAGCCAGCGGCTCGCCTTGCGCACGATGGCAGTGCGATCTGGTTCTCCGTCGGAGACGAATATGTTCATTGCGCAGCCATGGTTTGCCTTGACCATGACGTCTCCAACGAGCAGGCCCGGTGGGATGTCCGTGGCGTCGCGCCCGGACCAAAGCGTCTTTGGCATTGCGATCTCGGGACAGGCGTCCCGGATATGGACCTTGGCCGCGAGCTTGTCGGTCAGCGTCACGAACAGCGGGTTGCGATCGAGGATTTTTCGCCAGAGCAACAGCTCATGGTAGCGGCTGGGTACGGCGGTATTGGGCAGATAGCCCAGTTTCATGACAAATCGTACGACGAGGACAGGGTGGCGCAGCGTCAGCCACAATCGCGCGACCGACAGGACAACGCGGTCTGTCCGGGAAAGATAGGCCTTGGCCGTCATCGGGGATACCTGGCCTGTTGGCGAAGCCTGATCCGGCGCAGCATGCCGCTCGGAAATATCCTTGCCGTATCGCGATTTGGCGTCGCGTGAAAGATTTCGTCTGTCGTCGCGGTATCGGCAATTGGCGCCAGAAATCCCGCCCGCGCTGTCATTCGGCGAAAATCGATAGGTCCATTCATGTCGGCTTGGCATTGTACGACCAAGAGAAGACCAGCCCTGAACAATGAGCCAAGGCGGTCTTCTCGTTGGCAGTCTGGTACGCTCAGTATGCCTTCTTCACAACCTTCTTCATGTGATGGTGATGATGGCGATGGTGGTAGCGATGGTGGTAGCGATGATGGTGGTGGCGATGATGATGCTTTGCCATCATGGCCGCATCCGCGCTCGTCGCACCGATGACCGGCGCCGTGAAAACGAGGGCAACTGCAAGCCCGATGGCCGAGAGGAGGGACTTCTTCATGGATCGTTTCCTTTCTTCGCAGGCAGGTATCAATCGGGCCGATATCCCGACCGCCGCGAATGGAATTACGCTCCTGAATTTTTTCGTCAGTATTTCCCGATTGTAGAATCTTGTTTCTGAACTGTTTCGGAGGAAACTGGCTTCCTGCTCCGTCATCGCCAGGGTCGAAAGCCGGCTGTTTGGCTTACATCGGCGGGATCACGCCATTGTTGCCCACAACGACGCGGCTGGCGCTGAGCGTGCCGTCAGCCTCGCGATGCGCGGGAACGAAGACCGTCGCGCTTGGCTTGAGATCGGTCGGCGCGGCCGGCGCGAAGGTGACGACGGGCGTGCCGTCGGGTATGGAGATCTTCTTCGTCTGCCCATTGTCATAGGTCAGCGTCACGGCCCGCCCGTTTATGTCGGTGACGTCGGCGACGGTGCCGTTGGTCATGCGGCTGTTCGGCTCCAGGTCCCAGGGGCGGTCCCCCTCGCCAGTGCCTTTCAGGGCTGCGGGAAAGATCACCACTTCCAGAGCGCCGCTGCCGCCGTCGGCCTTGGAGACAGAGGCGATGCCGAGGAAATCGCCCTGCTTGATGTCCTTTACCGACGCGTTGGCAACGCCTGAAATCTTCCAGCCGTCTTTCAGTTTGGCCGCGGCGGCATCGCCCTGACGGGTTTTCACGGCGAGCAGCGACGGCTCGAAACTGACCACCGTGCCGCGCACGCGCACTGCGTCAGCTGCCTGCGCGCTGGCCACGCCGACGCCGGAAAGCATGGAAATCGTGCCGAGCACGAAGAGGGATGTCTTGAGGTTCATGGGGGTATCCTTTTGGGAAAGGCTGGCGGAAAGCGATGGTTTCACGCCAGCGACGTCGAGATAACGAACGGGTGGGGCGAAACTGCTGGGCAAAAAGCCGGTCGGGCGTTCAAAACAACTTGATCGGGGCAGGGCGTGGCAGCGCTTGGCAAATCGCTGGCGAGAGGGCATCTTCCTGCTCGTCTCAGGCAACATCCATTTTGATCAAATGCTTTCAGTCAACGGAGTTGCCAATGCCCAACAATGCAAAAAACCACGCCCTTTCCGAACCATTAGCCAACGAGATCGGGCCAGATTACAACACCCTCAGGGCAATGCGGGAAACGCGCGGATACAGCCTCGAAGCGCTTTCCCTGACCTGCGGCCTCTCGGTCGACGAGATCGAGGACATCGAAAGCGGCCGGGCGGCCGACCCGGCGAAGCTGCGTCGTATCGCGTCCGCGCTTCGTTTGGCCCAGGACGCTCCCATTGCTTCCGCCGCACCGACACTGGCCGCACAAGGCCGGCCTCAGGCATAGATCGGCGACAGGCATGCCCAAGAAACCCGCCAAGGCCCGCTTGGCGGGTTTCTTGTTCACGCGATGGCATTCTCCGGCAAGCCGGGCTTGCCGATTTGCAGATCGCACGTGTTCATACGTGCGGCCCCCAAATCCGCGCCGATCGCATCTGCCGTGCATCGGGCCTGAACCGTGAGTTTTTCGATATGAGCCTGGACTCCGTTGGTGCCTTCTTCACGGCTCACGCGCCTGATATCGAGGTCATTGTCACGCAATCGAGTTCGGCGACGGTGACGCTGGCGGCGGAAGCGCATGGCGTCCTGCCGGCGCAGATCGCCAAGACGATCTGCCTTCGCGTCGGCGAGCGCACCATGCTGGTCGTGACCAGCGGCATCGCCAGGCTGGACAACCGCAAGTTCAAGGACCAGTTCGGCGGCAAGCCGCGTATGCTGGACGCACAAGAGGTTGTCGCTGCCACGAGCCATCCGGTGGGCGGTGTCTGCCCGTTCGGCCTGCCGGCGCCGCTGCCGGTCTATTGCGACGTCTCGCTGCGCGAATTCGCCGAGGTCGTACCCGCCGCCGGCGCCACCAACGCCGCGGTGCGGATTGCACCGCAGAGGATGGTCGAACTGGTTGGCGCGGAATGGGTGGATGTGTGCCAGGCCTAGTGCCGGATCCAATCCTGAGTTGAGCCGGGCAGGATGGGCAATTCGAGAATGAGGGGCGGACTTGTGGGGGCAAGTCCCTGCTTTAAAATGGTCGGAGTGGCCGGATTCGAACCTTATCCGGAGTCCGAGTGTCCACTGAGTGTGTAGATTGGTTTTTCGCAAGCTTCCGAACTGCGCTCACGACAAAACGCGCCGTCCCGATTAGCCAGCGCTGACTTCCGTTTCGGAAGAGTATCCACATTTCGCCCCCCGCAGCCGCCATTATCGCTTCACGTCACAGGTCGCGGGAGACGATCCGGCGGGCGCTGACGGCGACTTGGTCGCTCGGCTTGGCATACGCCCTGACGAGCCACGGGGCCCAGGGCAGCCAGTGTGCCCATCACCGTCCCCGTCTAAGACGGCCTTGCTGACTCCGATTTGAGCAAAATCAAAGACTGCCTTATCGAACAGCAATATTGATGCCTCTGACCATTCCGGCGCTTCGCATGCCGAATGACAACGGAGGTTCTGATGGAAATCACCACTCGCGATCTAATGACGGTGCTCCATGGAATGGGCTTCGGCGCTCTTTTCATGCTCGCATTTTCCGGTGCCATTGCCGGTCTCTATAGAATGTCAGCCCCAGGGGCGCCGCCAATGAGTTCAAGGGAACAGTCGCTGCTCAACTTTTGGCTTGTCGCGATGGTGGTTCTCTCATGGCTCACGGTGTTCTCTGGCGCCTACGGCGTCTATCCGTGGTATCGCGCTGTTCCGCCGGCCGGGGTGACCGATCTTGCGGAGTATCCGCGGAGCCTTCTCCTGTCGAGCCCAAGAACATCTGAGTGGCATTCTCTCGGCATGGAATGGAAAGAGCATGTCGCCTGGCTGGCGCCAATCGCAATGACCATGGTGGCCTATGTCACCATGAAGTACGGACGAGCGATCATTCAGCACCGGAACATGCGCATCTCGGTCTTGGCCTTTGCGGTCGCGGCCTTCTTCGCCACGGGCGCAGCCGGTGCACTGGGCGCGTTCCTCAACAAATACGCTCCCGTCCGCGGCGGCCAGTCGATCGTATTGATACAAGGAGAGCAACCGGAAGGAGCTCAAACACCAGGAGTGCAGCGACAGGCCGCGCAGCCAAAGGGAGAACAGCCATGACCATCTCGCAGAAGCCGGTCGTCGGCAAAAGCCAACCCGTTGAAACAATCGCTGAAACCATACCCAATGGTCCCGGCGGGGCAGCCATTCTCGCCGCAGGCATCGGATGCGCTACCATCGGTATCCTGGCTCTCGCCGGCGATGCCTCGAAGGCCATCAACGGCTTGCTGAACTTCTACAATCCGACAGGAGCTCTCTCCGGCGTGACGACCGTGGCCATCATCGTCTGGCTGGTGGCGTGGTTCATCCTCTCGCGTCGTTGGGCGACCAAGACCGTGGCGATGAGCAGGGTCAATATCGCCGCTTTTGGGCTGCTCCTCGTCGGTGTACTCCTCACCTTCCCACCGTTCATGGATTTCCTGCAGGGCAAATAGTTGGCCTGAGGCAAGCGCTGCGTCGGGGATACCGACGCAGCATACCTTTCATCTTCACCAGCCCGCTCGAACCGAATAGCCGCTGCTTGAACGGCAAGGCATCCGACACCTCCCCGGTGGAACATAGTGTGGCATTCGTCTCTGCGCTGCCTACGCGCGCTGCACAACGCGAGCCCTACCAGCTTAGATGAAGCGTGCGTTTCGACAGTCTAGCTGGATCGGGTGCTTTTCGGGCTGTCCGATGGAACTAGGATCAGGGTTGCCGCAGCACCAACCACGGCGAAGACAGCTCCGTAGATAAATACGGCTAGGTGCCCAAGTCGGTCCCAAAGAAGGCCTGCGATTAGGCTCGCAAGGAGCTGGGTCAGCCCGACGAGCGAACTGTACCAGCCGATGCCGCCCGCGCGCAGCTCGCTCGGCACGAAATCGGCGGCGAGCGCCTTACCGACAGTGCGGAAGGTTCCTTGGTAGGCGCCGTAACAAACAAACAGAATGGCAACAATCCAGACGTTGGCGCTGAGTGCAAATCCCCCATAAGCGACAAAGAACACTGCGAACGCAGCGAGCAGAAGATTGCGGCGGCCGAGGTGATCGGACAGAAAGCCCGTCGGATAGGAGACCAACGCAGCGACAAGGTTGAACCCGGCATAGACGAGAACCGTGTTCTCAACCGAGGCACCCGCGGCCTGTGTTTCAAGAATAAGGAAGGCGTTGCTCGAGTTGCCGATGCAGAACAGGCCAGTCGCCATCAGGTACTTCCAGTAGGCGCGAGGAAACCGCCGGAGGCTGATATCAACCTTGGCCTTAGCGGCGAAATCGACATGCTCCTCGCGCACGAACAGCACGATGGCGAAGGCGAGCAGGCCCGGGATGACGGTGAGGTAGAAGATTACGCGCATATCGAGTCGAAACGCACCGAGCAGCAGCACGGCGATGAGTGGCCCGAGAAAGGCGCCTAGATTGTCGCCGACTCCCTCGAGGCCGAAGGCTTTCCCGCGGTGTTCCTCCGCCGCGGCTGCGGCGATAAGTGCATCGCGCGGTGCGGAGCGGGTGCCGGCGCCGACACGATCGAGGAACCGTGCACCGAGCACCATCGGCCATGCCGATGCAAGTCCGGTTAGGGGCTTGGAAAGGGCCGAAAGGAGATAGCCGGCCAGGGCAATGGGCTTGCGGCGCTGCATCCGGTCAGACGCCCACCCGGAGAAGCCTTGCACGATGTTCTGTGTCGCCTGCGCGACACCGTCGATCAATCCGACTACGCTGCCACCCGCCCCAAGAACTCCGGTCAGGAAGAGTGGAAGGATCGGGTAGAGCATCTCGGTCGAGATGTCGGCAAACAAACTGCAAAACGACAGCAGGATGACGTCGCGTGTCAACCAGGACGAACGGGTGCGGACATTGGGCATGGGTTTGGCCGAAGATCTGACGAGGAAACGCCAAGCACTGACCGTCGTTCAGCGAGTCTGACGCAACGTATTTCGAAAAGGTAGGTCAACCGTCGAAGACGTCCATACGTTGCCAGAATCCGCCCCCTGGATTGGTCTGGCTGATGTCCTTCATTGTGCCCCGGGCGGCGAAAACGTGATCTATGGATGATTTCGCAGATTGACTTCAACGCCTACAAGCTCAGCCCGAAACACGCCACGGGTCATGGATGAAGCTGCCGGAAATTCACGGGCTTTGGACAGTTAGGCAACCATGGAGACTGATGCGCGAGGGGGCGATAATGCACGAACCCGGCTCCGCGGCGGCCGCTGCAAGCGGTGCGGGGAAAATCCAGGTCCTTCGGAGTCAAAGCTGGATCGCCACATTGGGGGATGAGGCGTCTGTGAAATGGTCGGAGTGGCCGGATTCGAACCGACGACCCCTTGACCCCCAGTCAAGTGCGCTACCGGGCTGCGCTACACTCCGGACCGGTCGCGATGTATCGTGATAACCCGGCTCGGGTCAACCGATTTCCGCGATAATTGTCTTGCCGCGACCGCGGGCTTGAACGAGGCCCGCAATACCGGCCTCAACTCCCGCTGGTGGCGGTATTCCAGGGCGATGGCTCCCCAGATCAAGCCAAGCAGCAGATACATGTGGCGCCAGTGGTCGATGTCGATGAAGGTGCCGAGCCCGATATTGCCGATGAAGGCGACGTAGGCGCACAGGAGGTAGGGCTGCCAGGGCCGGTCGCGCAGCAGGATGCGGAACCCCGCCGATATCGTCCAGACGATCAGCGTCAGGAACGAGACGAAGCCGAGCCAGCCATAGTCCATCAACATCTTCAGCCAGATGTCGTGCGTGTCCTCGCCGTAGATCGTGCCGAAGACCAGCGGCCCGATGCCGAACGGATGCTCCATCGCCATCTGGAAACCGATCGTGTAGCGGGCGAAGCGGCCGAGGCGGGCGGTGTCGTAGCTCTGTTCGAGATGGGCGCGGTTGGAGAACATCTCCGCCACGCCAGGCAACTGCAATATGACGATGATGGCGATGGCCAGCAGCGATAGCGCGGCGATGGTCATGATCACCACGCGCAGTCGGAACATGCCGCTGGCGCTCTGCAGGAACAGGCAGCCGGTGAGCAGGACGGCCGAAACCGCGAACATGCCCCAGGCGCCGCGCGAGAAGGAGAAAAAGATGCCGGCGCTGATGACCAGCAGCGGCATAGCCAGCAGCGGCATGCGCGTGACCGGTCCGGTCAGCAGCAGATAGAGCAGGTAGATGCCGGGCAGCACCAGGAACGGCCCGAACACGTTCGGGTCCTGGAAGGCGCCGGCGGCGCGGTCGTATTTGGTGAACATTTCCGCGCCCGGGAAAGCATGGAAATAGCCCGCTATGCCAAGCAGCGACGTCGCCACCGCCGAGACGACATAGGCGTTGAAGATCAGCCGGTAGAGATTCGGCTGCGTGGCGGTGACCGATGCGAAGAACACGGCGCTGAAGGCGAGGAACAGCGACACGGCGAGATAGAGCGGCGTGTTGGCGAGGTTCGCCATCTGCGTCATGGAGATCATGCCGCCGATATTCATCGTCACAAGCAGCACCAGCAGCGGCATGGCCGCGCGCGAAATCCTCAGGCCGAACAGAGCCCAGATGGCGATCAGCCCGGCCATGTAGATTTCGTAAGGCGCCGGCTCGCTGATGACGAACCCCGACAGAAGAATGCCGAGGACGACCGCGCTCGAGGAGATCAGCGTGATCAGCTTGGCGTTGACCGCCGCGCGCGGCAGATCATGGCTGATCGCGCTCAATAGGCGTTTTCCGTATTGAGCAGGCGGATCGGCGTCAGGAACAGGATCCGCAGATCGAACAGCAGCGACCAGTTCTCGATGTAATAGAGGTCGTATTCGGTCCGCATGCGGATCTTCTCGTTGGTGTCCATTTCGCCGCGCCAACCATTGATCTGTGCCCAGCCGGTAACTCCTGGCTTGACCTTGTGGCGCGCGAAATAGCCATCGACCACCTCGTTGTAGAGCAGGTTGTGCGACTGCGCGGCAATGGCGTGCGGGCGCGGACCGATGAGCGAGAGCGAGCCGAGCAGCGAGTTGAAGAACTGCGGCAGTTCGTCGATCGAGGTCTTGCGGATGAAGCGGCCGACACGGGTGACGCGCGGATCGTTCTTGGTCACTGTCTGCTTGGCGGTCGGGTCCGACCTGTCGGTGTACATGGAACGGAACTTGTAGACCTCGATCGCCTCGTTGTTGAAGCCATGCCGCTTCTGCTTGAACAGAACCGGCCCCTTGCTGTCGAGCTTGATGGCGATTGCCGTGCCAAGCATCACCGGCAAGAAGACGACGATGCCGACGAGACTGAAGATGATGTCGAAGGCGCGTTTGGCGACCGAGTCCCAGTCGTTGATCGGCTTGTCGAAGATGTCGAGCATCGGCACCGAGCCGATGTAGGAATAGGCGCGCGGACGGAACTGCAGCGCATTGGAATGCGCCGACAGCCGGATGTCGACCGGCAGCACCCACAGTTTCTTCAGCAATTGCAGCACGCGCGATTCGGCGGTCAGCGGCAACGACACGATCAGCATGTCGATGCGGGCGATGCGGGCGAATTCGATCAGTTCCGAAATGGTGCCGAGCTTGGGATAGCCGGCGACGAGGGCTGGCGAACGCTTGTCGTTGCGATCATCGAAGATGCCGCAGATGCGGATGTCGTTGTAAGGCTGCTTTTCCACCGAGCGGATGAGCACTTCCGCCGCCTTGCCGCCGCCAACGATGACCGCGCGCCGTTCCATGCTGCCATCGCGCGCCCAGCGCCGGATCAGCTTCGACATCACCAGCCTGAGACCGAAAAGGCAGACGAAGGCAACGACGAACCAGGTGCCGAACAGCAGGCGCGAATAGTCTTGCGACATCTTCATGGTGAACGCCGTCAACGCCATCATGGCGAAGGTCCCGGCCCAGACCAACAGGATGCGCCCAAAATTGGCGATCGGCCGCATCAGGGACACGACCTGGTAGCAATCGGTGACATCGAGCAGCACCACGGCGAGGAACGACGCGGCGGCGATCGTCAGCGGATATTGCCAGGCGAGGTAATTGAAGAATCCGACGTAGTAGAAATAGACGCAGAGCCCCGAGACCAGCAGCACCGCGAATTCGACCATGCGCAGCACGCCGCTGACCATGATCGGCGACATCGTATCGCGCCGGTATTGCGACGCGACCTGCCGGGCAACGTCGTTCATGCCGCCGGGCTTGTCGCCGTCGGCAGGGCCGTCGAATTGACGCACCGCTTCTGATGAAAAGCGGTTCGCGGGGTCGATTTCGTTCATGGAACTGTCCGCAAGCTTTCCCTGGGTGATTAGCAAAAGAGAGCTAAGAAACCCTTGAAACAACCTGTGGCTTTGGAAGAGCCTGAACTACTTTTCGAGCGCGGCGAAGTAGGCCTTCTCGATTTCGGCGGCCATGACGTCGGCGCCGAAGCGCGCCCTGAGCGTGGAGTCATCGGGCATGAGTTTGCGATAGGCGGCAAGGTCGCCCAGCGCCTGGCTCATCTTCTCGGCGAGCTCAGTCGGATCCGGCCGGATCAGGGCAGGGGAGCCCGAACCGAAAATCTCCGGTATGCCGCCGACCGAGGTTGCGATCATTGGTCTTGCCGCGGCAAGTGCCTCCAGCACGGTATAGGGCATGGCTTCGGCGCGCGAGGGAACGACGACGAGCGCAGCCAGCACGAAGGCCTCCCGGGCCGGCATAGGCGGCAGGAAGCGGACATTGCCTTCAAGCCCCAGGCGCTTCACTTGCGCGTGGTAGCGGGGCAGGTCATCGCCGTCGCCGACCATCACCGCATTCGGCGCCCGCCCGAGCCGGGGCGCGGCGGCGGCCAGGGCATCGATGAAGATGTCGGGACCCTTGAGGTCACGCATCATGCCGATATAGAGAAAATCGGCCGCATCGGCCCTGGCGGTCACCGGCTCGAATTCGGTGGCGCGAAGGCCATTGTAGACCAGCGTGTTCGGGATCGGCGGCTCGCCAACCTTCCTGCGATAGGTCCGCCGCTCGTAGTCGGACACGAACAGCAGGCTATCGGTGAAGCGTGCCATGAGATGCTCGAGTGCGAAGAACAGCTTTCCGGTGACGGTGTTCTCGTCATAGTGGAGAGAGCCGCCATGCGGCGAATAGAGGCGGGCTACGCGAGACCTTGATACCCGCAACAATGAGCCGAACAGACGGGCATAGGCGCCACCCTTGGCGCCGTGCCCGTGCAGCACGTCCGGCCGCAATTCCTTGATGATCCTGTAGGTGCGCCGGGCCGAGGTCAGGTCGCCCGGGCCGACATGGCGCTGCATTGGCGTGCGATGGATGCCGAGCGCCAGCATGTCCCTCATCTGCTCGAACAGACGCTCCTCGAATTCGCCGCCGGTGGTCGAGTCGCAGACGATGCCGACCACGTGGCCGGCGGCGACCTGCGCTTCCGTCAGGTCGCGCACGTGCCGGAAAATTCCTCCGACGGGTGAGCGAAAGCAGTGGACGATCCTGAGCTTGCCCGCCACGAGGTGTCTGTTCAGAACAGGCGTTCGCGGACGTAGACGGTATCTCCCGGCAGCAGCGGATCGGAGGTGACCACGCGGCCGGTTATCACCTTGCCGTTGATGTCGCGGGTGATGTCGACGCTCTCCTGGTTGGCGCGTGGCGTGAAGCCCCCGGCGATGGCGATGGCCTTCTGCACGGTCAGGCCGGGCACGTAGGAATACTGGCCGGCGGCGCCCACTTCGCCCATGACGAAGATCGGTCGGTAACGATCGATCTCGACCGAGACGTCGGGGTCGCGCAGGTAGCCTTGCCGCAGTTTGTCGGCGATCTCTTTCTCCATCTGCTGCGCGGTGTGGCCACGTGCCGGTATGGCGCCGACGAGCGGGAAGGAGATGTAGCCGGACTGGTCGACGCTGTAGCTATTGGTCAGGCCGTCCTGCTCGAACACGGTGACGCGGACACGGTCGCCGGCGCCGAGACGATAGGGCTGGTCGAGGACCTCGTGAAAGGCGGCCGGCGTCGGCCGGTAGCTGGAGCAGCCCGCGAGCATCGACACGGCAAGCAGTGCGCGAAAGAGGGAAGCAGTGCTTTTCATGATCGGACAGGTACCTTCGACTGGCCGCTGCGGCGTCGCAGCAAACATCTGGGATCGCGCCCGTTATCATCCTGTTAGGGTTAATGGCCGGTAAAGGAGCCCCGCCAATAGCGATCAGCAGACAAGGTTTTGCGATTTTATCGATTTTTTGCTGTTGCCCGCAGTAAACCCTAATGGAAGCTTACCGTGATCTTAACGGCTGAGTTACCATAGTTGTTTACGGTGCGTCCCGACCCAGTTTCGGAGTAGGGATGCATGTCCGTTCAATCCGCGGCCGCAGACGTCGATGTTGATCTCAGGCAGCTCTTTGCCAGCCTGGGGCGGAACTGGCTGCGGATTCTGGTCTTCGTTCTCGTCGTGACGGGACTTGCCTTCGCGGCCGCGTCGTTCGCGACCCGGTATTACAAGGCCGAGACGCAGGTGGAGATCGCTCCACGTGAATCCGTCTACACCCGTCCGGCCGGCAGCAACAATGACGGCGACAAGCCGATCCTCGACGAGCAGGGCGTTGCTACCCAGGTCCAGATAATTTCGTCCAACGAAATCCTCAAACAGGTGGCGCAGAAACTCGGCCTGTCACGACTGCCTGAGTTCGACGAAACGATCAACATGTCGTCCCTGAGCCGCGGTCTGATCCTGCTTGGATTGAAAAGCGACCCGATGGACGTTCCAGCCGACGAGCGCGTGCTGAAGAAGATGCGCGAGAAGCTCAACGTCTACGGCGTTGAAAAGACTCGCATCATTGCCATCGAGTTCTCTTCGGAAGATCCCAAGCTTGCCGCCGCCATCCCCGATGCCATTGCCGCCGCTTATATAGCTGGGCAAGGCGCGGCCAAGAGCGAATCGAACACCGCCGCCGCGGACTTCCTGGCGCCCGAGATCGCCGACCTGTCCAAGCAGGTCAGGGATGCCGAAGCCAAGGTCGCGGCTTACCGCGCCCAGTCGGACCTTCTGATGGGCGGTAACAATTCCACCCTGGCCACCCAGCAATTGGCCGAGTTGTCGACCGAGTTGTCGCGGGTGCGGGCCAACCGCGCCGCTGCCGAAGGCACGGCCGAGAGCGTGCGCAAGGCACTGCAGAATGGCGGATCGCTGGATTCACTGCCGGAAGTGCTGTCTTCCGATCTGATCCAGCGTTTGCGGGAGCGGCAGGTCGAACTGCGTGCCAACATCGCCGATCTGTCGACGACGCTGCTCGACAATCATCCGCGTATTCGCGCCGCCAAATCACAACTGGCCGATCTCGATGCGCAGATTCGCAGCGAAGCCCAGAAGATCATGAAGGGGCTGGCGATGCAGGCCGATGCCGCCAAGGCGCGCGAAAGCCAGCTTGTCGCCGACGTCAACACGCTCAAGGCTGCTTCGGCGCAGGCCGGCGAGCAGCAGGTCGGGCTCGACGCGCTGCAGCGCGATGCCGCCGCCAAGCGCCAGCAGCTCGAACTTTACCTGACCAATTATCGCGAGGCGGCGTCGCGTCAGGATCGCAACTATGTTCCGGTCGACGCTCGCATCGCCTCGCCGGCTTCCGTTCCCTCCGAGCCGTACTTCCCCAAGATCGGGCCGATCGTCGGTGCTGCCGCCGCGGCTTCCCTTCTGCTGGCGGCGGTGTTCACGCTGCTTCGGGAGCTCTTCTCGGGCCGCGCCATGCGCCCGGCCAGCGGAGCGCGGTTTGAACCGATCGACGAGGTGGCGATGCCGCCGGCCGCTTATCAGGAGCCATCCACCCGCTCGGAGCCGGCAGTCGCCAACGAGTTCGCCAATCGCGCCGCCGAGCCGTCATGGCCCGAAGCGCCTGCACCGACGCAGCCGCGGCCTGCCGCCGAGGTCGAGCCTGTCGCCAAAGCGAAGCCTGTCGCCGAGCCTGAATCCTTGGCCAAATCTGAACCCGTTGCCGAGCCTGAGCTCATGGCTGAGCCGCCGGAGCCCGTCGTGGAGGTTCGTCGGCCGCGTTCCGTGCTCGGCGAGATCGACGTCGACAAGGCTGCCGAGAAGCTGATCGCCAGCGGGGCCGCGCGCGCCATATTCGTTTCCCCCGAGGGCGACGAGGCGGCGGCGTCGGCGATCCTGGTGGCGCGCGAGGTTTCCGACGCCGGCCTGCGCGTCCTGCTGCTCGACCTCACGGCCTCGGGAGCTGCTTCGCGGCCGATGCTGGACAGCGGGCTTTTCCCCGGCATCACCAATCTGCTGGCGTCGCAGGCGCAGTTCAGCGACGTGATCCATGCCGACCTCTATTCCGACTGCCATGTCATCCCGGTAGGCACCGCCGATCCGGTCCGTGCCATGCGCGCCGCCGATAGGCTGCCGATCATCATGCAGTCGCTGACAACGGCCTATGACCTGGTGGTGGTCGAATGCGGCCCGGCCGACGCACAAGGCATCAGCCGTCTGGGCGGCGAGGCCACCGAGGTATTCTTGTCCATGCTGGAGGCCGACGACGAGGTGACGCAGGCCGCGGTCAAGTTGATCGAGAGCGGCTATCCCGACCTGACGCTGGTGACGCCGCTCGGCCACGAGCCGCCAGGCAACCCGGTGCCGGGGCGGCGTTCAGCAGCCTGAAAGAGCTGCCACTCGAAGGCACGTCAGGCCTATCCCAACTCCAGCGTCGTCACGCCGAATATCCTGTTGGCGTCGAGCCTCGGCGGCGGGCCTTTGTACATGCGCGTGGTGGTGAAGGTCGATGAGAAGCCTGCCGCCACGAGCGCCGCGATGAAATCCACCTTGCTGGCCGGAACGTCGATGTGAAGGTCGCCACCTTCGCAGGCGCTCGCCAGGTCGTCGAGCAAATCCAGTGCGGTCCGTGTATCGTCGGCGAAGAGCGGGCCGATCTTGAAGCCGCTGCGGCAGGATCGCGCTACCGCGTAACCGGCCGTCCCCCGCGGCGTGATTGCTGCCAGCGCGCGATGCGGCGGCTGCAGCCATCGCTGCAGGAAGGAATGGCGGGACGCGGGAAAGCAGAGTGCGTCATACCTGATGATGTCTGGCACCAATTGCGCGGTCACCGTGGGAGGTCGTTCGGCGCCGATGGTCAAGGTTGCAGGGCGCCCGCTGTAACGAATGGTCTCGTAGAGCGGCCTGAACCCTTTGCTCTCGTAATTGGCCCGTTGCTCTTTGACGCCATCGAGGCCGATGGTGCGCCCCGCCAGCCTTGTCATGCCCGCGGTCCATACCGCCTTGCCATAGCCCTTGCTGCGCATGTCCGGCCGGCAGATGTAGAGGCCGATGAAACCAAAATCGTGCCCATAGGCCACCGCCGATATCCCGGCGACCATTTCGCTGCCGGCAAAAGCACCGATGAAACCCCTGGGATCGGCTGCCTGAAACATCGCCGCATCTTCAAGGCCGGGGTTCCAACCCTCCGCGGCCGCCCAGTCGACGAGATCGGCCAATTCTGCCAGCGACAGCGTGCGGATGATCGGTTTCATGGTGCTCATTTCGCAGCGATAGTGTTCGGTCGATGGATTTCAGCACGGGATGGCAAGTCTTGACCAGCGGCCCATATAGACGCCGCGCTTCGCATCGAGGCCAGCAGACCACCGCGGGTCGCGCAGGCCTAGCTGTCGTCCTCGCCGGCCGCCGGCTGTGCCTGTCCGGCTGCCTTGCGGCGCAGCATCTTGGCGAGCTTCCAGATCGTCGGGCTGTTCTTGACCAAGGCCTTCAGCCGCGCGCCCAGGCGAAGTGCCTGTGCCAGCCCACGGCCCTTGAGCGTCAGCGGGACCAGGACCTCGAAATGCTGCGTTTCGATATCGCACCATAGCCGCTTGTAGGGTTCGTCTCCGACGGAGAAATCATAAACCGCAAACCCACTCTGGCAGGCATTCTGGATGTTGTCGAAGAACAGGAAGTCGCCCGGGCTGGTGTTGGAGAGATCGTCCTCGGCGATCGCTCCGAACTCGCAGATCAGGCGGCTGCCCGAGCGGCTCGATCCGGTGACGGCGCGCAGCTTGCCGGCGACCTCCAGCCCGTGCAGCACGAAGTAAGGCTTGTCCTCGGCGACTGCTTGCGTGAACAGCCCTCGGAAGAAGGCGCGTGTCCGGCCGTCACCGAAGACGTTGGCAATGCCCATCTTGCGGAAGCGCTGTTCCTTCATCTCGAAGAACGCATCGAGCAGCCTCTCCACCTCGTCGGCGCTGCGTGCCTCGATGCGCCGGTGGCTGCCGACGGCCTCGAACTTGCGCGTCTGCGAACGATGCTTCTTGCGTTTGCGCTTGCCGCCGGCACGCAGCAGCAGCGCATCGAACCCGCCGCTGAGGTCGACGGCCAGCGAAAGATTGGGACTGGCGAAATGATCGAGCGATGCCAGCGGATTGGCGATGCCGTCGAGATCGGGCAGCAATCTTTCCAGCGCGATGAGATCGATATCGGGCCGGGATCTGGCGATCGCCGCGAGCATCGACCGGATGGCTGAGAGGTCGCCGCTGGCAAGCCACTGCGGGTCGGCGGCGCAGAAATTGCCATTGGCGTGGCGGCCGCCCATGAACTGGGCGACCCGGAACGGGCCGCGGTTGACCACCTCCAACGCCAGTGCGAAGGCCGGCTTGCCCTCCAGTTCAAGCGTGGCTATGAGCAGATCGGGCTTGACCTCGGCGGCCCAGTTCAAGACCCATGCCGCACTCTGCGCCGGCGCACAAAGCGCCGAACTACAGAACGTCGCATATGAGGCGAGCCCTTCGGCGGCGGCAACGGAAACCGACAGTCCCGCGGCATCCCCAGGCAGTGCGCGTGGCGAAGCCGCCGCGAGCCGCTTGCCATCAAATGACGCGGTTGCGTCAACCATACCTCAATCCTTAGGGCGTACTGATCCCGATTTGGGGGGCGCTCGGGCGTATTCCGTGCTTGGATAGCCTAGGCGCAAAAGGTGAATGAATGATCGACGGTGGGGAGGCAATCCGGAAACTGGCGCTCAACGTCGCCCGCTATACCGGCCTCGCACCGCTGGCCAGGCCGTTTGTCGGCGGCATTGGGGCCATCCTGATGCTGCACCGCGTGACGGCGACGCCTGAAAAGCCCGACAGCGTCAACCGGCACCTCAACATCGCACCCAGTTTCCTCGATGCCGTGATCTCCGACATGAGAGCGGACGGCTATGCTTTCGTCTCGATGGACGAAGCCGTGGAGCGCATCGAGGCAGGCGGCAAGGGCGGAAGGTTCGCCACCATCACCGCCGACGATGCCTATCGCGACAACATGACGGAGGCTCTGCCGGTGCTGGAGAAGCATGGCGCGCCGCTCACCATCTATGTCGCTCCCGGGCTGATCGATGGCACCGCCCACCTTTGGTGGGATGTGGTCGAGGACATCGTCAATGCCTGCGATCGCCTGACCCTGGCGACATCGAACGGCCCGACGGTGATCGATTGCGCGACCCTGGCAAGGAAACATCAGGCCATCGCCCGCCTGCACGCCTATTTCACCACCGAGGTCCGCGAGCAAGACCTGCGGACCGTGCTGCGCGAGCTAGCCGCTTCGAACGGCGTCGACGCGGACGCCCCGCGCCTGCACACGTTGATGAACTGGGATGAGATCCGCACCGTCGCCGCGCATCCGCTGGTGACGATCGGCGCCCATACGATCAACCACAGCAATCTGAAACGGCTTTCCGAGGCCGACGCGCGGCGCGAGATCGGCGCCGTCAAGGACATGCTTCGGACCGGGCTAGGCGAGGAGCCGCGCCATTTCGCCTATCCCTATGGTTACGCCAGCGCCGTTGGCTGCCGTGAAGTGGGCTTTGCGCGCGACGCCGGCTATGCCTCCGCAGTGACCACCCGCCACGGCGTGCTGCGCGCCGAACATGCCGGCTTCCTGCACGCCTTGCCGCGCATTTCGGTCAATGGCCGCTACCAGAGCCTCGCCCATATCCGCACCATGCTGTCGGGCGTGACGACGCCGCTCGCCAATGCCGGCAAGATGCTCGTCACCGTCTGACGTACGGCTGACGGGGCGGGTTCAGCGCTTGGCTCGTGGCTCCAGCATCAGCCACTTGATGATGCCCATCGCCGGCAGCACCCAGAGCAGACCGCTGAGCAGGAAGAACAGGAATTGCACCAGCGCGCCCGATTCCGACAACCGGGCGACCGCGAAGATCGAAGCGACCAGCGCGTAGATGATGACCAGCGCCAACAGCAGGAACATTCCGATCAGCTTTTTCAGGCGAATGGGCATGGTACGGTCTCGTTGATGGCTACCGCTTAGGCCGAACGCGGGACGCGCGCAACCCACGACATCGGGCGCGACGGCGTGCCGCGCTGCCCGGTCTTGCCAGCAGGAGTGCGATGGTTCACCAATCCGCGACATTCAACCCGTCGGGATATATTCATGGCCGCCATCACTGCCGCCGCGCCCTATCAGGCCCGCGACCGCGATCTGCACAACCGGGCTCTCGTGCGCGGCTGGCTGTATGTCGTGCTCCTGGTGCTGTTCGCGCTGGTGCTGGTTGGCGGCGCCACGCGGTTGACCGAATCCGGCCTGTCGATCACCCAATGGCAGCCGATCCATGGCGTCATCCCGCCGCTCAACGACGCCGAGTGGCAGGAGGAATTCCAGCGCTATCAGCAGATCCCGCAATACACCGAACTCAATAAGGGCATGAGCATCGAAGCGTTCAAGTCGATCTTCTGGTGGGAATGGGCGCATCGCCTGCTGGCGCGCAGCGTCGGCCTGGTCTTTGCCTTGCCGCTGCTGGTCTTCTGGGCGACGCGCCGCATCGAGCGCGGCCTTGGGCCGAAACTGGTCGGCATTCTGCTTCTCGGCGGCCTGCAGGGCGCCATCGGCTGGTGGATGGTGGCCTCCGGCCTGGTCGACCGCGTGTCGGTGAGCCAGTACAGGCTCGCCACGCACCTCACGCTGGCGGCACTGATCTTCACCGCGACCATGGTCGTCGCGCGCGGGCTGGCGCCGCATTCCGAATCCGCGGTCGATCGCTCGACGCAGCGTCTGGCTGGTTTCATTGTGCTTCTGGCGCTGATCCAGATCTATCTCGGCGGTCTGGTCGCCGGTCTCGACGCCGGCATGAGCTACAACACCTGGCCGCTGATGGACGGCCGGATCATCCCCGGCGATCTGCTCATCCTCGAGCCGGCGTGGCGCAACTTCTTCGAGAACCCGAAAACGGTGCAGTTCGTTCATCGACTTGGCGCCTACACGGTCTTCGCCGTCGCGCTCTGGCACATGATCGCCACGCGTCGGCGGCTGCCCGGCTCGACGCATGCGCGACGCGCGACGCTGTTGTTCGTTCTGGTATTGGTGCAGGCCTCGATCGGTATCGGTACGCTGCTGATGAAGGTGCCCCTGCATATGGCGCTGACCCATCAGGCGTTTGCGCTTGTCGTGCTGGGCTTTGCCGCCGCGCATTGGCGCGGCACCAAGGGCGCCTATCCCTTGCCCAACGAGGTTGCCGTGAGACGCTGAGTGCGGCCGATCACATCCAGAATTCGTTCGACTGCGTCGTCTTCTCGCCATCGAATTCAGCCTGACGCAATGCGGCGGCGGATGGCGTCGACTGGCTCTGAGCGGCCTTGGCAGCCTTGTCGGCGTCCGCGGCTCTCAGTGCGTCGAGCTTGGCCTGGGCGGTGGCGATATCCTGCCGCACCTGGGCTGCCTTGATCTCATCCGTGATCGCCTTGGCCTGGTCTTCCAGGTCCTGGATCTGCTTTTCGAGCGCTGCCTCCTGGGCTGCATTGCTCGAGGAAACGGACGAGGAATATTGGGTTGCCTGGGAGGAACCCGAGATCGCGCCGACCATGACAAATCCTTGGGGAGGGAGCCAGGACACGGTCTGTAGCCGATCATGGTGAACAAGCCGTTACTTCGGCTCTTCCCCGGAATCAGAAACGCGCTCGCACCGTCCGGATCGCCGCGGCAATCGTCAATTCGCGGTTCTCCTCGACCGCATTGTCGTCCTCATGGTGCCAGGCCGCGGACAGGCAACCATAGGCGATGGCATGGTCCAGTATCGCTGCCGGTGATTGTCCCTGCGCCCGGGCAAAGACCTCGGCCATATGCGCGATCCGCTCCGGGGCGAGGCAAAGTGCATCGCGGTCGAGTGGGTTGTAGAACATGTTGGCGGCATCGAAGCCGGGATCACCGAGCACGCCCTTCGGATCGATCGCCAGCCAGCCGCGCGGTCCCTGCAGGATGTTTTCGTGATGCAGGTCGCCATGCAGCGGCCTGACGTCATGCGGATTGGCCAGCAGTCGATCCGCGATGGCGCCGGCCTCGACATAGAGGCTGTCATCGCCGATGCCGCGATCGGTTGCGGCTTTCTTGAAAAGGCTGGCGAACCGCTCCCTGAGCGGCTGAAGCTCGGGCGGGTAGGGGTGCTCGGATGGCGAAGACAATTTCGCCATCACATCCGCCGCGATGGCGGTCGCTGCATTATCACCTTGCTCGTCGAGAAACCGCGACAGAAGTGTGTCCCCGCCATATTCGAGCAGCATGGAATGCCCGTCACGGCCGAGAAGCCGCACCGTGCCTTCGCCGCGCCGCCAGGCAAGGAAATGCTCGCCGCGCAACTCGTCGGCAACGTCGTCGAACGGCTTCAGCGCCTTCACGATGGCCGGTGAGCCGTCCTCGAGCCGCACCTTCCAGATGCGGCTCGAAAAGGTCTCGGCAATGAGTTCGGGTTCGCTGACCCTCCAGCGCGCTGGGAAGGCTGGCGCGTCCATCACAGACCGAGCATCAGGTCCATGTTCTGGACGGCTGCACCCGAGGCGCCCTTGCCGAGATTGTCGTAGACCGCCAGCAGCAGCGCCTGGGCTCTGCTGTCGTTGGCGAAGACATAGACCTTCATGCGGTTGGTGCCGTTGTAGATCTCCGGATCGATGTCCGGCACACGCTCCAGATGCGCGTAAGGCGCCACCTCGACCACACCGCCCTCGATCGCAGCGAAATGGTCCGCAATGGCGGCGTGAAGTTCGGCACCAGTCGGTACGCGGTCGAGGCCAGCGAGTTGCAACGGCACGACCGTGATCATGCCTTGCGCGAAATTGCCCACCGCCGGCTGCATGATCGGATCATGCGACAACTTCGCATACGCCTTCAATTCCGGCACGTGCTTGTGCTGCAGGGTCAGGCCATAAGGCAGGAACTCCGAGGCGTCCTCGCCCTTGGCGACGTAGTCTTCTATCATCGGGCGCCCGCCGCCCGAATACCCCGTAATGCCGTTGACCGCGATCGGGAAATTGGCCGGCAGCAGACCTGCGGTGACCAGTGGCCTGAGCGTCGCGATCGGCCCCTGCGGCCAGCAGCCGGGATTGGCGACGCGCCTGGCCGTGGCGATCTTCTTGGCCTGCTCCTTGTCCAACTCGGCGAAGCCATATTCCCAGCCTTCGGCCACGCGATGCGCGGTCGACGCATCGATGACCTTGGTGGTGTCGTTGGTGATCAGCGAGACGCTTTCCTTGGCTGCATCGTCGGGCAAGCACAGGATCGCGATGTCGGCGGCGTTGAGGAATTCGGCGCGCGGGGCCGTTTCCTTGCGGCGCTCGACCGGAATGGAAATGATCTCCAGATCGCCGCGCTCGGCAAGCAGCGCCCGGATCTGGAGGCCGGTGGTGCCGTGTTCGCCGTCGATGAAGATTTTCGGTTTCATTGCCTGATCAAATTCCCTGATATCTCAAAACTATATGCCGTTGCCCTGATTGACCGCGGCGCCATTGTGGTTGCCGTTGTTCAGTTCCTCGAGCCGCGCCTTTCGTTCCGCCAGCAGGCCGAGATACTGCATGGCCACCATCGAACCGGCGATCGCCGTTATATCGGCGTGATCGTAGGCCGGCGCAACCTCCACGACATCGGCGCCGACAATATCGACCTGATTGAGCTGACGCAGCGTCGACAGGATCTTCGCCGAGGATGGGCCGCCCGAAACCGGCGTGCCGGTTCCCGGGGCATAGGCCGGATCGAGGCAGTCGATGTCGAAGGTCAGATAGGTCTTCTTGCCCCCGGTGCGGTCGACGATGGCATAGGCGATATCGGAGGCGCGCATTTCCTCGATTTCATAACCATGCAGGATCTTGATGCCGAACGTGTCGGGCGCATGGGTGCGGATGCCGATCTGGATCGAGCGATCGGGATCGATGATGCCTTCCTTGACCGCGCGGCCGACGAAGGACCCATGGTCGATGCGCTTGCCGTCATCGGGCCATGTGTCCTGGTGGGCGTCGAACTGCACCAAGGCGAGCGGCCCGTGGATGGCGGCATGCGCCTTGAGCAGCGGCCAGGTGACGAAATGGTCGCCGCCGAGCGTCAGCAGGAAAGCGCCCGATTTCAGGATCTTGGACGCTTCGCGCTCGATCGTGCCGGGCGTCTTCTGATGGTTGCCCGAGTCGAGCAGGCAGTCGCCGTAATCGACCACGGCGAGGTGCTCGAACAGATCGCGCGAGAACGGGTATTGCGGGTCGTTATCGAGGATCGCGGAGGCGCGGCGGATCGCCTGCGGCCCAAACCGGGCGCCCGGCCGGTTGGTGACGGCGGCGTCGAAGGGAATGCCCCACACCACCGCATCCGCGCCCTTCACGTCCTTGGTGTATTTGCGCCGCATGAAAGACAGCGCGCCGGAATAGGTCGGCTCGAGGGCGCCACCCGTTTTGGAGCGGGCGGTGAAGGCATGGTCGATGTTCTTGGTCGCCATTACTGGTCCTCGTTTTCATCGGGGTGCAACAACTACAGAACCGGCATGGAAGATGCCAGTCACGGCCTGGGGAGACGAAACGGCGCCGCCCGGGTGCCGCGGCAAGACAGGATTTGTATCATCATGACGCAGACCGCGTTTCTTAATCCGTCGGATGCCGTGGTGTCGACCCACGCCGGCACGATCGCCGGCGATCGCTTCCAGGTTCTCGATTCGTGGCGCGGCATCTGCGCGTTGCTGGTGGCGCTGTTTCATTTTCCGACCGCCTCGGCGATCTCGCAGAGCAGCTTTATCGGTTCGGCCTATCTTTTCGTCGACTTCTTCTTCGTCCTTTCCGGCTTCGTCATCGCCTCCAGCTATGCCAATCGGCTGGGCCGACCGGAAGAGGTCGCCCGCTTTGCGCTGGTCCGTTTCGGCCGCATCTACCCGCTGCATCTGGTCATGCTTGGTGCCTTTGCCGCCTTCGAGCTGTTGCGGTTGGTGCTCCCGCAATTGCATGGCACGGGGGCTGCTCCCTTCACCGGCGGCTTCGACCTCGAGAGCTTGGCTGCCAATCTCCTTTTGCTGCAAGGTGTCGGCTTCGAGGATCGGTTGACGTGGAACGCGCCAAGCTGGAGCATTTCGGCCGAGTTTTTTGCCTATCTCCTGTTTGCCGGCGTGGTCTTCATCGCCGGCGCGCGCGCCTGGATATGGTTTGTCGCCCCCGCCGTCACCGCGCCGCTGTTCCTGCTCGGCTTCTCCATGCGTCATATGGATGTGTCCTACGATTTCGGCTTCATCCGCTGCCTCTACGGCTTCTCGCTCGGCGCCCTGTTGGCCTGGTTTCAGCATGATTCCATTGCAGGGGCGCGACAGGTTCTGCTCGCAAACGGCCCGCGGATGAGCTGGACTCTTGCCGAAATCGTCATGGTGGCCGTCATCGGTCTTTTTGTCTCGCTGGCGGGCGACAACGACGCCGGCATTGCCGCGCCCCTGGTGTTCGCCCTGGCGCTGTTCCTCTTCGCCCATGAAGGCGGCTGGATCAGCGCGTTGCTCAGGACACCGTTCATGCTGACGCTCGGTGCGCTGTCCTATTCGATCTACATGGTCCACATCTTCGTCCAGGCGCGCCTGATCAATGTCGCCGGGCTCGTCGAGCGCAAACTCGGCCTCGGCTTGATTGGCGACATCGTACTGCGTGGCGATCCCGCCACCGGCTTTGGCGCCGGCTGGACGGGGACTGTGGCGATCGTCGTCATGCTCGCCGCCACCATCGCCGTGTCTTGGGCCACATGGCGTCTGGTCGAAATGCCCGCAATGGCGTGGTTCCGCCGACTGTCGAAGCGCATCTGACCGATATCGCCGGCCAACCGCTGATGCATGTCGCCCAAAGGTGATCTCGGTTTGGAGTGCGCCCCTAGGGGTGCCTGAATCCGTTTCGACGCGACGCGCTTTAGCCGGCTTCGTTCACCTGGATGTCACTGATGTCGCCTATCCCCGGCTCGATCCGGCAAGGAGCGATTCTCGATGCGGACGATCTGGCTGAGCCTTCTGCTTTCCACCGCGCTGGCGGTCGCCTCCGGCCAGGCCTTGGCCGGCGAAACCCGCGCCAGCCAGATCCTCGACCGTTTCGAACATGCCAACCAGTGGCGCGAGCATGTCATGGTGGCTGCCCATCGCGCCGGCAGCATGCAGGCCGGCAAGACGCTCTATGCGGAAAATTCACTGGCCGCCGTGGAAGGCTCGATCGCGATCGGCGCCGAAATCGTCGAGGTCGACATCCGGCGCTCGAAGGACGGCGCGTTCATCGTCATGCACGACAGCTGGCTCGACCGCACGACAACCTGCAAGGGCGAGGTCGTCAGTTACACGCTGGCCGAGCTGAAGAGATGCCGGCTGGTGATCGAGGGCACCCATGCCGTCACCAACGAGCCTGTCTCGACGTTGCGCGAGATGCTGATGACGACAAGGGACAGAATCCTCATCAATCTCGACAACAAGCTCGAAGTCGGCGACCTCCCGGGCATGATCGCGGTGGCGCGCGACCTCGGTATGGCCGAGCAAGTCATCGTCAAGGAAAACCTGTGGAACCAGAACAGGATCACCACGGTGAAAGCCGCCATGGCAGCGACAGGCGGTGGCTTCCAGTTCATGCCGATCATCGCCGATGACGCGGTGCATGATGCCGGCTTCGCCTCGATGGTCGACCACGCCTTCGCGCCGCGCGCGATCGAGCTGATCAACTGGCGGGCTGGCGCCGAGACACTGACCGAAACCGGCGGGCCGCTGTTCAGCACCCGCATGCGCGCCGAGGCGGTGAAGGGCGACTGGCATATCTGGGCGGACACCTATGCCATCGTCAACAAGCCGGGCGGCTTCCTCGCCGGCGGCCGTGGCGACGAACTGGCGGTCCAGGCCAGCCTGCCGCGCGAAGCCTGGGGTTTCTGGGCCGATCGCGGCGCCACCATCATCCAGACCGACGAACCTAAGGCGGCGATCGACTGGCTGGCGGCAAACGGCTATCGCGTGCCTTATGCCGACGAGAAGCGGCCGACAGAACCGGCGCATACAGCCAGCATCAATTAGGAGTGGCGGCAGAGGCTGCCGATCTCCTCTCTCGTGAGAGTTGCCCGGTAGGGCGCTGTCCCAAAAGCGAAGGCCGCCCGGAGGCGGCCTTCGATATCGGAGTTCGAAACGCTCAGCGCTTCGAGAACTGGAAGGAACGACGGGCCTTGGCCTTGCCGTACTTCTTGCGCTCGACGACGCGGCTGTCGCGGGTCAGGAAGCCGCCCTTCTTGAGCACGGCGCGTAGCGCCGGCTCGTAGTAGGTCAGCGCCTTGGAGATGCCGTGACGCACCGCGCCGGCCTGGCCGGAGAGGCCGCCGCCGACGACCGTGGCGACGATGTCGTACTGGCCCGAACGGTTGGAGGCGATGATCGGCTGGTTGAGGATCATCTGCAGGACCGGACGCGCGAAATAGGTCGCGAATTCCTTGTCGTTGACGACGATCTTGCCGGAACCCGGCTTCACCCAGACGCGCGCGATGGCGTTCTTGCGCTTGCCGGTGGCATAGGCGCGGCCCGACTTGTCGAGCTTCTGGACGTGGACGGGGGCCGCGGCCTGCGTGTTGGTGTTGCCGGTGGCGGCGCCCAGTTCTGCGAGCGAGGAAAGCTCAGCCATCTTATGCGACCTTCTTGTTCTTGGAATTCAGCTTGGCCACGTCGAGGACTTCTGGCTGCTGGGCGACATGCGGATGCTCGGCACCTGCATAGACGCGCAGGTTCTTCATCTGGCGACGGCCGAGCGGACCACGCGGAACCATGCGCTCAACGGCCTTCTCGACGACACGCTCGGGGAAACGGCCCTCGAGCAGCTGGCGCGCGGTGCGCTCCTTGATGCCGCCGGGGTGGCCGGTGTGCCAGTAATAGACCTTGTCGGTGAACTTCTTGCCGGTGAACACCACCTTGTCGGCATTGATGACGATGACATTATCGCCGTCGTCGACATGCGGGGTGAAGGTCGGCTTGTGCTTGCCGCGAAGATGATTGGCGATGACTGTGGCAAGACGGCCGACGACGAGACCCTCGGCGTCGATCAGGATCCACTTCTTCACCACATCCGCAGGCTTCTGCGAAAAGGTTGTCATGTTTTCTGCTCTCGGTTTTGACCTTCACGGGGAAGGCGTTTCTTGTTGCTTGAATTGGCTAAAGACACTTGTCCCCTGCCAATAACAAAACGGCGGCCTTTGCGGGCCGCTGCTTCGTGGGGGCTTATAGGCGAGCGGAGGGATCGCGTCAAGGCAGCGGGAAAGTCTTGTAGCGCAGAAAATCCTGTAAAAACAATACGTTGGATAAAAGGTATTATTTTACCACATCAGCAGCGCGCATCGGCGGGATCGAGTAGGTACCCGTGGCGTGCGCGATCGTGTGTCCATCCGGGCCGGCGACGATGTCGATGTCGAACACCATCAGGCTCTTTCCCAGCTTCAGGATGCGGCAATGGCCGTCAATCGGCCCGGCCTCGGCCTTGCGCACGAAGTTGATGTTGAGGTTGGTGGTGACCGAGAGCGCATCCGGCCCGGCATGGCTGAGCACGCAGACATAGCCGCCGATGTCGGCCAGCGTGAACAGGGCAGGGCCTGACACCGTGCCGCCGGGACGCAAATGCCGCTCGCCGGCATTGAGCCGCACGATGCAGCCCCCTGGAAACACGTCGATCGCCTCATAGGTGGCGGCACTCTCGTTGAGTTGGGGAAAGACGGCCTCCATCAACACATTGATCTGCGCTGCGGTCAGCACCGGCTTGAGGTTGCTATGGGCGGGCATGTCGGTCTCTCGTTCTGCGCCAAGCCTGTATGGGCGCAGCCGGGCGTTTCTGGCAACATATACATTGCCCTGGCGCAAGCGATGGGTGTTGGACGAAACCCGATCCGATATTAGATACTCTGCCAGCGGAAACTCGGAGACCTAGCCATGGCCGAAATCCTTGCCATCAAGCCTGCTGCCGCCGACGAGGGTCCGGTTACGACAAGGCTGGATAAGGGAGTGCTGCGCCTGACGCTCACCAATCCGCCGGCCAACGCCCTGTCGCTGGCTGTGATGGCGGCGCTGACGGCGGAACTCGACCGCGCCAAGGCCGACAAAGCCGTTCGCGTCATCGTGCTGTCGGCGGCCGGCAAGGTGTTTTGCGCCGGCCACGACCTCAAGGAAATGACCGCGCGGCGCGCCGACACCGATCGCGGCAAGGCCTTCTTCGAAGAGACGTTTGCCGCTTGCGCCACGCTGATGCAGACGATCGTGCGCCATCCCCTGCCTGTCATCGCCGAGGTGGACGGCCTGGCGACTGCCGCCGGCCTGCAACTGGTCGCCAGTTGCGACCTTGCGATCGCCTCGCATGAGGCGACCTTCTGCACGCCGGGCGTCAATATCGGCCTGTTCTGTTCGACGCCGATGGTGGCGCTGTCACGCAACGTCTCGCGCAAGCAGGCGATGGAGATGCTCTTGACCGGCGAGACGATCGACGCGGCAACGGCGAAGGAATTCGGCCTCGTGAACCGCGTCGTGCCGCGCGAGTACCTGAATCAGATTGTCACCAAATACGCGCAAACCATTGCTTCAAAATCCTCCTTGGTGGTGAAGACCGGCAAGGAGGCCTTTTACGCGCAGGCCGAGATGGGCTTGGCGGATGCTTATGCCTATACCGGCCGCGTCATGGTCGAGAACATGCTGGCGCGAGACGCGGGAGAGGGCATTGGCGCTTTCATAGGCAAGCGCAAGCCGGAATGGACGGACGAATAGGACGACGATCATGGAACCCCGCGTCTCCATCATTACCATCGCCACCGATAATCTGGATCGCGCCGTGCGTTTCTATGAGGCGATGGGTCTGAAGCGCCACGTGGGCATCACCGACGGTGTCGCCTTCTTCCAGATGGGCGGCGCCATCCTCGGCCTGTTCCCGCGCGCCAGCGCCGAGCAGGATTCGGGCATCACCTTCGCCAAGGCGCCCTCGGCCGTCTATCTCGCCTACAACACCCGCTCCGATGCCGAAGTCGACGAGGTGCTCGCCATGGCTGAAAAGGCCGGCGGAAGGATCGTCAAGCCGGCCGGCCGCGCCTTCTGGGGCGGCTGGTACGGCTATTTCGCCGATGCGGATGGGCATGTCTGGGAAGTGGCGCACAATCCGGCCTTCCCGATCGCGGACGACGGCACGATTTCGCTGCCTGATTGATGGCTTATCGCAAGCAGCTGACACGGCTCAAGGCACCGTATCTCAAGCGCATCCTGCTCGACCCCGAGCGCGTGGCGGACTGGGAAAAATATCCCTGGAACCTGCCGCTGTTTCGCGGCCACGAGTTCGAACTCGAATTCACCACGCCCATCACCATCATCGTCGGCGAGAACGGCACCGGTAAATCCACGCTGCTCGAGGCAATCGGCGCGCTGGCCGGCTATGACGAAGCCGGCGGCGGCAAGGGCTATCGACCGGTCGACCACTCCAGTGCCATCGACAAGAGTGGAGCGGCGCTGGCGAACACATTCCGTGGCCACTGGTTGCCAAAAGTCACCGCTGGCTGGTTCTTTCGCGCCGAATCCTTCTACTCGGTGGCCCGCTACCTCGACCAGGCCGCGCAGGAGGACCCGTTCAAGCCACCGCCGCCGGATTTCCTGTCCTGGTCGCACGGCGAAGGCTTCATCCGCTTCTTCGAGGAGCGCTGCCGCAGGCAAGGCATCTATATTCTCGACGAGCCCGAAAGCGCCCTTTCACCGACGCGCCAGATCGAACTGCTGAAGATGCTGCGGCGCATGGATCAATCGGGCACCGCGCAGGTGATCATGGCGACCCATTCGCCGCTGCTGATGGCCTGTCCCGATGCGCGGCTGTTCCGCATCAGCCGCTTCGGGCTCGAGCCCGCCGACTTTCGTGATACGGACCATTTCCGCATGCTGCGCGATTTCAGCAATGACCCGGATGGTTTTCTCGCTGAGGCGTTGTATGAGGACGAGACATGAATCACGACAGCTACGACAATGCCTATATCGGCGGTATCCTCAATTCGGTGAAGACGATCGCCATGGTCGGCGCGTCGGCGAATGACGTCAGGCCGAGCTATTTCGTGCTGAAATACCTGCTGGCCAAGGGGTTTTCGGTGTTCCCGATCAATCCCGGCCAGGCCGGCAAGGAAATCCTCGGCCGAATGACCTATGCCAGGCTGGCCAACATACCGGAGCCGATCGACATGGTCGACATTTTCCGCAATGCCACGGCGGTTCCCGGCATCGTCGACGAAGTGTTGCAGCTCGATCCGTTGCCGAAAGTCATCTGGATGCAGCTTGGCGTGCGTCATGACGAGGCGGCCGCACGCGCCGAGGCGGCGGGCATCAAGGTGGTGATGAACCGCTGCCCCAAGATCGAATATGGCAAGCTCTCCGGCGAGATCGGCTGGACCGGTGTGAATTCCGGCGTACTGTCGTCCAAGAAGCCGCTGATGCGCCAAGGCTTTCAGAGTTTTGGCGTACGTCAGAAATAGGCGCAACCCAGAGGCGCAAAATTATTCCGCGGAATGCCGCATTATCCTGCGGTGTGATCGAAGGATCAACGCCGAACGGAATTTTCTTCTTTGCATTCCAGGCCGCGCTTCGCCAAGAATGCCCGGCGAATTGAGAAGTTTCAAAGGGAGGTTTCAGTGACCCGTACACCCGGTTTCAACACGCTCGCCGTCCATGCCGGCGCCAAGCCAGATCCGGCCACCGGCGCGCGCGCCACGCCGATCTACCAGACGACCTCCTTCGTCTTCGATGACGCCGACCACGCCGCCTCGCTGTTCGGGCTGAAGGCGTTCGGCAACATCTACACCCGCATCATGAACCCGACCCAGGCAGTGCTCGAAGAGCGCGTGGCGGCCCTCGAAGGCGGCACGGCTGCGCTTGCGGTTGCATCCGGCCATGCCGCGCAGGTCATCGTTTTCCACAATCTGATGCAGCCCGGCGACAATTTCGTCGCCGCCAACAAGCTTTACGGTGGTTCGATCAACCAGTTCGGCCATGCCTTCAAGAATTATGGCTGGGAGGTGCGCTGGGCCGACACCAATGATCTCTCGACCTTCGAGAACCAGATCGACGACAGGACCAAGGCGATCTTCATCGAGAGCCTGGCCAATCCGGGCGGCACCTTCGTCGATATCGAGAAGATCGGCGACATCGCCCGCAAGCATGGCCTTCCATTGATCGTCGACAACACGCTGGCCTCGCCCTACCTCATCCGCCCGATCGAGCACGGCGCCGACATCGTCGTGCATTCGCTGACCAAGTTCATGGGCGGCCATGGCAATTCGATCGGCGGCGTCATTGTCGACGGCGGCACCTTCGACTGGTCGAAATCGGGCAAGTACCCGATGCTGTCGGAACCGCGCCCCGAATATGGCGGCCTCGTGCTGCACGAAACCTTCGGCAATTTCGCTTTCGCCATAGCCGCCCGTGTGCTCGGCCTGCGCGATCTCGGTCCGGCGATCTCGCCGTTCAACGCTTTCCTCATCCTGACCGGTCTCGAAACCTTGCCGCTGCGCATGCAGCGGCACTGCGACAATGCGATCACGGTCGCCGGCTGGCTGTCCAACCATCCCAAGGTCGCCTGGGTGAATTATCCCGGCCTGCCCAGCGACAAGAACAATGCGTTGCAGAAGAAATACTCGCCTGAAGGCGCCGGCGCCGTGTTCACCTTCGGCCTCAAGGGCGGCTACGAGGCGGGCATCAAGTTCGTCGAGGCACTCGAACTCTTCTCGCACCTGGCCAATGTCGGCGACACCAAGTCGCTGGTCATCCACCCGGCGTCGACCACGCACCGCCAGCTTTCCGACGAGCAGAAGGTCAAGGCCGGTGCCGGGCCGGATACGGTGCGACTGTCCATCGGTATCGAGGACGTCACCGACATCGTCGCTGACCTCGAACAGGCGCTCGCTAAGGTCTGACCTGATATGACCGCGTTTCTTTCCGTCGACACCAAAAGCGTCGAGCCCGAATCCGGCGCGCCCGCGCCGGATCGCCTGATCTCGGGCGATCCGAAATTCCGCACCTGGAACGTCGAGGAGCGTGACGGCGGTCTCTATGCCGGCATCTGGGAATCGACCCCTGGCAAATGGCGCATCGTCTATGACGAATGGGAATTCTGCCACATTCTCTCAGGCGTCTCGGTGATCGCGGAAGAGGGTGGGGAAGCGCGCACCGTCAAGGCCGGCGACAGCTTCGTGCTGCGGCCGGGCTTCAAGGGAAGCTGGGAAGTGCTTGAAACGACTCGCAAGGAGTATGTGATCAAGCTTTGATCATCTTGCTGCCGGATATTCTCTGGCTGCTGGGCCATGGCGCCAGCCATGCTGCCGAGCCGAATCGCCACGGCGAGCGCGATCGCGCCTCTCGAAAACAATCTCATCGCAAGCCCCAGCCCACTATGGTCAGAACCGCACGGAGAGCGCCTCCAGCCCATGGAAGTGGTAAGTGTCGCGGAAGCGGGGCTGTTCGGCAAGATGCAGTTGTGGGTGCCGCTCGAACAAAGTCTTCAGCGAAACCTGCAGTTCGAGGCGGGCGAGCGGCGCGCCGATGCAGAAATGGATACCGGCGCCGAAAGACACATTCTTCTGGTCGATGCGCTCCGGCCGGAAAGCCTGCGGTTCGGCGAAGGCGTGCGGATCATGATTGGCCATGCCAAGCAAGAGCCCTATCGTCTGGCCCGGCCGCACGACGATGCCGGGCGCGATTTCGATCTCCTCATAGGCATAGCGCATGAACATATGCAGCGGCGCGTCGAGGCGCAGGCATTCCTCGACCGTCGCTGCCGTCGTTTCGGGGGAGGTGAAGAAGCGGCGCGGGTCGCCGCCTTGTGCCAGGATGGAATGGACGGCATTGCCGGTCTGGTGCACGGTTGCTTCATGGCCGGCATTGAGCAACAGGATGGCAGAGGAGACCAGTTCGTCCTCGGACAATTTCTGTCCGTCTTCCTGCGCCGAGATCAGCAGCGACAGCAGATCATCGGCCGGCTTCTTGCGCCGCTCGGTGACGTAGCCGCGCAGGAAATCGGAAAATTCGCGTGCCGCGCCATTGGCCGTCTCCTCGGTCTCGCGGGTGCGGCCATGGATGTACATGGCGACCATCTGATGCGACCAGTCGAGTAGTTGCGGCCCCATCTCCACCGGCACGCCGAGCATTTCGGCGATGATGGTGATCGGCAGCGGGGAGGCGAAGGCCGGCAGGAGGTCAAAGGCCTTGCCAGGTTCGAAACGATCGATCAATTCGTTGGCGAGTGCCTCGACACGCGGCCGCAACCGTTCGACCTGACGCGAGACGAAGGCACGGTTGACCAGTGTCCTCAGCCGCGTGTGCACCGGCGGCTCCAGTTCCAGCATCGAGTTGGCTTCGATGCCGTCGAACGCCTCGAGATGGGTCCTGTCCTGGCCGACACCGTGGCTGTCTGGGATGCCGGCAGGGTTCTGGCGGCCGAAACGGCGGTCGCGCAGCAGTCTGTTGACATCGCCGAAGCCGCCAAAACACCAGAAGCCGAACTCTTCCCAGAAAAATGCATTCGATGCGTCATGCAGGAGGCCGTAGGCCTCGTACGGGTTCATGAAGAAAGCCGGTTCGCGCGGGTCGAGCCTCAGCCGGCGTGTGGCTGGATCAAAGGCCAGATACGGGAGCGTCGATTTGGTCATGCCAGACCCATAGCGCGGCTTGCCAGCCCGGTTCCAGACCGTATGTTGCGTTCGGCAGCCTGATGCATTGAGCCAGCCAGCAGGGTTGCGGAAGGTCTGAACGGATGAATGTGATCGTCGTCGGCGCGGGTATCGCCGGTCTCTCCACGGCGTGGTCGCTGGTCAAGGCAGGCCACGCCGTCTCGATCGTCGAGCAGGGGCCGATCCCCAATCCGCTGGCGGCATCGGGCGACCATCACCGCATCATCCGCCGTGCCTACCGCGCTGGAACCGGCTATGGGCGGCTGATCACCGAAGCCTACGAGGCCTGGGACGAGATGTGGGCCGATCTCGGCGAGAACCACCTCGATCCCAGGGGATTCGTCTGCGTTTCGCGCGAGCCCGGCGATGAGGCGGAGGAATACCGCGAGGGTCTGGAAGAGGGCAATTTCCCTTTCGAATTGCTGGAGCCGGACGCAGCCGTCGAGCGCTGGCCGTTCCTTGAGACCGGCTCGTTCCGCTACGCCTATTTTTCGCCCGAAGGCGGCGCGCTGCATTGCCGCAAGATCGCGGTCGGGCTGGCCAGATGGCTGCGCGCCAACGGCGCCAACGTCTACGAGCACAGCAAGGTGACGGAGATCGATGCAGAGGCCGGCCATATCGTGCTGGAAAGCGGCGAGACGATGCAGGCAGACCGCATCGTCGTTGCCGCTGGCGCCTGGGTGCTGAAGCTATTCCCCGAGCTCGGCGGCGAATTGAAGACTTTTCGCACCGCGCTCGCCTATGTCGAGCCCCCGGCCGATCTCGAGGCCGCATGGGAGGCCGCGCCCGTCATTCTCGATGTCGGCGGCAAGACCGATGGCTATATGATCCCGCTAACCCGCGGCGCCGGAATGAAATTCGGCTCGGGCCTGCACAAGGTGCCGACCAGCGATGCCGACTGGAACCGCGAGCCTGTGCCCGGCGAGGGCGAGGCGATCCGCAACCTGTTTTCGCCGCCGATCGCCCGCATCGAGGAGTACAAGGTGACCGAAGTGGTCACCTGCGCCTACACCTTCACCGAGGACGAGAAATTCCTGGTGCATGAGACAGGCAAGTGCCTGGTCGTCTCGGCCTGTTCCGGCCACGGCTACAAATTTGGCGCGGCAGTGGGGCGCCGTGTGGCCAAAGCCATCGGCGACGGCGATGTCACCGGCCTCAAGGCCTGGCTACGGGCCGAGGTGGCCTAAGCTCAATCCTGGCAATGCCTCGGAATATGTACGCGCCGCCAGCCGGATGAGCCTTCGCGCACCAGAACGCGGCGCGGGACGGTCCGGTAGGAGGCGGGAACATCGATGACGCGCCTTTGCTCGGGCCGCACCAGCACCTCCTCGGCGATGCTGTCATATTGCGCCGGAATGACGACACGCCGCGTGCGCTCCGGCTGGATCACCACCGTCTCGGCGACGCTTTCGTAGCGTGCCTTGTGCCAAACCTTGCACAGCACCCGGTGGCCATGGATGACGCGCCATTCCCAGGAATAGCCGCCGCCATCGACCCTGACGGTGTGGTAGACTGTCCGGGTGATTGCCGGGACCACTTCGTACCTAACCTGTGCCGGCACGGTCATCACCACGCGCCCGCGGGTGCCGTAGATCGGCGGGTCATAGTCGACGATCTGCTGGCCGGGAGGGCTGACCATGACGTCTTCGTAGACGGTGTCGTAAACGGCCGGTGTGCGGACGGGCTCGTAGCATTCGACGGCGCGGCCGCCTGCCGCCGTTTGCGAAATCGAGCCGAGCAGGGTCAGCCCGGCAATGGTGAAGCATGCGGTTTTCCCGGACATGGCACTCCCCCGTTTGAACTGCAGGCACAAGTTCAACGTTGAATTGTAGGGGAAGCCATTGCGGAGAAAAGCGGCTTCGGCGCATTTCGTTAAGTGACGAGGTTAAGAAACTGCTACCTGGCGGGGGCAGGCTCGGTATTTCGGGGCGGCGTGGCATCAGCTGCTGCTAATCCTTGCCCGGAAGCTTGATTCGACTTACCCAGATGGCTAGGACGGGTCGGCCTTGCACAAGGATGAGCCGGCATCCTATTTACATCTTGACGATCCAGAACCGATTCTGCCCGAACTGCCAGCCTGTCCGGCGCCGGAAATCCCACCGCGAGAAGAGATAACTGATGAAGAATCCCGTCGAAACCTACATGAACCTCGTTCCGATGGTGGTCGAACAGACCAATCGCGGCGAGCGGGCCTACGACATTTTCTCGCGCCTCCTCAAGGAGCGCATCATTTTCATCACCGGTCCGGTCGAGGACGGCATGGCGACGCTGGTCTGCGCGCAGCTCCTGTTCCTCGAAGCCGAGAACCCGAAGAAGGAAATCAACCTCTACATCAATTCGCCGGGCGGCGTCGTCACCTCCGGTATGGCGATCTACGACACCATGCAGTTCATCAAGCCGGCCGTGTCGACGCTGTGCATCGGCCAGGCGGCCTCGATGGGCTCGCTGCTGCTGACCGCCGGCCACAAGGACATGCGCTTTGCCACGCCGAACGCCCGTATCATGGTTCACCAGCCGTCCGGTGGCTTCCAGGGCCAGGCGTCCGATATTGAGCGTCACGCCCAGGACATCATCAAGCTGAAGCGTCGCCTCAACGAGGTCTATGTCAAGCACACCGGCAAGAGCTATGAAGAGATCGAGAAGACGCTCGACCGCGACCATTTCATGACCGCCGACGAGGCCAAGGATTTCGGCCTGATCGACAAGGTCATTTCGTCGCGCGAGGCGGCCGAGGGAGCGTTGGCATAAAGGCTGGTTGGCAGTTGGATGGCACCATCACGCGCTTTTGGCGCGTCTTGCGTCATTTCGGCCACAATTGGCTGTTCCCTCGGAGGTCGGGATTGCCTACGTTAAGGCTATGTTGATTTTCGACGGCTTAGCTTTGCGTGGGGAAGCTGCGAATCATTGCCACGTTTTCTGATTTGTGTTTCGTATGGAATACGTTGCGGGAGCCGGAAGACTGGCGGCGGCGGATTCCCGCGATAAATAGAGTATGCGCCCTTTCAGCCAGACCATCGGCGGGCGGCCATGAAAGGACATGAAATGAGCAAGGTCGGCAACAACAGCGGTGATTCCAAGAACACGCTCTATTGCTCGTTTTGCGGCAAAAGCCAGCATGAGGTGCGCAAGCTGATCGCCGGCCCAACGGTGTTCATCTGCGACGAGTGCGTCGAGCTGTGCATGGACATCATCCGCGAGGAGAACAAGACCTCGATGGTGAAGTCGCGCGAGGGCGTGCCGACCCCGCAGGAGATCCTCAAGGTTCTCGACGACTACGTCATCGGTCAGCCCTACGCCAAGCGCGTGCTGTCGGTGGCGGTCCACAACCATTACAAGCGCCTCGCGCATGCCGGCAAGAACAACGATGTGGAGTTGGCCAAGTCCAACATCCTGCTGATCGGCCCGACCGGCTGCGGCAAGACGCTGCTGGCGCAGACGCTGGCCCGCATCATCGACGTGCCCTTCACCATGGCGGACGCCACGACGCTGACCGAGGCCGGTTATGTCGGCGAGGACGTCGAGAACATCATCCTGAAGTTGTTGCAGTCGGCCGACTACAATGTCGAGCGCGCCCAGCGCGGGATCGTCTACATCGACGAAATCGACAAGATTTCGCGCAAGTCCGACAATCCCTCGATCACCCGCGACGTGTCGGGCGAGGGCGTGCAGCAAGCGCTGCTCAAGATCATGGAAGGCACGGTCGCCTCCGTCCCGCCGCAGGGCGGCCGCAAGCACCCGCAGCAGGAGTTCCTGCAGGTCGACACCGCCAACATCCTGTTCATCTGCGGCGGTGCCTTCGCCGGGCTGGACAAGATCATCTCGGACCGCGGCAGGAAGACATCGATCGGTTTTGGCGCAATCGTCGCGTCGCCGGAGGATCGCCGCACGGGTGACGTTTTCCGCCTGGTCGAGCCCGAGGATCTGTTGAAATTCGGCCTCATTCCGGAGTTCGTCGGTCGTCTGCCGGTCCTGGCGACGCTGGAGGATCTCGACGAGCCGGCATTGATCCAGATCCTGACCGAACCGAAGAACGCGTTGGTCAAGCAGTATCAGCGCCTGTTCGAGATGGAAAATGTCGACCTGACCTTCCACGAGAACGCGCTTTCGGCGATCGCCAAGCGCGCCATCGAGCGCAAGACCGGTGCGCGCGGCCTGCGTTCGATCATGGAAGCGATCCTGCTCGACACGATGTTCGAACTGCCCGCGCTCGAAGGCGTGCGCGAGGTGGTGATTTCGGAAGAAGTGGTGACCGGCAGCGCCCGGCCGCTCTACATCTATTCCGAACAGAAGGAAAAGAAGGGCAATGTCAGCGCCTGATATGGCACTTGGCCCTATATTTTTGTGGAACGGCGCCCTTGCGGCGCCGTTTTGCTGTGAGGAACCGGCACACCTTCGCGATGGAATGGATTGCGGACCATGTTAACTCTTGATCTTTGGCCCGCCTGCATCCACCTAACACGAGAAGGCCGAGGTGCCCGATTTCTGTGCTGTAAAACTCCCGTCATAAACGGTGGTAGGCGGAACGATCCCCGGTCGTTAATATGAGATTCGCGGTTGGCCTGATGGTGGCCGCGACATGAAAGGTTGGACAATGGCCAAAATATCCAAGGCTCCCAGCGACGGCGTCTTTGCAGTCCTCCCACTGCGCGACATCGTGGTGTTCCCGCACATGATCGTTCCGCTCTTCGTAGGGCGCGAAAAGTCCATCAAGGCGCTGGAAGAGGTGATGGGTCAGGAAAAGCAGATCCTGCTTGCCACCCAGATGAATGCCGCCGATGACGATCCCGAGCCCGATGCGATCTTCGACATCGGCACGCTCGCCAATGTGCTGCAATTGCTGAAGCTGCCCGACGGCACCGTCAAGGTTCTGGTCGAAGGCGCCTCGCGTGCGAAAATCGTCTCCTTCACCGACCGTCCCGACTTCCACGAGGCCAAGGCCACGGCGCTGGTCGAGCCGGAAGAGGAAGAGGTCGAGGTCGAGGCTCTGGCCCGCTCGGTCGTCACCGACTTCGAGAACTACGTCAAGCTGAACAAGAAGATATCGCCCGAAGTGGTGGGTGCCGCCAGCCAGATCGACGACTATTCAAAGCTCGCCGACACGGTTGCCTCGCATCTCGCCATCAAGATCCCTGAAAAGCAGGAGATGCTGGCCACGCTTTCCGTCAAGGAGCGGCTGGAAAAGGCGATGGGCTTCATGGAAGCCGAAATCTCCGTCCTGCAGGTGGAGAAGCGCATCCGCTCGCGCGTCAAGCGCCAGATGGAGAAGACGCAGCGCGAATACTACCTCAACGAGCAGATGAAGGCGATCCAGAAGGAGCTCGGCGAAGGCGAGGATGGCCGCGACGAGGCCGCCGAGATCGAGGCGCGCATCAAGAAGACCAAGCTCTCCAAGGAGGCTCGGGAAAAGGCGGAAGCCGAGTTGAAGAAGCTCAGGACGATGTCGCCGATGTCGGCTGAATCGACCGTCGTGCGCAACTATCTCGATTGGCTGCTGTCGATCCCGTGGGGCAAGAACTCCAAGGTCAAGCAGGACCTGGCCTACGCGCAGAACGTCCTCGACACCGATCACTTCGGCCTCGACAAGGTCAAGGACCGCATTGTCGAGTACCTTGCCGTGCAAAGCCGCCAGAAGAAGCTGAAGGGGCCGATCCTGTGCCTCGTCGGCCCTCCCGGCGTCGGCAAGACCTCGCTCGGCAAGTCGATCGCCAAGGCAACCGGTCGCGAATTCATCCGCATGGCGCTCGGCGGCGTGCGTGACGAGGCCGAGATCCGCGGTCACCGGCGCACCTATATCGGCTCGATGCCCGGCAAGGTCATCCAGTCGATGAAAAAGGCAAAGAAGTCCAATCCGCTCTTCCTGCTCGACGAGATCGACAAGATGGGCCAGGACTTCCGTGGCGACCCGTCTTCGGCGCTGCTCGAGGTGCTCGATCCCGAACAGAACTCGACGTTCATGGACCATTACCTCGAGGTCGAATACGACCTGTCGAGCGTGATGTTCGTGACGACGGCGAACACGCTGAACATCCCTGCGCCCTTGATGGACCGCATGGAGATCATCCGTATCGCCGGCTACACCGAGGACGAGAAGATCGAGATCGCCAAGCGGCACCTGATGCCGAAGGTGATCCGCGATCACGCGCTGCAGCCGAAGGAGTTCTCCGTCGGTGAGGACGCGATCCGCGCCATCATCCAGACCTACACCCGTGAAGCGGGCGTCAGAAGCCTGGAGCGCGAGCTGATGAAGCTCGGGCGCAAGGCGGTGACCGAGATCCTGAAGACGAAGAAGAAGACGGTGAGCATCACGGCGGCGAACCTCTCCGACTACCTCGGTGTTCAGCGCTACCGTTTCGGCCAGGTCGAGGCTGACGATCAGGTCGGTGTCGTCACCGGTCTTGCCTGGACGGAGGTCGGCGGCGAGCTGCTGACGGTCGAAGGCGTCATGATGCCCGGCAAGGGCCGCATGACAGTGACCGGCAATCTGCGCGACGTGATGAAGGAATCGATTTCGGCGGCGGCCTCCTATGTCCGTTCGCGCGCCATCGATTTCGGCATCGAGCCGCCGCTGTTCGACAAGCGCGACATCCACGTGCACTTGCCGGAAGGCGCCACGCCGAAGGACGGTCCGTCCGCGGGCGCGGCCATGGCCACGGCCATTGTGTCGGTGCTGACGGGTATTCCGGTTCGGGCCGATGTGGCGATGACTGGCGAGATAACGCTTCGCGGCCGCATCTTGCCGATCGGTGGCCTCAAGGAGAAGCTGCTCGCCGCACTGCGTGGCGGCATCAAGAAGGTGCTCATCCCGGAAGACAACGCCAAGGATCTGGCGGAGATTCCGGACAACGTGAAGAACGGCATGGAAATCATTCCGGTCTCACGCGTCGGTGAGGTGTTGCGCCACGCGCTGGTGCGGATGCCGGAGCCGATCGAATGGGTCGAACCGGTCAATCCGCCGGCCGCGACCGACAGCGCCGACGATGCCGGAAAGTCGCTTGCGCATTAGGGCGCTGCGCGTCCAGCGCAAAGGACGCTCCAATACTGGGGATTTGCGCATGGTCCTTTCGGAAAACCGACCGCGGTTTTCAGGGCCATGCGTTAGAAATCGCTAAGGTTGCAGCGCACAAACAGAAAGCCGGGCTTCGCGCCCGGCTTTTTCATGTGAAAAACCCCGGAATTCCGGGCTTTTTCCGCTTTTTTCCTGCCTTTTCGACTTGGTTGCGGGAACGCTTCTTTCTAAAGTCCGTTTCCTGCCGGATGAGTCGTAAGTTCCGGTGTTCTCATGGAAGGGAATTTTTATGAACAAGAACGAACTGGTGTCCGCTGTCGCCGACGCCGCGAGCATTTCGAAGGGTGACGCGCAGTCGGCGGTCGATGCAGTGTTTTCTGTCATCTCCGGCGAACTGAAGAAGGGCGGCGATGTCCGGCTTGTCGGCTTTGGCAATTTCACCGTGTCAAAGCGCGCTGCATCCACCGGCCGCAACCCCCAGACCGGCGCCGAAGTGCAGATCCCGGCGCGCACCGTGCCGAAGTTCTCGGCCGGCAAGGGCCTCAAGGACGCCGTCAACTAAGCGCATTTTAATTTTCAAAAACCAGAAAAGCCGGGCTTGCCCGGCTTTTCATTTTTGGACCCCGTATCGAATCGATCGGACCAGAAGCTTCTCAAGCTGTCGGGGCGTCGGCGCGCATCAGGCCTTCCTTCTTGAGATCGGCCCAAAGCGCTACAGGCACTTTCGCGTCCAGCAGCGACCGGTTGCTCTCGACTTCTTCAGGCCGCTGACCGCCGGGGATGACCGAAACCACCGACGGGTGCAACTGCGGGAATTGCAGGGCGGCCTCGATGAGCCTGATACCATGGCGTTTGCAGACGGCCTCGATGCGCGTCACTCGGTCGAGCACATCCTGCGGCGCTTCGGAATAGTTGTAGTAGGCGCCGGGCTTCGGTCCGGTCGCCAGAATGCCGGAATTGTAGGGGCCGCCGAGAACGATGCCGATGCCGCGTTTCTGGCAAAGCGGCAGGAACGATGTCAGCGCCTCCTGTTCCAGCAGCGTATAGCGCCCGGCAAGCAGGAACAGGTCGAAATCGCCGCGCTCGGCCAGCTTCTGGGCCACCTGCCATTCGTTGATGCCACCGCCGAACGCCTTGATGACGCCCTGGTCGCGCAAGGCGAGCAGGCCATAATAGCCCGAGCGCATGAACTCCTCGATGCGCTGGTCGGACGCCTCCTTGCTGCCATGGGTGAAGATGTCGACGTCGTGCACGAACAGGATGTCGATGCGGTCGACGCCAAGCCGCTCCAGCGAGGCCTCGAACGAGCGCATGACGCCGTCATAGCTGTAGTCGTAGACCTCCTTGCGCGACGGCGTGTCGAAGAACTTGCCGATGCCCGTGCGCTCCTCCGGCGGGCAGGCGCGCATGATGCGGCCGACCTTGCTCGACAGCACATAGTCGTCGCGCTTCCTGGAGCGCAGGAACGGGTTGAGGCGCGTTTCCGACAGGCCGAGCCCATAGAGGGGGGCGGTGTCATAGTAGCGGCAGCCGGTCGCCCAGGCGGCCTCCAACGTCGCATTGGCGTCCTCGTCGGAGACGGCGCGGTAAAGATTGCCGAGCGGAGCCGTGCCGAAGCCCAGCTCCGTGAAGGTGATGCCGCCATTGCCGATGCGGTCGAAATGCCGTGTCTTCATGTCTTGAAATTTTCCCGGATTGATTTGTCTGACATGACACTATCATGCTCGTGGCTAGGCAAAAGCGCCGCTGAGCGTTGGACACGCATTTTCGCGGTTGCTAGCATGAACGAAATCAAGCTGTTCCGGGAAAGAGCATGATCGGGAATTGCCAATCATCTTCGACTACCGGCACGCCGGTGGCGCGGCCATGAGCAACTCCAGCTCGCAGATGTTCAGGACCGCACTCGACGAGGTTGGCGCGGTGCTGGCGCGCGTCGATGGCGACCGGATCGACGCCGCCTGCGGGATGCTGGTGGATGCTAGACAGATCGTCGTCTATGGCTGCGGCCGCGAGGCCTTGCAGGTGAAGGGCTTCGCCATGCGGCTCTATCATCTGGGCCTGCCGGTTTCGGTCGTCGGCGACATGAACACGCCGCCTGTAGCGCAGGGCGATGTTTTGCTTGTCAGTTCCGGGCCTGGCGAAACCTCGACCGTGCTCACCCTGATGCGCATCGCGCGCGAGGCCGGCGCGACCGTCCTGCTCCTGACCGCCCAGGCGGGCGGCAGCGCTGTAGGGCTTGCCGACATGACGCTGCTGATCCCGGCGCAGACCATGGCCGACGACCAGGGACCGCAAAAGACGTCGGTGCTGCCGATGGGCTCGGTTTTCGAGGGCGCGCTGTTCCTGCTGTTCGAGATCATGATCCTGAAACTCAGGGAATTGACCGCGGCGTCGCCGGAAGCCATGCGCGCCCGCCACACCAACATGGAATAGACCATGCGCTATGAACTGATGCTGCCGCACCAGATCCGCAAGGCGATCGCTGAGAATTGGCCGGTTGCGCTGCCGCTCGGCGTGCTGGAATACCATGGCGAGCACATGGCCGTCGGCATGGACACGCTGGCCGTCATCAAGACGTTGGAGCTGCTCGAACAAGAGAGCGATGTCGTCATCCTGCCGCCCTTCTATTACGGTGCAGCGAGTTATGCGGTGGCACCGCCGGAAGGCAGTGGCTCCGTTCAGGTCGGCGGCAATCAACTGGCGCCGTTCGGCGAGGAGCTGTTCTACAGCCTGCTGCGTATCGGTTTCCGCAACATCCACGCCATCGTCCATCACCAGACCGAGAATTTCGCCGCCGGCATGCCGACCGATCTCGCCTTCAAGACCGCCGGCAGGCAGGCGATCTTCCGCTTCCTCGAGAAGCAGCGCGGCGAGGGCTGGTGGGGTTCCGAGACGATGGCCGACTACTATGCCGGGCATGCCGCGGGCGAAAATTTCTTCAACTGGGTGCAGGTGCATCCGCTGATGCCGGCCGCCATGAACGGCAAATATCCATTCGACCATGCCGGCATCGGCGAGACATCGCTGATGCTGGCGCTATGTCCGGAAGCAGTGGACGCCGCGCACTTCGCGGACAACAAAAGCTGGTATACGGTGAGCGCGGCGGATGCTTCGGCAGAACTCGGACAGAAGGGCGTCGCCATGATCATGGATCATCTGCGCGCGATCCTGAAGGCCTAGCGCGCCCCTCCTTCTCCCACAGAGGGGTACAGAGGGAAAGAAGAGGCGCCCGGTCACTTCACCGCACCAGCCGTCATGCCCATGATCAGGTAGCGCTCCAGCGCGATACCGATGACCGCAAGCGGCGCGATCGCTGCGGTGGCCAGCGCGGCCATCGACCACCAGTTGATGCCTTGCGACCCCGTCTGGCTGGCAACCATGACCGGGATCGTCTTGGCGTCCGTCGAGGTCAAAAGGGCGGCGAAGAAATACTCGTTCCAGCACAGCACCATTGCCAGGATGAAGGCGGCGACCATGCCCGGCAGCGCGATCGGCATGACGATGCGGAAAAACGCGCCCCAGATCGACAGGCCGTCGACGAGGGCTGCTTCCTCGAGCTCGACTGGAATCGAGTTGAACTGGTCGCGCATGATCCAGATGACGATCGGCAGCACCATCAGCGTGTAGAGCAGGATCAACCCGATGCGCGTATCGAGCAGCCCGACTTCGCGGTAGAGCACCAGGAAGGGTAGGGCGAGCACGACCGGTGGCAGGATCAACTGCGACAGGAAGAAGAACGAGATGTCCTCGTTCTTGAACCAGGCGAAATGGTAGCGATAGCGGGTCAGGCCATACGCGGCGAGGCTGCCGATGATGATAGCCAGGCTCGACGCACCAACCGAGGTGATGACCGAATTCATGAAACGCTTGAGGAACTCGTCGCGCACGGTCGAGGTCTGGAAGATCGAGTCCGGCGACAGGCCAAGCGATCGCCAGCCTTTCCAATCCGGCTGGAAGTCGACAAACGGGATCAGATGCCCTTGCGTGACGTCGACCGCCGATTTGAACGAGGTCGTTATCGTCCAGTAGATGGGGAACAGGCAGATGAAAGCCCAGAAGACAAGTGCGCCATAGATGAAGACACGGCTGGTGATGAAGCTCGCCGGGGAGCGGATTTCGGAGACGGTATAGTCGGTGGTCTGAACGCTCATGATCCGGCCGCTCTAGTTGACGTTGCGCACGAAGCGGTTGGCGATCTTCAGGAGCCAGGTCACGAACACGACGATGATGACGAGATAGGCCATCGCCAGCATGGTGCCGTAGCCGACATTCGAGCGGTCGCGATATTCGCGGTAGATGAAGCTCGACACCGAATCGGTGGCTCCGCCCGGGCCGCCCGACGTCACCGTAATGATGATGTCCGCAAGCTTCAGCTTGAAGATGATGCGCAGGATGACGGCGGTCACAGACACCGGCAGCATCAGCGGGAAGGTGACCTGCCAGAAGGTTTGCCATGCATTGGCACCGTCGACCCGCGCCGCCTCCAGCACCTCGCGGGACATGGCCTGCAGTCCGGCCAGCAGCATGATCATCATGAAGGGAATGAACGTCCAGGCGTCCAGCATCATGATCGAGATGCGGGCTGTGATCGGCTCTGAGAAGAAGGCGGGATTGTCCCAGCCGAGATGGCGCGCCAGCGTCGCCGCCGGGCCGAACCGGTATTCCATCAGCGATTTGCCGATCATCCAGGACACTGCGACCGGCGACAGCATCAGCGGCATCAGGAAGACGACGCGGAAGAATTTTCGCGCCCGGATCTGGGCGTTGAGCAACAGCGCCAGCCCGAAGGCGATGACATATTCGACCAGCACCGCAAGCACATAGAGCACCATGTTGAACAGCGCATTGCGGTAGTATGGATCGCCGAGCATCTGCCAGAAATTGTCGAGCCCGTTGAACCTGCGGCCGCTGAAGGAACTGAGGTTCCAGTCGGTGAGCGCGATATAGAAACCAAACAGCGTGGGAAAGATCACCATGGCGATGGTGAACAGCAGCGCCGGCAGCAGGAACAGCGCGCGCTGGCCGTCCTCGCCGCGTGTCAGAACCTGGCCGATCCCGATAGCAACGCCCCATAGCACATAGGCGTAGACCACGGGCCGCCATGTCTCGAAGCCGATCGTATCGACCTCGGTCTTGTAGAGGATCTGAAGCAGGATCGTCGCCAGGAGGCCGAGTGTGGCCAAGGCCATCAGTGTCCAGCCGAAGCGTTTGCGGCCAGGCGGGATCAGATCCATTGGTGTGGAATTTGCCGGCCACGCATTCGTGGTCGAGGTCTGTTCAGCCACGCCTCTCGCCTCTTCTGGTACGATGGCCGGCAGAGCCGGTCAAAACTCGGCCCGGCGATGATGTGACGCCGGGCCGTGACTTTTATCAAACGTCCACCTATGCGCCGAGCGAGGCCTTGTAGAGTTTGATCTGCTTCTCGCGGCCGATCTGGTCGGTCAGCTTCTCCCAGGCAGCGGCGATGGCATCGGCGCCTTCCTGTGCCTTCATCTTGCCTGCGAACGTATTGGCCAGGATGTCCTCGGCAGCGCTGTAGTATTGGAAGATGCCGGGGATACGTGGCTCGATAGCGCCATTCGGATGATTGTAAGAGTTGAACTGGGAGTCGAGGTAGTTCGTGATGAATGCCCTGTCGTAGCCGGCCGCCACCCATTCGTCGATGTCGTGCTGGCTGTTGCGGTAGCACTGGAATCCGGACGGATACATCGCCGTCCAGATTGCCAGATCCTTGCCACCGAGATGCGCCGCCGCGCTCCAGGCGGCCTTGTGCTTCTTCGGATCGCCGTCGACGCGGGCCATGACATAGACGCCCCAGCCGAGATAGGCGAGGTTGGGCGCGTAGTTCGGTCCGCTCGGCAGTTTTTCCCATTTGCCGGCCTTGGAATTGTAGACGTCATCCGAGCCCGGCAGGATGTCGAAGCCGCAAAGGTCGCCAATCACAGAGGAATCGTTGGTTTTGGCGTTGGAACCGATGTCGCCCCACCAGGGGATCATTGAACCGGTTCCGGCCAGAAATTGCTGGAAACCGGTGGTGTTCGGGTCGGCATTGATCTGGTCGGCCGGTTCGGACGGCAAGGCGTCGATGACGTCCTGGATGGCGCGCACCCAGGCCGGATTGTTGATGCGCGGCTTCATCGTGTCGGCGTCGAACAGCCACGCCTTGTCGTCGGGATGCTTGGCGTAGGCGGTGGCACGGCTGCCGAGGAAGTAGAAGCCGAAACCGCCCCAGGGCTTGGGCGCATCCAGATAGCCATAGACGTCCTGGCCCTTGAATTTCTTGCCCTTGAGGAACTTGGTGACGGCCTGCACCTGCTGCCAGGTCTTCGGTACGCCCCATTCACCGGCTCCGCCGCCGTCCTTCCACTGCTTGGCAAGGTCTGCGTCGGCGAACACGTCGGTGCGGTAGTTGAAGTTGTGCGTGTCGCCGTCGATGGTGACGCGATACTGCTTGCCATCCCAGGTGCCGACCGGCGGCTTGAGGTAGTTGACGAGATCGTCGAAGTCGATCTGCTTCTTGACCCAGTCGGGCATTTCAGAGGTCAGGCCCTTGCCGCAGACGTCGCCTTCGAAAGGCGCGCCCATCTCGGCAATGTCGAAGTCGACGGTTCCGGTGGCAATCGACTGCTGCAGGCGGGCATTGTAATCCGCTTGCGCCAGATCGATCCAGTTGATCTTGGCGCCGGTATAGGTCTCCCATGGCTTCAGGAAGCCGCGGAACAGCACATTGTGCAGATTCTGGTTGTTGAGGCCCATGAAGGCGAGCTCGACACCGGCGAACTCGCCTTGCTTGACACTTGCCTTGGTCGCATCGAGGCAGAGTTCGCCGACCTTCTGGAAGTCGGCGTCGGTCGGTTGACCTTTGCCAACCCCGGGAATCTGCAAGATTTTCGAGCGCAGTTCGCTTGCGGCCGAAGCCGGGCGCGTCAGGGCGCCAAGTCCGGCGCCGGATGCGGCCGCGATCGCGGCCATGGAGGCCGCGCCCTTCAATATGTCGCGCCTTGTAGCGCCGGCACGGACCAGTTTGTCGTAAAGATCTACTCGCATGGACTATTCCTCCCAGAACGTTAGTCGTGAATCGAAGTGCCAATCGTGCCGGGCGCTGGCTTTGTTCAGATGCGAAACCAGGACCCCAACCTGCGTCACTTCGCGTTCCGTTTTTTCGGATAGAGTACCAGCGTTTCGGATCGGCGCTCGTCACTATTCTCGCAACCAAACGCCGTGTCAACGAGAACGGTTTTTATCTATAAGAGACCGGCTTGCCCTGACCGGTCGCGTTGGTTAGCTTCTGCGCCTACGGCCATTGGAGCCGATGGGGGAACGATGGCTCAAGTCGCGATAAGCAAGGTGGCCAAGGCGTTTGGAACCGTCAAGGTTCTGCACGAAGTCAGCGTCGACATTGCCGATGGCCAGTTCGTCGTGCTTGTCGGCCCGTCAGGCTGCGGAAAGTCCACGCTGCTCAGGATGGTGGCGGGGCTGGAGACTGTCTCTGGCGGCACGATCGCCATCGGCGACCGCGTCGTCAATCACCTGCCGCCCGCAAAACGCGACATCGCCATGGTGTTCCAGAACTATGCGCTCTATCCGCACAAGACGGTGGAGCAGAACATGGCCTTCGCCCTCAAGCTGCGCAAGACCGATCCGGCCGTGGTTGCCGAGCGGGTCAAGCGCGCCGCCGACATCCTCGACCTCAGCCCCTATCTGAAGCGCTATCCGCGCCAGCTTTCCGGCGGCCAGCGTCAGCGCGTCGCCATGGGGCGCGCCATCGTGCGCAATCCGCAGGTATTTCTGTTCGACGAGCCGCTTTCGAACCTCGACGCCAAGCTGCGCGTGCAGATGCGCACCGAGATCAAGGAGCTGCACCAGCGGCTGAAGACCACCACCATCTATGTCACCCACGACCAGATCGAAGCCATGACGATGGCCGACAAGATCGTCGTCATGCGCGACGGCCGCATCGAACAGGTCGGCGCGCCGCTGGAGCTTTTCGACCGGCCGGCCAACCTTTTCGTCGCCGGTTTCATCGGCTCGCCGTCGATGAACCTGCTCAAGGGCACCGGGCGCAAGGGTGGCGTCGACATTGCCGGAACGCTGTTCCCGGTTGCTCCGAACAACGCCGTCGAGGAGGGGCGCTCCGTGGTGTATGGCGTGCGGCCCGAACATCTCGAGATCCATCCCGATGGCGTGCCGGCCAAGATTTCGGTGGTCGAGCCGACCGGATCGGAAACCCTGGTCTTCCTGCGCTTCGGCGACGGCGAGATGGTGGCGCTGTTTCGCGAGCGCCATGACTTCAAGCCCGGCGACACGCTGAGGCTTCGGCCAAGGCTCGACCATATCCATCTGTTCGATGCCGAGACCGGCAAGCGTCTCTGATCTCAAACGCACTTCACGAGGACCATCATGCTCAAAGGGATCGATCCGTTGCTCAATGCCGATGTGCTCCAGGCATTGCGGGCGATGGGCCATGGCGATGACCTGATCATCGCCGACACCAACTTTCCCTCCGATTCGGTGGCGCGCCAGACGGCGCTCGGTCGCGTGCTGCGCATCGATGCCTCGGCGGCCCAGGTGGTGAAGGCGGTGCTGTCGCTCTACCCGCTGGACACGTTCGTCGACGACTCGGCCGCCCGCATGGAGATCGTCGGCAAGCCGGACGAGATTCCAACCGTGCAAAAGGAAGTGCAGAAGGAGATCGACGCCGCCGAGGGCAAGTCCTGGCCGATGGTGCCGGTCGAGCGTTACGCCTTCTACGAGCGAGCCAAGCAGGCCTATTGCGTCATCCAGACCGGAGAACGCCGATTCTACGGCTGCTTTGCCTTCCGCAAGGGCGTCGTGCCACCGGATGCGGAGTAGCGGCATGGCCTCGGGCAAGCCGATCGTCATTCTCGGTGTGTTTGTTGCCGACACCGCCTATCGCGCCGATCGCCAGCCGCGCATGGGTGAAACGATCCTCGGCAATTCCTTCAAGCTGGGACCAGGCGGCAAGGGTTCGAACCAGGCGGTGGCCGCCGGCAAGCTGGGGGCGGACGTCACATTCCTGACCAGGCTCGGCGTCGACGCCTTCGCCGACATGGCCAAGCGGACCTGGAAGGATGCCGGCGTGAAGAGCGCCGCAATCGACACGCCGGACAGCTATACCGGCGCCGCCTACATCTTCGTCGAGGAGGGAAGCGGCAACAACGCCATCATCGTCAGCCCCGGCGCCGCCATGCTGATCACGCCTGAGGATATCGATGCCAATGCCGACCTTGTCAGGAGTGCCGGTGTTTTCGTTACGCAGCTCGAACAGCCGATCGATGCCGCGATGCGGGCCCTGGAGATCGCGCGCGGGGCAGGGGTGACGACCATTCTCAATCCGGCACCCGCCGCAACGCTTCCCGACCGCATCTACAAGCTCTGCGACTATCTTACACCGAACGAGACAGAGGCCGAGGAATTGACCGGGCTGAAAGTCTCCTCTGTCGATGAAGCGCGCGTCGCCGCGGACAAGCTGCTTGAAAAGGGCGTCGGCACGGTCATCGTCACGCTCGGCGACAAGGGCGCGCTGCTGCACGCGAAGAATCGGTCCGAGCATGTTCCAGCCATCAGTGCCGGCCCTGTCGTCGAGACCACCGGCGCGGGGGACGCCTTCAATGGCGGCCTGGCCGCAGCACTTTCGCGCGGCATGGAGCCGCTGGAGGCGGTGCGCTTCGCCTGCGCCGTTGCCGGCATTTCCGTGACCCGTCCAGGCACCGCACCGTCGATGCCGACATTGCAGGAGGTTGGGGAGCTGCTGGCCAAGGGGTTAAAAAAGTTTGAAGGGCTAAAGACATAGCGATTGGGCAAGAAGTTTTTGCCTAGGCCCGCATATCAGATGTAAAGCATTGACCAAAGAAATTTTGTCAATGGTCCTGGATATGCGGTTATTCAATGCAAGGAATGCTAAGAGCGATGGTCAATCCCAACAAGTGAGTCAACATTTGCGTTTATCAATTTGAGCGATATGGCCTCTGAAGCACTGAGAAAATGAAATTCATCTTCCGTCTGCTGCATCGCAATCAGAAAAATTCTCTGATCCATTTCCATCTCAGAAATATGTCTAGCAAGATCAGCTGATCCTTCTTTGAAAAATGACAAATATTGCAGAACCTCGCTTCGCGTGAAATTGCGCTTATCCTTGACTAAAGGATAAATTTGATGGAGGCCGATATTGGAGAAAATGTGGGAGAAGCGCTGCTTGCCGCCCATCAAAATGAGGCTGCAGGCAGAATTACATGATGAGGGATCAAGCGCGCCGTCGATCTCAACTGTTACAGACGGGCGTGCGACAACCGTTATTGCGCCGTAAATTCTAGCTTGTCTTGACACTGAATAGGCTGGACTGGCCAGCCCGCCAAGAGAATCAAGAAGTAGGATAAAATGTGGACCTAGGCCCTTTCTGGCGTTGTCTCGCGACCAGTTTGTGGACTTCTCGAGATGATCGAGCGTCGTCTGGAAGCGGTCGATGGTCGTGTCAGAAATCTCGCCGTCGGCGAACACGACAACGCAGTTCTCGCAGTGGGGATTCTCGATGATCTTAAAAGTCATCGGCTCTTGCTGTATAGACTTCGCCTTGTCGGCAACGGCGAATTGGACTGCGACGTACATAGTCACAGTTGAGACGACTAACAAAAAGAAAGCATGTGAAATTCGCATCAAATGCCCCTCGTAGACGTGATCCAAGCGAAGCCTAATTCGTAACTCTGAATACAGGGTGCGCCAATCTTGGGACCTCGGTTGTCGGTGAAGATCGCTAAGATGTATCTGGCGCCAATCGAAAAAGCGATCCGAAATTGCGCCGAAGACTTGATCAAGGCAAGCCGAGATAGTCCTTTGAGGCAGGAGCCTTCTTCTCCCTTGGGTTGACGGCTAGTAAGCGCCTTGGGGCACTACAATAGCCTGGCGTGCGTCACGCAGAAATCTTTGATGTCTCAGTGGCGCTCCGACACTGCGGCCGCAATCGCGCTACGTTTCGAAAGTTGTTGCTATTTTGTAGGTGGTCGCTCGGCCTTTGAAGGCATTTGGAGTCTTGCGAACTTTGAATCGACGTGGTGGGCGATGACGGGCTCGAACCGCCGACATCTTCGGTGTAAACGAAGCGCTCTACCAACTGAGCTAATCGCCCTCTCCGGCCGGACCTTTAAGCGCTCAGGCTCGGCTTCGCAAGGCCAAATGAGCAGCCGGCACCCTGTTCGACGAGCGCATCTGCGACCAAATCACCGGCTGTCAAAAAACCTTCTCGACTTTGCGTTTATGCTGTCTTCCCGCGCTTGACACTCGGTACCGAACCCCTTATCCACCGCCCCAACGACGAACACGGTTGACACGTGCTCGTCAATGCGCGGGTGTAGCTCAGTTGGTTAGAGTGCCGGCCTGTCACGCCGGAGGTCGCGGGTTCGAGCCCCGTCACTCGCGCCATTTCTCTCAAGGGATTTCGAGCCCTTGGTTTCGGAGAAATGTAGACGTCGAATATCAAAAGATTTCAGGAGGTAGCCAGGATCCTTTCGTATCCGGCTTGATCTTGCCCCGCTCACGTCGGCACCATACGGAAATCCTTGCCCTCGGGCAGCAATTGCCCGCCATCGACGACGATGGTCGTGCCGGTGATGTAGCTGGCGTCGTCCGAGGCGAGGAACAGGAAGGCGTTGGCCACGTCGCGCGGACTGCCGAGCCGGCCGAGCGGAATCGAATCCTCCATGTTCTTGATATAGGCGGCGCCGCGATGCTGCTGGATGGCTTCGGTGAGGATATTGCCGGGTTCGACGCCGTTGACGGTGATGCCATATCCGGAGAATTCTAACGCCGCAGCGCGAATGAAGCCATTGATGCCCGCTTTCGTCGCCGAATAATGGCCATGGCCAGGGCTGGTGACGTGCGGTCCGGTGATGGAGGAGGTGTAGAGCATGCGGCCAAAGCGCTGGGCCTTCATCGGCACCAGGGCCGCGCGGCTGGCGTTGAAGGTGCCGCGCAGGTTGACGGCCATCACGCGGTCCCAGTCGTCGGCGCTGGTGTTTTCGATCAATTGCCAGGGATAGATGCCGGCGTTCTGGACGATGATGTCGAGGCGGCCATGGTGTTTCAGCGCTAGTGCCACCGCGGCCTCGGCGTCGCTCATTTGCGAGATGTCGGTGCGGATGAAGGGGACGCCGAGCTCATCCGCACTTGCTTGCCCGGCCTCGCCCTCCGTATCGGCCAGCACAAGCCTTGCGCCTTCTTCGGCGAAGCGCAGCGCGATGCCCTTGCCGATGCCGCGCGCGCCGCCGACGATCAACGCCACCTTGCCTTCCAGTCGTCCTGTCATGCGAACCGTCCTGTCATGCCAATCCCCACCTCATGCCAATCCCCGCTCACGCCAGTCTTTGGCGAATGGTTTGCTTGAATGCGTCGAGCAGCACGGCTGCCAGAACCAGCAGGCCGTGGATGACCTGGGTGAAGTTGGCGGGCAGGCCCATCAGGTTGATCGCCGTGTTGATGGCGGAGAGCAGGAGCACGCCGGCATAGACGCCGGGCAAGGAGCCGACACCACCCTTCAGGCTGACGCCGCCGATGACGACCGCGGCAAAGGCGTTGAACAAAAGGCCGACGCCAAGATTGGCCGTGGCGCCCGATGTGCGGATCGCCAGCAGCCAGCCGGCGAGCCCTGCGATGGCGCCGGCGAGCACGAAGGCGATGATCAGGTTGCGGTTCACCCGGATGCCGGCGCGGAAGGTCGCGGTTTCATTACCGCCGATCATCACGAGGTGCCTGCCGAACGGCGTCTTGGCCATGATCAGCGAGAACACCACGAAACAGGCCACCGCGATCCAGGCGGTAAGCGGCAGGCCGATCAGGCGTTGGATGCCGAACCAGCGGATGGCAGGTGCCAGATCCTGCGCCGAGCGGCCGCCCGAAATGACCAGCACCAGGCCGCGCACCCAGATGTAGGAGGCGAGTGTGATGATGAAGGCGCTCATCTTGACCTTGACCACGAGATAGCCGTTGAAGGCGCCGATGAGGCCGCCGACGGCCAGCGCCAGCAGCAGCGAGACCGGAACCATCAGCCATTCCGGGTGCAATTGGACGCCGAGGCCGATGCCCGAGGAACAAAACAGGATGCCGACCGCCATGGCGCTGAGCGCTGCGACGGATTCGACCGACAGGTCCATGTGACCGGCAATGATGACCAGCGCCAGGCCGATCGACATGACGCCGAGCACGCTCGACGCCTCGATGATGTTGGCGAAAATGCCGAGCTGGAAATAGTTCGGGATGAACAGCGAGAAGACGACCAGGACAAAAAGCAGCATGAACCAGACGAGGTTGTCGAGGACGAACTCCAGTGCGTGGCGTGTGCGAAGGTTCATGTGTCGATCCGGTTGGCGTGCGCAATCGAGGCCGCGGCAGGTTGCCTGCGTCTCGTTTCATGCGGGCAGGGAAGCGCTCCGGGCCGGGTATGGCCCGGAGCGCCTGGGCCGTCTGTCTATTCGACCGACTTGACCGTGTCGGTCGGCGGCTTCTGGTTGCCCCAGAAGGCCGGATTGTCGACGTTCTCCTTGGTGATGGCGGCACCCGGGATCTTGATGTTCGGGCCCCAGGCTTCCTTGGTGACGGTCGATTTCAGGCCAAGCACATCGTATTCGCCGGGCTTGATTTCTTCCTTCTTGACGACCTTGTCCATGAACATGGCGACGGCCGCGGCCTGTGCGTAAAGCGGCTGCTCGACCTCGACGTTGAGCCAGCCCTTGCGGATCAGGTCGAGGCCGACCGGCGCGCCGTTCGAGCTCATCAGCATGACGTCGCCCGGCTTCTTGCCGGCGGCCTCGAGCGAGGCGACGGCGGCGACCGACAGGTGTGCGGCATGGCTGAAGATCAGGTCGATGTCGGGGTTGGCCAGCATCTGGTCGGCAACGATGGTGCCGGCATTGCTGGCCTCCCATTGCATGGCCGGCAGCGAGATGATCTTGACGTCCGGGAACGCCTTCATCTTCTCTTCGAAACCCTTCTGGATGTCGAGCGTGTAGGGATCGCCGGGGTCGCCAAGCACCTGCAGGACCTTGCCCTTCACCGAGCCGTTCTTGGCTTTCAGAAGCTTTTCGGCCTGGTCGGCGGCGACGTAGCCGATCTCGACGGTACCCGCGACCGAGGTGAAGTCGGACGGCGTCGACGTGATCTGGCGGTCGAACTCGACCACCGGAATGCCGGCGGCGCGCGCGGCTTCGATCGATGGTTTCAGCGCATTGAAATCGACGGCGGCCAGGATGATCGCCGCCGGCTTCAGCGCGATGACGTCGTTCATCTGTGACTGCTGGGCGTCGGTCTTGTTGTCGGCGTTCAGCGTCTTCATCTCGTAGCCGGTCTGTTTCAGGAACAACTCCAGCGCGCTCACCGAGCCGGTCTGGAACTCGTCGAGCAATGTCGGCACCATGTAGTAGACGATACCCTTGGACTGGGCGAATGCCGGCGTGAGCGTGGCAAAAGCCAGTGCCAGGATACCGATGACAGCAAGAAGTATTCGCTTCATGTCGTTGGCTCCCTGTTAAGCCGGACCCCTCTTTGTCCCTCAGCTCGCCGGTCCGGCACCGGCAAGCGTTTCCCCGGTGATCATGTTGATCACCGCGTCGGGACTTGTTTTGTTGCGTGCGACATCGCCCGCCACGACGCCCTGCCGGATCACCACGATCCGGTCGGCGACCTGGAAAGCCTGCTGCATGATATGCGTGATGATGACGACGCCGATGCCTTGGCTCGCCACCTGGCGGATCATGTCGAGACCGCGCCGCGTCTGCTCGACGCCAAGGGCGGCGAACGGCTCGTCGAGCAGCACGAGCTTGCCGCCCCAGTGCACGAAGCGGTTGAGCTCGATGGCCTGGCGCTGGCCGCCCGAGAGATGCTCGACATTGGTGCGCAGCGAAGGAATGCGGGTACCGGCGCTGGCCAGCGCCTTGCCGACGACGGCTTCCATGGCGCGTTCGTCGAGCACGGGAATGCCAAGCACCTTCCTGGTGATCTCGCGGCCCATGAAGAAATTGGCCACCACGTCGACATTGGTGCAGAGCGACAGGTCCTGGTAGACGGTCTCGATGCCCGTCGCCTTGGCTTCCGCCGGCGACCGGGCCAGGAACTCCTTGCCCTCGAACAGCATGCGGCCCGACGTCGGTTCGAGACCGCCCGCGATGATCTTGACCAGCGTCGACTTGCCGGCGCCATTGTCGCCGAGCAGCGCCACCACCTCGCCCTTGCCGATGGAAAAGCTGATCCCCTTCAGCGCTTCGATCGCGCCATAATTCTTGGTCACGTTGTCGAGCACCAGCAGGGGTTCGCTCATCAGGCAATCTCCCGGGCCGAAAGGACGTCGCGGCCGCGCTCGCGTTCGGCGGCGAACATCTGGCCGAAGCGGGGCGACAATACCCCGGAAACGGCAAGTGCCGCCGCGCCGCGCAGCACGGCATGCTGGCCGCCGCTGGCAACGATGACACGCGGCGTCTTGCGGTCCGCGCGGGCCGAAACCGAATTGTGCAGCGGTTCGGCCGCGTCCGCCAGGCGTTCGAGCAACTCCGATGCCGCCAGGCCGCCGAGCACGACCGTCTCCGGGTCGAAGAGGTTTTCGATGATGGCGATGGCGTTGCGAAAGATCGGGCCGACCTGTGCCACCCAATCGGCGTCATTGCCGGCCCGCCGGCCCCGCGCTTCGAGCGAGAGGTAGCGCTCGAGGCAGCCTCGGTTGCCACAGGGGCAAATCTCGCCATCGGCGACCACGGGAATGTGGCCGATCTCGCCCGCATTGCCCCAGGCGCCGCGCAGAACGCTGCCGTCGTGCATCATGGCGCCGCCGAGCCCAACGCCGAAATAGAGATAATAATAGTCGGAATGGCGGGCTCCGATGCCATAGAGCCGCTCGCCCATCGCGGCTGCGGCCATGTCGGTCTCGAAGAAGGCCGGCAATCCCGTCGCGGCCGTCAGCCGCTCGCGCAGCGCCACATGCTTCCAGCCGGTCATCGTGGTCGGGCCGACAAAGCTCATGGAGTCCACGTCGAACGGGCCGGGAAGCGCCATGCCGACGCCGATGACGCGGCCGCCGGGCCGCTTGCCGGTCAGGTCCCGGACCATGGCGCCGATCTGGTCGAAAGCATGATCGGGCGCCGCATTGGGCGCTTCGCGGCGCGAACTCTCGATGACGTCGCCGCTGAGATTGATCAGTGCGGCGTCTATTCCAAGCGGCGTCAGGTGGATGCCGACGGCATAGCCGCCTTCCGGGTTGATGCGCAGCGTCGCCGGTGGCAGGCCACGCCCCTTCGGATCTTCGCGCACGGACAGGATGTAGCCTTGTTCCTCCAGTTCGCGAACGATGGTCGACACGGTCTGGACGGTGAGCCCGACATGCCTGGCGATGTCGCCACGTGCGATCGGGCCATGACGGCGGATGGACTCCAGCACGATGCGCCGGTTGTACGGCCGCCCGAACTCCTGATTGGTTCCCCGCAATGCCATGCCTTGCGCCCCCACTTGACGTAAGGTTCGCATCAAACATTTATTCAGTCAAATGGAATTCAAAAATTCTCGGGACGCGGGACCGAGCTGGTTTGGCGGTGCGGGATACTGCTTGGCAAGAGGGAGGCGCGGCCCGGCCGGACCTCCGGATTCAGCCGGCAAGCGAGCGGTTGCCCTTGCTAGAGATATTGCGCGACTTTCTTGCCGACGGTCAGGAAGCGCAGCGGATCGATCGCCTCGCCATTGTGCCGCACTTCATAGTGGAGATGCGGGCCCGTCGAGCGTCCGCTGCTGCCGGTCTTGCCGATAGTTGCGCCGGCGTCGACCTTTTCGCCCACCGTCACGTCGATCTCGCTGAGATGCCCGTAACGGGTCGCAAAGCCGTTGCCGTGATCGACTTCCACCATGCGGCCATAACCGCCGTTCCAGCCGGCCTTGGTCACGATGCCGGGCGCGGTGACCTTGGCCGCCATGCCGATCGGCGCCCTGAAATCCATGCCCGAATGCAACGCGGCGGTGCCGAGGATGGGGTCGGTGCGCACGCCGAACGGACTGGTGACGGGGTGGCCGGGAGCGGGGTTGGCAAGCGGCAGCCGGCGCGCTTCTTTTTTCAGCTGGTCGAGCGTGTCCAGCGCCTCGTCCAGTTCCTTGACCTTGGTGTCGAAGATCATGGAGGCGTTGAGCGGGATCAACGGTCCACCGACATCGTTTTCGTTTTTGCCGAAATCGCTGTCGACCGGCAGTCCGGCTGCCTGCAGCGCCTGCTGGATGGCATCGGCGCTTTTGTAGGCATTGTCCGCGAGCGTGCTGATGCGGCTGAGCTGTTCATTCTCGATGGATTTCAGCGACTGGTTGATCGAGACGAACAGCTTGTCGGCGCGATCGGCGGCTGAATCGCTGGGCAGCGGATCGGTGCGGGTCGACCACAAGGAGAAGGGCCTGGTGTCGGCGGTGCCGAGGTCGGCGGCCAGGCCGGCGACCGCGTAGGTCTGCGCGGGCTGGTTGATGCTGCCGGTCACCTCGGCGCGCTTGTCGGGCTTGGCGGCCGCGGCCGGATCGTTGGCGGGCGCCGTTCCGACATCGTTCTCGGCGCGTTCGAGCAGCGGGCCGAGACGGCCATGCCGTTGGCTTAGCTGCGTCTGGCGCTCGAGCAGTTCGCTGACCTTGGTCTCCATCAATTGCTGGTCGAGCAGCTGCCTGCTGGTGATGCGGTCGACCTGGGCGCGGAGCGCCGAAATGCGGTCCTCGTAAGCCTGCTGCATCCGCGCCTGGCGCGCGGTGGTGGCGCCGATCAGGTCGTCGCGCAGCACGAGATAGGATGTGGCCAGAAGGTAGCCGATGGCAATGGCGGCGAGTGCCGAGCCGATGAATGCCGCGAGCCAGGGACGGATCGTGAAGTGCCTGATCTCGTTGCCTCGGGCGATGATGACCGTGTGGGGTTCCTTGCGCCTGCCGAAGACTGCGGACTGACCGGTTGCGTTCACGGGACCAAGCTTTCGTTACGACACCACGACCGCCCGATTACACATTATTAGGGTTAACAAAGGTTTGCCTTGTCCACTGCGCGGCGCCGAATGCACGCAGCGCGGGCAAGAGGTTGCTTGTAAATCGCCAGGGTGCGGCCGCCATGCCGCGAAATGGTTGGCGATGAGCACCAATGTTCTGCCAGCAGCGACCTGTCGTGCGCAGAGCAAGGCTTGGGTTTCTTAACTGTCTTCGATTGCATTTGATTGACGTTTTTCGAGTAAAGGCGTGCTGGTATTTCGGATTCACCGTGGCGGTAGGGATGCTGAACGATCTGATTGGCAAGATACTCGACAAGATTTCGGGCACCAGTCTGCTGGCGACCGGGCTTTTGCTGCTGACTGCCCTTGTCAGCGCGCTCGTGGCCTATTGGCGCACGGTCGAGGAGAAGAGCTGGAAGGAGTTTTTCGAGTTCGTCATCCCGCATGAGGTCATCACCCATCCCTCCGCGAAGGCCGACCTGCTGTTCTGGGTCACGAAGAAGGCCCTGATGCCTTTCCTGATGCTGCCAGCCGGAATCGTTTTCGTCACGGCGGTGGGCTACGGGACCAACTGGCTGTTTTCGACACTGTTCCAGTTTCAGCCGCCTCTGATCGAGGGGCCGGCAGGTCCGGTGACGGTGCTGATCTTCACCGTCAGCATGCTGCTCGCCTACGACATTTCCTATTATCTCTATCACGTCGCCCAGCATCGCTACCCTCTGCTTTGGGAACTGCACAAGGTGCATCACTCGGCCGAGGTGATGGTCGGGGTCACCAAGGACAGGGTCCATCCGCTCGACGAGCTGATGAATCGAGCCTGGGACGGCCTCATCGTGGGGTTCTGCTTCGGCATCTGGTCGCTGATTTCGCTGAACCTTGTCGAACTGACCGTCTTTGGCGTCAACGTCTACGTCATGCGCAACATCCTGATGATGGATTTCGTCAGGCACACGCATTTCAAGATCTCGTTCGGCCCGCTCAACAATTTGATCCTGTGTCCTCATTGGCACCAGTTGCATCACAGCGTCGATCCGCGCCACTACGACAAGAACTTCGGGCTGCTCTTCTCGTTCTGGGATCGGCTCTTCGGAACATTGTGCGTGCCGAGGCCCGACGAGGACTTCAAGTTCGGGCTGGTCGACCGCGATGTGCGTGACTACCAGTCGCTCGCCGGCCTCTACGTCATGCCGTTGAAGCGGATGTGGGGGCATATCGCCAGGCGCATGCGGCCTGGTAAGCCACGGCCACGCACCTCGCGATCATCGGAAGGGACACGGCCATGAACGCTCCCGTTGTGCTTGCGGTCCCGCGGACACGTACCTTCGAAGTCGTGACATCGGCGGTGCGCCTGGCCGAGATCGCACCGGCCTGGAGCGCGCTCTGGCAGCGGGCTGGCGGGCTTGTCTTCCAGCACCCGGACTGGATCGCGGCTTGGTGGCGCACCACCCCGCATCAGGAGCGGCGCGCACTCAGAATCGGGCTTGCCTGGAACGGCGACCGGCTCGATGGCGTGATAGCGCTCGCGACCTTCAGGCGCTCCGGCATTCGCATGCTCGAATGGGCGGCGAAGGATCACAGTGACTATGGCGATGCGCTGGTTGCACCCGACGGCGACCCGCGGGCGATCTCCCGCCTCTGGCAGTATGTTTTTGACCAGGGCGGCTTCGACCTGATCTATCTCAACCGTTTGTTGCCGGATGCCGGTGTTCATGCCCTGCTGGAACCTACCCATGGCAAGGCGCTTCGGCCCAACCACCGCACTGAAATCAGCTATCGTGTCGCGGGTCCCTGGCAGCGCGGGGCGGAATGGTTCGAGACGTTGTCCAAGAAGGGCCGGCAGAACTATCGTCGTGGCCGCAAGTTCATGGAAGAGAGCGGTGCTTTGCGTTTCCGGCTCCTGGATGCGGAGGACCCGCGTGAGCCGGTGCTCGAGCGGGTCGCGACGCTGAAGCGCCTCTGGCTCGCCCGGCATGGTCGCGCCTCGGATCTGTTCGATAAGGGCTCGCCGGTTCTCGCCGCGCTCATTTCGGTGCTGGCCGACCTCGGGCTGTTGCGCATCTTCGTGCTGGAGCTTGACGACACGATCGTCGCCGTCTCGATCAATTTCGAACAGCACGGCACGATGATGGCTTTCGTCACCACCTACGACCCCGAATATGAGCGCGGCTCGCCGGGTATGGTACTGATGATGGACTATATCCAGTGGTCGCTCGACCGTGGTCTTGCCACAATTGACTTTCTCTGCGGCGGCGAGGATTTCAAGCGGCGCTTCGCCACGCAGTCAGTCGCGCTGTCATCGATGATGGGCGCGCGCGGCCTGCGTGGTCATCTCGCCGCGCTGGCCGATCATGTGAGCCAGGTTTCGAAATCCTGGAGGACTGGGCGGCAGCCGAAGGTCGAGGCATCTGACGAGTAACGACCGCAATTGTCGATTGCCTGCGTGGGCTTTGGCTGCGCTCAGAGCGCGCGAACGGCTTCCAGCACGGCCTCGGCATGGCCCTTGACCCGGACCTTGCGCCAAATCCTGGCGATCCGCCCGTCGCGGCCGATCAGGAACGTCGCGCGCTCGACACCCATGTATTTGCGGCCGTACATCGATTTCTCGACCCACAGATGGTAGGCCTCGATCACCTTGCGCTCTTCGTCGGCGGCAAGATCGATGGTGAGATCGTATTTCGACTTGAACCTGTCGTGTTTCTTGGCGCTGTCGGGCGACAGGCCAATGACGACGGCGCCGGCCTTCTCGAATTCCGGCTTCAGTTGTGAGAAGCTGATCGCCTCTTGCGTGCAGCTTGTCGTGTCGTCCTGCGGATAGAAATAGAGCACGACCGGCTTGCCGGCGGATGCCGCCAGGCTGAGCGATCCGCCGCCATCCCGTGGAAGATCGAATTGCGGCGCGGGATCGCCTACTTCGAGGTCGGCCATATCGATGCCCTTGTTTGAGGTTACGCGCGCAGCCACAGCGATATAGTGTCGAGCGGGGATTCGTCCACGAGCGAATTCGTACAACGGAAAATTGCGTGGATCAGGAGCAACCCCAGCACGAGAAGATCAGGTTCAGGCGGGACGAGATCACCGACCTGGGGGCTTTGCCGTCCGCGTGCCGTGTCCCGCCTCTCGGCCAGGCGGCGATCGGCCGCGGCTTCCGCATGCTTTCGCGCCTGTTTGCCGGCCTGGTCGCATTCATCATGCTGGCTGCGGTGGCCGTCTATCTCATCGGCCTTTCCGGCATCGGGTCGGACCGGCTGCGCGTCGAAGCGGAGAGCGCCATAGAGAGGCTGGCGGGCGTCGACGTCGATGTCGCGGTCGGGCCCGCGCACATCACACTCGACAGTTCGAGCTTCGTCGCGCTGCAGGTGAGTGATGTCAGCCTGAAGACCAGTGATGGCAAACCGATGGCGGATGCCGGGCGAGTGCGCTTTGGCGTGCGCCTGGTGCCGCTTCTATGGGGCGAGGTGCGGCTGACCAGTGCCAGGATCTCCGATGCCCGCATCGTCACGGCTGCGATGCCGTCCGGCGGCGACTGGACCGCGGCGCTGCGCAACCAGGACGGCCTCGTCGATCCGGAGAAACTGTCGGACGCGGTGTTCGCCAACATCCATCGCGCGCTCGACGCCGTGCGGGAAGATTCGATGCGCCGGATCGATCTCCGAAATGTCGAATTCGTGCTGCCTGATGCCGGGTCGATCAAACTGGTCAAGATCGCCGACGCGACCGTCGTCCAGTCGGGGCCGGGCGGCATGGAGTTTACTTCCGAGGCGGATGTCGACGGCAGGACAGTCACCGTTGCCGCCTCAGCCACTCGCGATATCGCCGCGCACCGGGTGACGGACCTGCATGCCAGCATCAATCTGGCGGATGCCGGCGCCGCCGCTGCCGGTTCCGGCAAGCTTGGAGCCGTCGCGTTGAAGCTGGCGGGATCGGAGGGCTCAGATGCCACTGCATCACGCTTGACGGCCACCCTTTCGTCCACCGGGTCGGTGCTGGATCTTGGCACGCGTGGGCTGCTGCAGGCGGATGCCGATATCAATGCGACGCTTGTCTATGGCTCCAACAAGATCCAGGTGGACAGGTTGCTGCTCAAGACCGGCCGCTCGACTTTCGATTTTGCCGGCTCCATCGGGCCAAAGCCCTCGTCCGGCGCCGCGGGCGAGGAGCCCGCCTACCGCTACGACCTGACCAGCGACGGCTCGACCTTGGCGCCGTCGGAATCGCCGGAGCCCGCGCTGACCTTCCTCTCCCGCGTCGCCGGCGTCTATCAGACCAAAAGCCACAAATTGGTGGCCGAGCAGATCGCCGTTCGATCAGCCGCTTCCAGTGAGGTGCTTGGCACCGCGACGGTGGAATTCGTCGACGGCAAGGCCCCCGGGATCAATCTGGCGCTCAACGTCCACAACATGCCGGTCTCCCATGTCAAACAGTTGTGGCCGTGGTTTTCGGCGCGCAATGCGCGGCTCTGGGTGCTGGACAATCTGTTCGGCGGCCGCGTGGTAGACGCCAATCTCCAGTTCCAGGTGGTGCCGGATCGCCTGGGCAACGGCGTGCCGCTTTCCGCCGACGAGGTCTTCGGCCGCTTCCAGATCGAGGGGGCGCGTTTCGACACGGCAGGCCGCATTCCGCCGATCCGCGACGCAGTGGGCGTCGTCGGATTCCACGGCAACGACGTCGACATTTCGTTGTCGTCGGGCACCGTCTTCATGCCCAGTGGCCGCATGGTTGCGGCCAGCAACGGGACATTGACCGTCAAGGCAGCCAACCGCCCGCCGGTCATCGGCGCTCTCGATATCGACGTTGCCGGCGATGCGTCCGCCGTCGCCGAGCTTGCATCCTACGAACCGATCAATGCCATGCGCCATGTCGGTATTCTGCCGGAGGACCTTTCCGGCGGCGTCACCGGCCACGTCAAGGCGGACATTCCGCTGCAGTCGGGGGTCGATACCGAGAAGCTCGATTGGCTGGTGTCGCTCGACTACACCGGCCTGTCCTTGGCCAAGCCGTTCGAGGGACAGACCGTGACCGATGCCGATGGCTCGATCACCGTCGACCCGCAAAAGGCTGTCATTTCGGCCAAGGCATCGCTGAACGGCATTCCGGCCGAACTCGACCTCGTCGAGCCGCTGGCGGATGACGGGCCGGCGCGCAGCCGCAAGGTGGCCCTGGTGCTCGATGACAAGATCCGCGCCGCCGCCATGCCCGGCCTGACGCCGCTGCTTGGCGGAACGGTGAAGGTCGCGATCGACAAGAGCGGCAGCGGCAACCAGAATGTCTCGGCCGACCTGACCAATGCCAGGGTGGACGTTCCCTGGGCCGGCTGGAGCAAGGGGGCGGGGGTTCCCGCCAGCGCCACCTTCGTCATGACCAAGTCCGGCGACACCACGACGCTGTCCGACTTCAACCTCGACGGCAAGACGTTCTCCGTCGACGGCAGCATCGTGCTGGTCAACGGCGCCCTGTCTTCGGCCAAGTTCAGCAAGGTCACCTTGAACAGGGGCGACGACGTAGCGGTTTCGGTGAAGCGGTCGGGCAAGGGCTATGCGGTCGACATCACCGGCAACGCGCTCGATGCTCGTTCGCTCATCAAGCAGTTCACGTCCGACGTGGACACCGCAACCAAGACGACGGGAACAGACAACATTTCCGTCAGCGCCGATATCGATCAGTTGACCGGCTTCCACGATGAGCAACTGTCCAACCTGAAACTCGACTACAGTGCGGCTGGTTCGAGGGTCAACGGATTGAAGGTCAGCGCGACGGCGAGTTCCGGCGCAGCCATCGCCATCAGCAACACCACCGGCGGCGGCAGGCGCTCGCTCAACGTGCAGTCGGCGGACGCCGGAGCCATCCTGCGGTTCCTCAACATCTATGATCACATGGAAGGCGGATCGATCACTATGGCGCTGACGGGAGCCGGCGACGGACCGATGAAGGGCAAGGTCGATACCAGCAACTTCTTCGTCGTCAACGAACCGAAACTGGCCTCCATCGTCTCGACCACGCCGGCCGGCGACAGCCGCAGCCTCAACCAGGCGGTGAAGGGCCAGCTCGACACGTCGCGGGTGAAGTTCGAACGTGGCTACGCCGAGATCGACAAGGGCAGCGGCTATCTGAAGCTGACCAATGGCGTGCTGCGTGGCCCGCGCATCGGCACGACGTTCCAGGGCATCCTCTACGACCAGAACGACAATATGGACATGACCGGCACCTTCATGCCGGCCTACGGCCTCAACCGCATTTTCGGCGAACTGCCCATCGTCGGCGCGCTTCTGGGCAATGGCCGCGACCGCGGCCTGATCGGCGTCACCTACCGGCTCAGGGGCAATGCCAACAAGCCGGTGCTCGACGTCAACCCGCTGTCGGTGATCGCGCCGGGGATATTCAGGTCGATCTTCGAGTATCGGTGAGGGGTTCTCAGGCCGGCCGCACCAGGATGTGTTTTTTCTTGCCCAATGAAAGCTTTACGACGTTTTCCGGACTCAAATCCTGAAGCGTGACCAGTCGACGGTCGTCGCTTACCGGCTGGTCGTTCAGGCGCACGGCGCCGCCCTGGATGTGCCGTCGTGCCTCGCCATTGGATGAAGCCAACCCAGCGCTGACCAACAGCGACAGGATGCCGACGCCGGCTTCGAGAGCGGCCTTGTCCGTCTCGACGGTCGGCAACGTGTCGGCGAGCGCGCCTTCCTCGAAGGTCTTGCGCGCCGTCTCGCTGGCCTGTTCGGCGGCCGCGCGGCCATGCAGATGGGCGGTGATGTCGGTAGCGAGAATCTTCTTTGCCTCGTTGATCTCGGAGCCGCCCAGCCGCTCGAGCCGTGCGACCTCGTCCAGCGGCAGCGTGGTGTAGAGTTTCAGGAAACGGGCAACGTCGGCATCCTCGGTGTTGCGCCAGTATTGCCAGAATTCGTAGGGGCTCAGCATCTCCGGATTGAGCCACACCGCGCCCGAGGCCGACTTGCCCATCTTGGCGCCGGACGAGGTGGTGAGCAGCGGCGTGGTCAGTGCGTAGAGTTGAGCATCCTCCATGCGGCGGCCGAGATCGATGCCGTTGATGATGTTGCCCCATTGGTCGGAGCCGCCCATCTGCAGGCGGCAGCCGAGGCGCTTGTAGAGTTCGACGAAATCATAGGCCTGCAGGATCATGTAGTTGAATTCGAGGAACGACAGCGATTGCTCGCGATCGAGCCGCAACTTGACGGAATCGAATGCAAGCATGCGGTTGACGGAAAAGTGCCGACCGACATCGCGCAGGAAATTGACGTAGTTGATCTCCATCAGCCAGTCGGCATTGTTGACCATGACCGCGTCGTTCGGACCATTGCCGAATTTGAGGTAGGGCATGAAGTTACGGCGGATGCCGGCGAGATTGGCGTCGATATCCGCGGGCGTCAGAAGCTTGCGCGCCTCGTCCTTGAAGGAGGGGTCGCCGATCATCGACGTGCCGCCGCCCATCAGCGCGATCGGCCGATGGCCGGTCTGCTGCAGCCAGTGCAGCATCATGATCTGGATCAGCGAGCCGGCATGCAGGCTCTTGGCCGTGGCGTCGAAGCCGATATAGGCCGTCACCGTTTCCTTGGCGAAAATAGTGTCGAGGCCGGCATCATCCGAGGTCTGGTGGATGAAGCCGCGCTCGCTCATCGTGCGCAGGAAATCGGATTTGAAGGCAGGCATGTTTTCTTTCCCGAAGCGTACGCCCGGTCCGTCGCGGGCATATGTGAACGCGCGCGTTTAGCACCCAAGCGCGATCAGCAAAAGTGGATTCCGGTTTTGCGCCGGATCGCGCGCCAACCAAGAATTGGCATCAGCAAAAGTGGAATCCGGTTTTGCACCCGCGCGGACAACGTCATCGAGCACCCCGCACGAATGCTTGCTTCATCGTTTCGGCTGGCGTAATGAGGCGCCGCGCCACAAGGTTCTTGCAGCCCACGACCTCGAGCGGCACCGCACGGCATCTCCGAATGCCACATAAGACGACAGAGCCCCGACGCGACATGCCGGACGCATTGATATCCATTGTCATTCCTTGCAGGAACGAGGCGGCAAACCTGCCGCTGCTGATCGACGAGATCGAGGCGGCGATGGTTGGCCGCGACTTCGAACTGATCATCGTCAATGACGGCTCGACCGACGAGACCACCGCCGTGCTCGCCGAACAGGCGGCGCGTCGCCCGTTTGCGCTACGCGAGTTGCGGCATCAGAAGTCCGCGGGCCAGAGCCTCTCGGTGCGTTCGGGCGCCTGGGCGGCACGGGGCGGCATCGTCGCGACCATCGACGGCGACGGCCAGAACGATCCGCAATACATTCCGGTTCTGGTCGATGCGCTGCGCCAGGCGGGGCCGGATTTCGGCGCCGCGCAAGGGCAGCGCCTCAAGCGCCGCGACAGCAAGGTCAAGCAATTGGCGTCGCGGTTCGCCAACTGGCTGCGAAACGCCATCCTGCATGACGAGACGCGCGACACCGGCTGTGGCCTGAAGGCGGTTCATACCGACATCCTGCGCAAACTGCCGTTCTTCGACGGCACCCATCGCTTCGTTCCGGCCCTGGTCATCCAGGAGGGGTATCGCGTCGTGCATTGCGACGTGGTCGACCGCTCGCGCCGGCACGGCAAATCGAATTACGGCATTTTCGATCGCGGCCTGCAGGGCGTGCTCGATCTCTGTGGTGTCTGGTGGTTGCGCCGCAGGCGCCGCAGAATGCCAAAGATAGAGGAAATCAGGCGTGGTTAACGTGCTTCAGGAATTGGCGACCTGGCTTCACCAGGTCTTCATCAAGCAATTCGACGCATGGGTGCTGCTCGGCTTCATCGCCCAGTTCTTCTTCACCATGCGCTTCGTCGTGCAGTGGCTCGCCTCGGAAAAGGCCAAGCGCAGCGTCGTGCCGGTGGCCTTCTGGTTCTTCTCGCTGTTCGGCGGCGGCCTGCTTCTGATCTATGCCATCCAGCGTCAGGATCCGGTGTTCATCGCCGGGCAGGCCATGGGCATGTTCATCTACATCAGAAATCTCTGGCTGATCGCCAATGAGCGCAAGGCGGCGATGACCAAGGTCGATTGAGCCCAAAAAGAAATGATCGGAGAGGCTCAAAAAATGGCGTTGAACAGGAACTACATCTTCCTCTTCCTGTTCAGCCTGGCGATGACGGCTTCGGGGCTGGCTTCCATGCCGCCGATCGACCGTGACGAGCCGCGCTTCGTCCAGGCCACCAAACAGATGGTCGAGAGCGGCGACTACGTCGACATCCGCTTTCAGGAGACCTCGCGCTATCAGAAGCCGATCGGCATCTACTGGCTGCAATCGGCGGCCGTGGCGCTGAGCGGGCAGGGTGCCGAGGCACCGATCTGGGTCTATCGCACGGTTTCGGCACTTGGCATTGCCATTGCCGTGCTGGCGATCGCCTGGACAGGGACCAATCTCTTCGGTGCCAATGCCGGCCTCGCGGCCGGCCTGGTGATGGCCGCGATCTTCGCAACCGCTTTCGAGGGCCGCGACGCCAAGACCGATGCGATGCTGCTGGCCTGCTGCGTGGCGGCGCAAGGCGCGCTGGCGCAGATTTATCTGGCATCGCGCCGCAATGAACCGGTCGCCGGCCATCTCTGGTGGATCTTCTGGATCGCGCAAGGGGCCGCGATCCTGATCAAGGGGCCGATTGCGCCGCTGCTGTCCACGTTGACCATCGCCGTCCTGTTCGCCTTCGAACGCGACGGGCGCTGGCTGTCGAAGCTCAGGGTTGGGCGCGGCTTGCTGCTTGTCTTGGTGATTGCGCTGCCCTGGCTTGCCGCGATCACCTGGAAGAGCCACGGTGCTTTCCTGCAGCAGGCCGTCGGCAAGGACATGCTCGGCAAGGTCGCGTCAGGCGCGGAATCGCACGGCCTGCCGCCCGGCTTCTATATGCTGACCTATTCGCTGTTCATGTGGCCGTTCGGCCTGATCGCGGTCGGCGCTGGCCTGCAGGCCCTCAACCGTCTGCGCGACGATGTCAGGCTGCGCTTCTGCCTCGCCTGGTACATTCCGTTCTGGCTCGTCTTCGAACTCATTCCCACCAAGCTGCCGCATTATGTCCTGCCGGCCTATCCCGGCATGGCGCTGCTGATCGGCTGGCTGCTGACATTGCAACCGCAGGATGCCAATGCGCCGCTCAGGCGCTGGCAGCAATGGTTGTGGTGGTCGACCGCATTCGGTCTTGTCGTGGTCAGCCTTGGCCTGGCGGCGGTCTGCATCGGAGCGCCGATCTACCTTGCCCACACTTTCTCCTGGTGGAGCATTCCGGCGGCCGCGGCCGCACTCGGCGCCGGCTATTTTGCTTTTTCGCGGCAGTTGCAGGTGCCGCTGCCCCGCATCGGCGCCACCGCAGCCTGTGCGGGTATCGCCTACGCCTTGCTGTTCGGGGTCATCGCCCCGTCGCTGAAGCCGATCTGGCTGAGCCCGGCGATCAAGGAAGCGGTGCGCGCCAACAAACCTTGCGACTCGACGGTGCTGGCCTCGGCGCGCTATCAGGAGCCGAGCCTTGTGTTCCTGGTCGGCACGAAAACGGTCCTGACCGATGTCGGTGGCGTGGCGGAACATCTGCTCGCCGATCCTGCTTGCTCCTTGGGCCTGGTGCCGACCGGCGACGAACAGAAATTGAATGGCATGCTGTCTGTGCAAGGCAAGTCGGCGAACCGCCTCGCCGAAGTCGACGGCCTCAACTATTCGTCGGGAGACAAACTGTCGCTCGGTCTCTACCGTATAGCGCAATGACTTCGGTGATGGGGTCGAGTTCCCAATGCTCGTGAAATCGCGTCCTCCAGTTTCCAGATCGCTCCTCGGGATAGGACGCCGATCCCTCGGCAATTTTCGCGACACCCTGCAGATCGCAAGACGGCGCCTTGCCGTTCGCCCGGGTCGCTATCCCAACATTTCGTGGTGGGCGTGGGGCCTGGTCTGGGTCTTTCTGACGGCAGCGGCCTTTGTCCGTCTCGATACGCCGGCAGGGGTGGCGCATGGCCAATGGTCGCCTGATGTGGCCAGGCTTGCCGAGTTCTTCACGCAATTCGGACTGGGCGGCTGGTATCTCATCCCGTCCGCGCTGCTGCTTGTGGCGGCCAATCTGACGGATTGGCGAAGCCTTTCGCGGCGCGCGCTGATGCTGGTCTACAGTTGGACTTGTCTGGCTTTCCTGGTGCTGAGCGCCGTTGGCCTGTCCGGCCTAACCGTCAATGTCCTGAAATATGCCATTGGCAGGGCCCGCCCGCTCTACTTCCAGGATTTCGGCGTCCTTGCGCTGCACCCTTTTGCCTTCGATGCGCGCTTTGCCGGCTTTCCGTCCGGCCATGCCACGACGATGGGTGCCGTGTTCGGTATCCTGCTGCTTTTGTTCCCGCGACGTTGGTACATCGCTTTGGCGGTCACGGCCTGCGTCGCCTCGACCAGGGTCTTCGTCGGCGCGCACTATCCGAGCGACACCGTTGCCGGCTTCGGCCTCGGCTGCGCCTTCGCGTTGGCGTGCGGACTGGTCTTTGCCAGGCTTGGCTTCATCTTCCGGCCGGCACCTTCAGGATTGCCGGTCCGCAAGCCATCGTTCCGGCTTATTGCCCCTGAAAAATAGGTCGCTGCCGGACCATCAGCACGGCGGCAAGACACAAGACACATGTCGAGGAGGCGGGCATTGCCCGCCCGCTCATAGCCCGGGGATACGGATCGCCTGATGTCTTAGCGCAGCCGTTTCGGCCGCGGATCGGACAATTCTCCCGCCAGCCGGCGATCGAGATAGTCGGCGCATTCCTCGATCAGCACATCGGCGTCGTTGGCGAAGAAATGGTTGGCGCCGGGCAGGGTCTTCTGCGTGATGGTGATGCCCTTTTGCGTATGCAGCTTGTCGACCAGGCCTTGCACGTCCTTCGGCGGCGCCACCTTGTCGGCGTCGCCATGGATGATCAGGCCCGAGGACGGGCAGGGTGCCAGGAACGAGAAATCATAAGTGTTGGGCTGCGGCGCGATCGAGATGAAGCCTTCGATCTCGGGCCGGCGCATCAGGAGCTGCATGCCGATCCACGAACCGAAGGAATAGCCGGCCACCCAGCAGCTCTTGGAATCCGGATGCAGCGACTGCACCCAGTCGAGTGCGGCTGCCGCGTCCGACAACTCGCCGGTGCCGTGGTCGAACTCGCCCTGGCTGCGGCCGATGCCGCGGAAATTGAAGCGCAGCGTGGTGAAATCACGCTTCTGGAACATGTAGAAAAGGTCATAGACGATCTTGTTGTTCATCGTGCCGCCGAACTGCGGGTGCGGATGCAACACGATGGCAATCGGCGCGCTCTTTTCCTTCGAGGGCTGGTAGCGTCCCTCCAGGCGGCCAGCCGGACCGGTAAAAATGACCTCAGGCATGAAATACTCCACGTGACATATACAAGTGCGCGGCGCCCGGAACTCTTCCTCTGGCCGCGCTTCCACAGACCTTGACGCAGGGCGAGCGTCTTCCTAGAAGCTAGTTTAGAATTGTTCAAAACTGGGTGGCCGAAACGCGATCGCCCGGTCGCACTCGCCGCAAGCCGCGTAAATAGGACGGCTTGCCTTGGAATTTCAAGGAAATAACGCCATACGTCGGCGGAATGGCTTCTGACGGGAAGAACTGGACGAAAATGGCCGCGATACGCGCCTATCTCGACTACAATGCCAGTGCGCCGCTGCTTTCAGCGGCGCGCGAGGCCATGGTCGCGGCGTTTGACGCAGCCAATCCCTCGTCGGTTCATGCCGAGGGGCGTGCCGCGCACAGGCTGGTCGAGAATGCCAGGCGCGACGTCGCGGCGTTGGTCAATGGCAAGGCTGAGCATGTCGTCTTCACCTCGGGCGCGACCGAGGCTGCCTCGACGCTTCTGACGCCGGACTGGCGGATGGGGCGCGGCGCCATTCGCATGAGCCGCCTCTACGTGTGCGAGGCCGACCATCCGTGCCTGCTGAATGGCGGACGCTTCCCGGCGGACCTTGTGACGCGGATCGGTGTCGGCGCTGATGGCATCGTCAGTCTCGACGCCTTGACGGCGGCGCTCGGCGGTCACGACAAGGCCGATGGCTTGCCGCTGGTCGCGATCCACGCCGCCAACAACGAAACCGGCGTCATCCAGCCGATCGACCGCATCGCGGAGATCGTCAGGGCGGCGGGCGGCATTCTTGCCGTCGACGCCGTCCAGGCCGCGGGCCGCGTTTCCATCGATATGTCGGCTGGATACGCCGACTATGTGATTCTGTCCTCGCACAAGATTGGTGGCCCCAAGGGCGCAGGAGCCATCGTTGCCGCCGCCGACCTGATGATGCCGAGGCCGCTGATCAATGGCGGCGGCCAGGAAAAGGGCCACCGTGGCGGCACCGAGAACCTGCCCGGCATCGCCGGTTTTGGCGCCGCCGCGCGAGAAGCCCTGGCCGGACTGAACGCCATCGGTGCCGTGCGTCAGCGTCGCGATGCGGTCGAAACGTCGATCAAGACGCTGGTGCCGGATGTGGAAATCTTCGGAGCCGGCGCACCAAGGCTTGCCAACACGACATTCTTCGCTATTCCCGGCGTCAAAGCCGAGACCGCCCAGATCGCCTTCGATCTGGCGGGCGTGGCGCTTTCCGCCGGCTCCGCCTGCTCGTCGGGCAAGGTTGGGCCGAGCCATGTGCTGAAGGCCATGGGGTACGGTGACAGCCTTGGCGCCTTGCGCGTGTCGGTCGGTGCCGCGACCGGAGCCGAGGACATCGAACTGTTCCGCGCCGCGCTGGCAGGCATTGCCGCGCGCCGGGCGGGTAGAGAGAAAGCCGCGTAGCGGTTTGAGCATCGGACCGAAAATCCGATGCTTGAGAAAAACGGATTTGGGCTTCGGCCTGGTAGAGCCGTGCGTTTCATGCTGGCCGGGTGAATTTCCGGTCGAGGCGCACTATATTGAACTTACGCTGCCGCGGACGCTGCTCGGCGTCCAATCGGCGGTGCCATAGTTTGAAAACTGTCGGGCCTTGACCCCGGCGTGGATGGAGAACGCATATGCCTGCTGTGCAGGACACGATCGATCGGGTCCGAAAGATCGACGTCGACCAATACAAATACGGATTCCAAACCGAGATCGCTGTCGACAAGGCTCCCAAGGGCCTGAGCGATGACATCATCCGTTTCATTTCGGCCAAGAAGGATGAACCGTCCTGGATGCTGGAGTGGCGCCTGGAAGCCTATCGGCGCTGGCTGACGCTGGAAGAGCCGACCTGGGCGCGCGTCAACTATCCCAAGATCGATTTCCAGGACATCTACTATTACGCGGCGCCCAAGAGCACGCCCGGACCGACTTCGCTCAGCGACGTCGATCCCGAGATATTGAAGGTCTACGAGAAGCTCGGCATTCCGTTGAAGGAGCAGGAAATCCTCGCCGGCGTGCAGAAGACCGACGTCTCGGAGCTCGAGGAAATCAGCGACAACGTCTACAAATCGGGCCGCGTCGCCGTCGACGCAGTGTTCGATTCCGTGTCCGTCGTCACCACCTTCAAGAAGGAGCTGGCGCAGGCCGGCGTCATCTTCTGCTCGATCTCCGAAGCGAGCCGCGAGCATCCTGAGCTGGTCCAGAAATATCTCGGTTCGGTCGTGCCGACCTCCGACAATTTCTACGCGACGCTGAATTCGGCCGTGTTCACCGACGGCTCGTTCGTCTTCGTGCCCAAGGGCGTGCGCTGCCCGATGGAGCTGTCGACCTACTTCCGCATGAACGAGAAGAACACCGGCCAGTTCGAGCGCACGCTGATCATCGCCGAGGAGGGGGCCTACGTCTCCTATCTCGAGGGCTGCACGGCGCCGCAGCGCGACGAGAACCAGCTGCATGCCGCGGTGGTCGAACTGGTGGCGCTTGACGATGCCGAGATCAAATATTCGACGGTGCAAAACTGGTACCCCGGCGATGCCGAGGGCAAGGGCGGCATCTACAATTTCGTCACCAAGCGCGGCGACTGCCGTGGCCACCGTTCGAAGATCTCGTGGACGCAGGTCGAGACCGGCTCGGCGATCACCTGGAAGTATCCGAGCTGCATCCTGCGCGGTGACGATTCCAGCGGCGAGTTCTATTCGATCGCGGTGTCGAACGGCTACCAGCAGGTCGACAGCGGCACCAAAATGATCCATCTCGGCAAGAACACGTCGAGCCGCATCATCTCCAAGGGCATCGCCGCCGGCTTCTCGCAGAACACCTATCGCGGCCAGGTCTCGGCGCATCGCAAGGCGACCAACGCCCGCAACTTCACCAACTGCGACTCGCTGCTGATCGGCGACCAGTGCGGCGCGCACACCGTGCCCTACATGGAAGCCAAGAACTCGACGGCGCAGTTCGAGCACGAAGCGACGACGTCGAAAATTTCCGAGGACCAGAAGTTCTACGTCATGCAGCGCGGCATTCCGGAAGAGGAAGCGATCGCGCTGATCGTCAACGGCTTCGTCAAGGATGTCATCCAGCAGCTGCCGATGGAATTCGCGGTCGAGGCGCAGAAATTGATCGGCATCTCGCTGGAAGGCTCGGTGGGCTGACCGGCCCAGACAAATATTCAGGAAACAAAAATGCTTGAGATCAAGAACCTGCACGCCCGCATCGTCGATGACGGCACAGAAATCATCCGCGGCCTGAACCTGACGGTGAAAGCCGGCGAGGTCGCCGCCATCATGGGGCCGAACGGCTCGGGCAAATCGACGCTCTCCTACATCCTCGCCGGCCGCGAGGACTATGAGGTGACCGAAGGCGACATTCTCTACAACGGCCAGTCGATCCTCGAAATGGACCCGGCCGAGCGTGCCACTTCCGGCATCTTCCTCGCCTTCCAGTATCCGATGGAGATACCGGGCGTGGCGACCATGGAATTCCTCAAGGTGGCCATGAACGAGCAGCGCAAGGCGCGTGGCGAGGAGCCGCTGAAGATCCCGGAATTTTTGAAGCGCGTGAAGGAAGCCGCCGCCTCGCTCAGCATGGACATGGCGATGCTGAAGCGGCCGCTCAATGTCGGCTTCTCCGGCGGCGAGAAGAAGCGCGCCGAGATCCTGCAGATGAAGCTGCTTGAGCCAAAGCTCTGCGTGCTCGACGAGACCGATTCCGGTCTCGACATCGATGCGCTGAAGATCGTCTCGGACGGCGTCAACGCACTGCGCTCGCCGGAGCGCGCCATAGTCGTCATCACCCACTACCAGCGCCTTTTGGAGCACATCGTGCCGGACAGCGTGCACGTGCTCTACAGGGGCCAGGTCATCAAGTCGGGCGACAAGTCGCTGGCGCTCGACCTCGAGGCCAACGGTTATGCCGGCGTGATCGGCGAAGCCGCGTGAGATGCCAAGTCATTTTGTTCCAAAAGACAGGCGAGACTGATGAACATGCACACACAACCGCAGCGGACACCGGCCGAGACCGCGTTGATCGACGCGTTCGGTGACCGACTGTCGCTGCTGCCGGGCGACGGCGCTGTCATGCTGAAGCGCGACGACGCCATCGAGGCGGTCAAGCACGGCCTGCCGACGCGGCGCATCGAATCCTGGCATTACACCGATCTGCGCCGGCTGTTGAATGCGGTGCCGGACTTCGATCCGGCCGCCGCCGCGAAAGCCATCGCGCCAATCGTCGACGGTTCGACGGTTCTGAGCCTGTTGAACGGGGTCTCGAGCGCCAAGGCGCCGGTCGTCGAAGGCGTCAGCGTCCAGCGCCTGTCCGAAAAGCTGACCGATGGCAGCATTGCGCCGGGGCTCGATCCCTATGGCAGCGACGATGCCATCGGTGCGTTGAACACCGCCTTCGTCGCCGACGGCTATTTCGTCGACATCGCCGATGGCACGGAGCTGGAAAAGCCGATCGAGCTGCAGAACCTGCAGGCCGGTGGCCAGACCCATGTGCGCTTGCCGGTGCGGGTCGGCGCCAACGCCAAGGCGGTCATCGTCGAACGCCAGGCCGGCGAGGGCGCGGCGCTGACGAGCTCGGTCAGTCAGCTGGTGCTCGGCGAGGGCGCCGAGGTGACGTGGCTTATCGTCCAGGAACAGCCGGAAACGGCAACGCATCTGGCGCAATTCAAGGCCCATATCGGCAAGGATGCGAAACTGACGCTGTTCGTCATGAACGCCGGCGGCAGGCTGGTGCGCCAGGAGATCATGGTCAAGACGACAGGCGAGGGCGCCGACTTCAAGCTGCGCGGCATCAACCTGCTGGCCGGCGACACCCACACCGACGTGACCATGGTGCTCGACCATGCCGTGCCGCATACGGCATCGACCGAGGTCATCCGCAATGTGGTGACGGGCAAGGCGCGCGGGGTCTTCCAGGGACGCATCAACGTCCACCAATATGCGCAGAAGACCAACGCCAAGATGGCCTGCAACACGCTGCTTTTGTCCGACGACGGCGAGTTCTCGACCAAGCCGGAGCTCGAAATCTTCGCCGACGACGTCGTCTGCGGCCATGGCGCGACGGTCACCGAGATCGACCACGACCATCTGTTCTACCTGATGGCGCGCGGCGTCGACGAAAAGAGCGCGCGTGGCCTGCTGGTCAAGGCGTTCGTCGCGGAAGTGATCGAGGAACTGGACGACGAGGCGATCGTCGAGGCGCTGGAAGCGCGGCTCGACGAGTGGTTCGTGACGCACGGGTAAATTGGATGGGGCCTGGCTAAGCCACCCCTCATCCGTCTTGGCGCTACGCGCCAATCCACCTTCTCCCACAAGGGGAGAAGGTAAAGTGCTCTTCCTTCGCCTTCCTTCTCCCCTTGTGGGGCCTGAAAGGCGGGCGAGGCAAGCGACTCGCCCTGGGCGGTGGCCGCGAAGCGGTCGGATGAGGGGTGCGCGGCAGAATGAGGCGATGAAGTTGTGATGGACCAGAAGATCGAGACCACCCCCTACGACGTCGAGGCGATCCGCCGCGACTTCCCGATCCTGTCGCGCGAAGTCTATGGCAAGCCGCTCGTCTATCTCGATAACGGCGCCTCGGCGCAGAAGCCGCAGGTGGTGCTCGATACCATCCAGCACGCCTACAGCCAGGAATATGCCAACGTCCATCGCGGCCTGCATTTCCTCTCCAATGCCGCCACCGACGCCTATGAGAACGCGCGGAAGTCGGTGCAGAGATTTCTCAATGCGCCAAGCACCGACAACATCGTCTTCACCTCGAACACGACCTCGGCGATCAACACCGTCGCCTATGGGTATGGCATGCCCAATATCGGCGAGGGCGACGAGATCGTCCTGTCGATCATGGAGCACCATTCCAACATCGTGCCGTGGCATTTCATCCGCGAACGCCAGGGCGCCAAGCTGGTCTGGGTGCCGGTCGACGACCTCGGTGTCTTCCACATCGAGGAATTCGAGAAGCGCCTGACCGATCGCACCAAGTTGGTCGCCATCACGCAGATGTCGAATGCGCTGGGCACGGTGACGCCGATCAAGGAAATCGTCCGGATCGCGCATGCGCGCGGCATTCCCGCACTGGTCGACGGCAGCCAGAGCGCCGTGCACATGCCCATCGACGTGCAGGACCTCGATTGCGATTTCTTCGTCTTCACCGGCCACAAGGTCTACGGCCCCTCGGGCATCGGCGTGCTCTACGGCAAGAAGGATAGTCTCGCCGGTATGCGGCCTTTCATGGGCGGCGGCGAGATGATCGAGGAGGTGACGGAAGACATCGTCACCTACAACGAGCCGCCGCACCGCTTCGAGGCCGGCACGCCGCCGATCGTCCAGGCGATCGGACTGGGTGCCGCGCTCGACTACATGGACTCTGTCGGGCGTGAGCGCATCGCGGCACACGAGGAAGACCTCAAGAATTATGCCCATGAGCGCCTGCGCGCCATCAATTCGCTGCGCATCTTCGGCGATGCGCCTGGCAAGGGCGCCATCATCTCCTTCGAACTGCAAGGCATTCATGCCCATGACGTATCGATGGTGATAGACAGGCAAGGCGTGGCTGTCCGTGCCGGCACCCATTGCGCCCAGCCGCTGTTGAAACGCTTTGGCGTAACCTCCACATGCAGGGCATCGTTCGGCATGTATAATACCAGGGCCGAAGTCGACGCTTTGGCAGAGGCGCTTGAAAAAGCGCGCAAGTTTTTCGGGTGACGACCATGGATGATGTGAGCACCACCACCGAAGCTACGCCGGAAACCGCCGGCAACAGCGTCGTTTCCGCCTCGGCCATCCCGGCGGATGAACTGGCGCGGCTGACCGATGACATCGTCTCGGCGCTGAAGACGGTCTACGACCCGGAAATCCCGGCCGATATCTACGAGCTCGGCCTCGTCTACAAGATCGACGTCGAGGACGACCGATCGGTCAAGATCGACATGACGTTGACCGCGCCCGGCTGCCCGGTGGCCGGCGAAATGCCTGGCTGGGTGGAAAATGCCGTCGGCGCCGTCGAAGGCGTTTCCGGGGTCGAGGTCAACATGACCTTCGATCCGCCCTGGACGCCCGACCGCATGTCCGAAGAGGCGCAGGTCGCGGTGGGCTGGTATTGACGCGGTCAGACGAAATTTATGTCCGACAACTTTCCGCCGGATCACTTGAGCGCAAGGGATATTCCGCCTTCGGCGAAAGTCGTTGAGCTTTGGGGCGCTCCAGTTATCGACGCTCTCGATCAACCGTCCGAGTATCGTAGAATCATCAGTGCAATGCCTTCCGCGATCAGCAACGTCATCTGCGTCGAGTTGCTGAATTGGCAGGTTCTCAACGGGGGCTTCAGGCAGTATTTTTGGAATTCTTATGGGATAACGGCTCAGGGGGCCATTCAAGGGTTCCGCGCGATGGGCCTTGAAATGCACGCTGAATTGACTCGACAAGCCTGCGTCCTGCTGGGCGGACGTTTTCCTGAAGAGCGTTCGGCAAGAATGGAAATCCTGGGGGAAGCCGGCGGCAGTGGCATAGATTTCAATGCCTTGGATAACGCGTTCTATGCCTTGGAGGAGAATGAACGGGAGTCGTCGGAAGCTGTTCTCGATGCATACGCGACGGCAGCGCTGCACGGACAATGGCAATAAAATCTCTTGCAGCAATGTGCTATTGTAACCATTTTTAGGGAAGACTCATTCTGCGGGCCTTGAACTCGCGCGAAAGTGGAGAATGATATGGGACGGTTTGCCGTCATCACGATGACCGAAAAGGCCGCCGACCGGGTGCGCGAGATCGTCGCCACGCGCGACAACGCGCATGGCATTCGCCTCGGCATCAAGAAGGGCGGCTGTGCGGGCATGGAATACACGGTCGATCTGGTAACCGAGCCCAACGCGAAGGATGACCACATCGAGCGCGATGGCGCGCATGTCTATGTCGCGCCGGAAGCAGCGCTTTTCCTGTTCGGCACCGAGATGGATTTCGAGCAGACGACGCTGCGCACCGGCTTTACCTTCCGCAACCCGAACCAGAGCTCGGCCTGCGGCTGCGGCGAATCGGTCGAATTGAAGCCAGCCGATCTGAAAGCCTTGGCCGAGGCGCGCGCTTCGGCCTAGCCTTCCTTCGCCCCGTTTACGGGGAGAAGGTGGCCCGAAGGGCCGGATGAGGGGCAGCGCCTGCCTCTCAGAATTTGGCGCCGTCCCCCATCTACCTGCCCCGCTAATCCACCCACATGCCTGTCCGCTTGTGCCAGTCGGCGATCGATTCCTCAGGATAGACGTCGAACACCTTGTCCTTCGGCCCGACATCGGGCTCGACCCAGTTCGCCTTATATTTCAGCATCAGATGCACCTTTTCGGGCGGCTTCGGCAGGTCGCTGTCGATCGCCGAGGCGAAGGGATGCACCAGTTCTGGCCAGGTCGGGTCGTAGAGCCAGAGCGCTGACCCGCATTTGCGGCAAAAATTGCGCTCGCCGGTCGAGACCTCGCAGTGGGGATGCTCGTCGTCCTCGATCTCGGCGCGATAGACGCCAAGGTTTCTCTTGCCCCTGATGTTCAGCGTTTCGTAGTCGGCACCGAGATTGATGGCGAAACCGCCGCCGCCCTGCTGCTTGCGGCAGATCGAGCAGTAGCACAGCATGAATGGCACGGGCGTGTGGCTTTCCACTTCGAAACGCACGGTGTTGCAGCGACAGGACCCCTTGAGCAGGACAGGCATGGCAAAAAACTCCGACAGGATAGCCTCAACCTGTCAGCATGATTTTGGTTGCGGCGATGACAAGGCCAAATGCCGGTGACATGATCGCGGCATGGACAATGAACGCATCGCCGAACTGTTCGAAGGCCTCGGTCCGGTCAGCATCCGAAAACTGTTCGGCGGCAAGGGCATCTATTTCGACGGCGTCATCGTCGCCATCGTGCTGCGCGGCGAATTGCTGCTGAAAGCCGACGAGCAAGGCGCACCGGATTTCGAAGCCGCGGGCTGCCGGCAGTGGACCTATACCGGCACGCGCCACGGCAAGCTGGTGGCGATGCCCTACTGGAGCATTCCCGACAGCGCGTTTGACGATCCGGACGAAATGACGGTCTGGGCACGCCGCGCCTATGAGGCGGGGCGGCGCGCCGGGAGGTAGATTCCCGTAAGCGCGAGGCAGCCCCCTCATCCGGCCGCTTCGCGGCCACCTTCTCCCCGAGGGGAGAAGAGGTCGACATCGGCGCTAGCCAGCTCCTCTCCCTTCGGGGAGAGGTCGGATTGCCCCGAATTGCTCTTTTGCAATTCGGTCTTGGCAATCCGGGTGAGGGGGACCTTCGTCGCGAGAAACTACAGCGCCTTCGCTATCCGCGCCGCCAGCCTTGCATTGTTCTCGACCAGCGCGATGTTGGTCTTCAGGCTGCGGCCGCCGGTGAGTTCGAGGATTTTTCCCAGCAGGAACGGCGTCACCGCCTTGCCGGTGACGTTGAGGGCTTCGGCCGCCTTCTGCGCGGCTTCGATGTAGCTGGCCATTTCTTCAGCGGGGATTTCATGGTTTTCCGGCACCGGATTGGCGACCAGCAAGCCGCCGCTGAGCCCCAGAGCCAGGCGCGTCTGGTAGAAATGCGCGATGTCTTCCGGCTTGTGCAGGGTCAATGGCGCCCGGAACGGCGACTGCCGCGACCAGAAGGCCGGCATCGTCTCGCAGCCATGGCCGACCACTGGGACACCGCGCGTTTCCAGCACCTCCAGCGTCTTTTCGATGTCGAGGATCGCCTTGGCGCCGGCCGAGACGACGATGACCGGCGTGCGCGCCAGTTCATCGAGGTCGGCCGAGATGTCGAAACTCTTTTCCGCGCCCTTGTGCACGCCGCCGATGCCACCGGTGGCGAACACCTTTATCCCGACCATGTCAGCCGCGATCATCGTGGCAGCGACCGTGGTGCCGCCCGTGCGTCCCTGCGCGACGGCGAAGCCGAGATCGGCACGCGACAGCTTCATGGCGTCACCCGTCATCGCCAGCGATTCGCGCTCGCCGTCGGAGAGGCCGATCTTGATGCGGCCGCCAATCACAGCGATCGTCGCCGGCACCGCGCCGCCGTCACTGATGATCTTTTCGACATTGGCGGCCATGGCGCCATTGTCGGGATAGGGCATGCCATGGGTGATGATGGTGCTTTCGAGCGCCACCACCGCACGCCCGGCCGCCAGGGCTTGCGCCACCGGTGCGTGGATATCGATGAAAGGGCGGGCGGTTTCTGGCGTCATCTCTGATCTCCAATCCGGAGTGCGGCGCATCCACTGCGCTCTATGAATTTGCCGGTCTCATGCCACTTCCCTGGCATCCGGCACAAGGGCCAGCGCTTCCGCGAAGCTCGCCGCGGTGAATTCGGGCACGGCGTTGGCGCTTTCGATGGCCAACGTTGCCGCCGCGACGCCTTCGCGCAGGGCCTGGCGCAACGGCAGGCCGCGCAGCAGCGCCGCGACCGTCGCGCCCGCCAGCGCGTCGCCGGCGCCGGTGACATCGGCGACCTTTCTGGGGGCAGGCGGCAGGATCGAAAAGGCACCTGTCTCATCGAAACCCAGCACGGGGCCGCTGCCTGCCGTGACCACGCCGCTGGCAAGGCCGCTGCATCGCAAGCCGTCGATCATTTCCCCCTCGGCGGCACCTGCATTGACGCCGGCCAGCACAAGGGCCTCCCGCCGGTTCATGAAGAGCTGGGCCAGCCCGCCGAGCACCGGTATTAGCCGCGTCACCTTGGCCGGCGAAATCGCGATGGCGAAAACTGGTTTGCCGGCGGCGAGCGACAGCAACCCCTCCAGCGCGGCCGACGGCAGGTTGGCGTCGCACAGGATGGCATCGGCGGCGGCCACTTCCTGGCGTATCTTGGAACGCCGGATCTGCTTGGGAAAGGCCAGGTCGTACAATGCCATATCGGCAAAGCCGACGATCAATTCGCCTTCGCGATCGATCAGTGCCGTGTAGCTCGGCGTGGTACGGTCGAGGAACACCGCCGACAAATCGACGATGCCTGCCTCGGCGATGGCCCGTGAAACCGTATCGGCTGACGCGTCGCCGCCGCGCACCGAGAGCAGCGATGCGGAGAGGCCGCGCCGCACCATGCTGCGCAACGCATTGAAGACGCCACCGCCGACATCCTCGCGCATCGTGCCGGGATTGGAGGCGGCCGGCACATAGGGGCCGGACACCTGGCCACGCCGGTCGATATGGGCGCCGCCCACGGCCAGTATCTCTAGGGATTCCACCATGGCGGCGATATGACCTTTGTTGTTGCAGACGCACAAGCGCTACAATGCGCGACAGAGCTTCGCATGCAGGACGGCGATTCGGCCGGGCGATAGGATCGAGCCGTCTGGCCCAATGCGGAGCCTGTTCCTGCCCGGGCGGAGCCCTCTCCTGCCCGGGGTTGCGAGACAAAAAAAGAACAAATTGGGATATCGCTTGTTTTTCAGTTGGTTGTCACCCCTTGCCAAATGAGAACAAAAAAGGTACAAAATGGCAGGGATTACGGATTGTCCGGCCTTCATTGACGACCAAGGGGTGATGTATCATGGCTCAGAATTCTTTGCGGCTGGTAGAGGATAAGGCAGTGGACAAATCAAAGGCTCTGGATGCGGCGCTGTCGCAAATCGAGCGGGCTTTCGGCAAGGGCTCGATCATGCGGCTCGGCGCCAACGAGCAGGTCGTCGAGATCGAAACGGTGCCGACCGGCTCGCTCGGCCTCGACATCGCGCTCGGCGTCGGCGGCCTGCCGCGCGGCCGCATCATCGAAATCTACGGGCCGGAAAGCTCGGGCAAGACGACGCTGGCCCTGCACACCGTGGCCGAAGCCCAGAAGAAGGGCGGCATCTGCGCCTTCGTCGACGCCGAGCACGCGCTCGATCCGGTCTACGCTCGCAAGCTCGGCGTCGATCTTGAAAACCTGCTGATCTCGCAGCCCGACACCGGCGAGCAGGCGCTGGAGATTTGCGACACGCTGGTCCGTTCCGGCGCCATCGACGTGCTGGTGGTCGATTCGGTGGCGGCGCTGACGCCGCGTGCCGAAATCGAGGGCGAGATGGGCGATTCGCTGCCCGGCCTGCAGGCCCGCCTGATGAGCCAGGCGCTGCGCAAGCTGACAGCCTCGATCTCGCGCTCCAACACCATGGTCATCTTCATCAACCAGATCCGCATGAAGATCGGCGTCATGTTCGGTTCGCCTGAGACGACGACCGGCGGCAACGCGCTGAAATTCTACGCCTCGGTGCGCCTCGACATCCGCCGCATCGGCTCGGTCAAGGATCGCGACGAGGTGGTCGGCAACCAGACCCGCGTCAAGGTGGTCAAGAACAAGCTGGCGCCGCCCTTTAAGGTGGTCGAGTTCGACATCATGTATGGCGAGGGCGTCTCCAAGACCGGCGAACTGGTCGATCTCGGCGTCAAGGCCGGCGTGGTCGAGAAGTCGGGCGCCTGGTTCTCCTACAATTCGCAGCGTCTCGGCCAGGGCCGCGAAAACGCCAAACTGTTCCTGCGCGACAATCCCGACACCGCGCGCGAGATCGAACTGGCGCTCAGGCAGAATGCCGGGTTGATCGCCGAAAAATTCCTCGAAAATGGCGGCTCTGAAGGCAATGGCGACGACGGTTTCGAGGACGAAGCCGGCGCGATGTAGGGCAATGCCAGAGTTTGGCCATAAATCCGGCCTATTATCTGATGCTTAAGTAACAGAGTTCTGTAGTACCGCGTTCCAAACCGCCGGCCTTCGCGCCGGCGGTTTTCGTTTGCGCGCCCGCGCAAATGCCGGTGCAAGGCGCGAATTGGCCCAATTCCGTGTTTCTGGACAGGGTCAAGAGCTACGGCTAAAAGGCCAACTCCATCTTCTAGAAAACACAGAGCCATCTCCCGCCGGTCCGGCCGGCGGCTCTCTCGAAAAGGCAGTATCCATGAGTGGCGTGAACGAGATCCGGTCGACCTTTCTCGACTATTTCCGCAAGGAGGGCCATGAGGTCGTGGCCTCGAGCCCGCTCGTGCCGCGCAACGATCCGACATTGATGTTCACCAATGCCGGCATGGTGCAGTTCAAGAACGTCTTCACCGGTTTGGAGAAGCGGCCCTATTCGCGTGCCACCACGGCCCAGAAAAGCGTTCGCGCCGGCGGCAAGCACAACGATCTCGACAATGTCGGCTATACCGCGCGCCACCTGACCTTCTTCGAGATGCTCGGCAATTTCTCCTTCGGCGATTATTTCAAGGAGCGCGCCATCGAGCTTGCCTGGAACCTCATCACCAAGGAATTCGGGCTGAAGAAGGACAAGCTGCTCGTCACCGTCTACCACACGGACGACGAGGCGGCCGGCTTCTGGAAGAAGATCGCCGGTTTCTCCGACGATCGCATCATCCGCATCCCGACCTCCGACAATTTCTGGGCGATGGGCGACACCGGACCCTGCGGCCCGTGCTCGGAGATCTTCATCGACCGTGGCGAGCACATCTGGGGCGGCCCTCCCGGCAGTCCGGAGGAGGATGGCGACCGGTTCCTCGAATTCTGGAACCTGGTGTTCATGCAGTATGAGCAGGTGACGAAGGAGGAGCGGGTCGACCTACCGCGCCCGTCGATCGACACCGGCATGGGACTGGAGCGCATGGCCTCCATCCTGCAAGGGGTGGAGAGCGTCTTCGAGACCGACCTGTTCCGTCATTTGATCGATGTGGCGTCCTCCGCGCTTGGGCGCGCGCCCGATGCGGAAACGGTTGCGTCCTACCGCGTCATTGCCGATCATCTGCGCTCGTCCTCCTTCCTGGTCGCCGACGGCGTGCTGCCGTCGAATGAAGGCCGCGGCTATGTGCTGCGCCGTATCATGCGCCGCGCCATGCGCCATGCGCAGTTGCTCGGCGCCCGAGATCCATTGATGTGGAAGCTGGTACCGGCGCTGGTGCGCGAGATGGGCCAGGCCTACCCGGAACTGGTGCGTGGCGAAACGATGATCACCGAGACCTTGAAACTCGAGGAGACACGGTTCCGCAAGACGCTGGTGCGTGGCCTCGGGCTGCTCTCCGAGGCGACGGAGAAGCTCGGCGCCGGCGACATGCTGGATGGCGAGACGGCCTTCAAGCTCTACGACACCTATGGCTTCCCGCTCGACCTGACACAGGACGCCCTGCGGCAGCGCAGCATTTCGGTCGATCTTGCCGGCTTCACCAATGCGATGGAGCAGCAGAAGGCGGAAGCGCGTAAGCACTGGGCCGGATCCGGCGAGGCGGCCACCGAGACGGTTTGGTTCTCCGTGCGTGAAAAGACCGGCGCCACCGAATTCCTCGGCTACGAAACCGAGCAGGCTGAGGGCCTCATCCAGGCGCTGGTCAAGGACGGCAAGACCGTCGACAGCGCCGCCAAGGGCGATGCGGTCGCCGTGGTCGTCAACCAGACGCCGTTCTATGGCGAATCCGGCGGCCAGATGGGCGACACCGGCGTTATCTCGGGTGAGGGGTTCTCGGTCGAGATCTCCGATACACAAAAGAAGGCCGATGGTCTGTTCGTGCATCTGGGCAAGGTGATCGCGGGCACGGTCAAGACGGGTGCCGCGGTCGAACTGAAGGTCGATCATGCCAGGCGCTCCAGGCTACGCGCCAACCATTCCGCGACGCATCTGATCCACGAGGCGCTGCGCGAGGTGCTGGGCACCCATGTCGCGCAAAAAGGCTCGCTGGTCGCACCCGAGCGCCTGCGCTTCGATATTTCGCACAACAAGCCGATTTCGGCCGAGGAGCTCGATGAGGTCGAGCGCATGGCCAACGAGATCGTTGTCCAGAACAGCCCGGTCACCACGCGCCTGATGTCGGTCGACGACGCCATTGCCGAGGGCGCGATGGCGCTGTTCGGAGAGAAATATGGCGATGAAGTGCGCGTTGTCTCGATGGGCACGGGCCTGCATGGCGCCAAGGCCAATCGGCCCTATTCGGTCGAACTGTGTGGCGGCACGCATGTCAGGGCGACCGGCGATATCGGCCTCGTGCGCATCGTCTCGGACGGTGCGGTCGCCGCAGGCGTGCGCCGCATCGAGGCGCTGACAGGCGAAGCCGCGCGAAAACATCTCGACGAACAGGACAGGCGGCTGAAGGCGGCCGCCGCCACGCTGAAGATCTCGCCGGCAGATGTGCCAGCGCGCGTCGAAGCGCTGCTCGAAGAACGCAAGAAGCTCGAGAAGGACCTGACCGAAGCGCGCAAGAAGCTGGCGCTGGGCGGCGGGTCGCCTGCCGATGCGCCAGCCGCCAACGAGATCGTCGCTGGCGTCGGCTTCCTCGGCAAGGCGGTTTCCGGCGTATCACCAAAAGATCTGAAGCCGCTTGCCGACGCCGGCAAGACTTCGCTTGGCTCTGGCGTCGTCGTCTTCGTTGGCGCTGGCGAGGACAACAAGGCGAGCGTCGTGGTCGCCGTCACCGATGATCTCGTCAGCCGCTTCAGCGCCGTCGACCTGGTACGCGTGGCCTCCGCCGCATTGGGCGGGCAGGGCGGCGGCGGCCGCCCCGACATGGCCCAGGCCGGTGGCCCGGATGCGTCGAAAGCCAACGATGCAATCGCCGCGGTAAAGGCGGCGCTGGAGGCAGCCTGAAAGTCACAGCATGAAAGTGCTTGTCCTTGGTGGCTATGGTCTGATCGGCGAAGCCGTCGTCGGACATCTGCTTGGTGAAGGCCATCATGTGACCGGCCTCGGTCGCGATATCAGGGATGCCGGGCGGCGCTGGCCGGCGGTGCGATGGGTTGCAGCCGACATGTCGCGGCTGCTTGCTCCTGAGGACTGGATGCCGATCGTCGCCGGCATGGACGCGGTCGTCAATGCGGCGGGCGCCTTGCAGGACGGCCCGCGCGACCGGCTCGACGCCATACACCGGGGCTCGGTGGTGGCGCTGGTCGCGGCCTGTGAACAGGCTGGTGTGCGCCGCTTGGCGCAGATTTCCGCCATTGGCGCCGATCCGGCCTCATCCGATGTTTTCTTCAGGACCAAAGCGCAAGGCGACGAAGCTGTCGCCGGCTCTTCGCTGGAGTGGGCTATTCTGCGCCCGGGCCTGGTGATCGCGCCGGCCGCCTACGGCGGGACCGCGCTTTTGCGAGCCCTGGCGGCCTTTCCCGGTTTTATCCCGGCCGTCATGTCGCGCCAGCCTATCCAGTCCGTGGCGGTTTCCGACGTTGCCGAAGCCGTCTCGCGAGCGGTTTCCGGATCTCTTCCGCCCAGCTCCGTCCTCAATCTCGTCGAAACAGATGCGCGATCGCTCGCCGATGTTATCTGCGCCTTTCGTGCCTGGCTTGGCCTGCCGCAGGCCAGGGTCGTCCCGATGCCGGCCATTGTCGGCCGGCTTGCCGCGGCTGTTGCCGATGGCCTTGGCCTGCTTGGCTGGCGGTCGCCTTTGCGCAGTGCAGCCCTTGCGGCCTTGGCACGCGGCGTGACTGGCAATGCCCAACCCTGGAACGAGGTGAGCGGCAATCCGCTGCAACCGCTCGAGGCGACGCTGTCCGCCATGCCCGCGCGAGTCCAGGAGCGGTGGTTTGCACGCCTGTGGTTGCTGAAACCGGTCGTGTTTGCTGTCCTGTCGATGTTCTGGTTGGCCTCTGGCGTTATCGGCTTGATACGGCAGGATGCGGCCGCCGGTATTCTTGTCTCGCATGGCCTGCCGCCCACGCTGGCGCTCGGAATGGTTCTTGCCGGCGGTGTCGCGGACATCGTTGTCGGAGCCGCGGTTCTCGTGCGATCCCTCGCGCGCCACGCGCTGATGGGCATGATTGCAATCACCTTGCTTTATCTTGCTGGGGCCACCGTATTTGCTCCCGACCTGTGGCTCGATCCACTGGGAGCAATGGTCAAGGCAGTGCCCGCGCTTTGCCTCGTCCTGGTGGCTCTGGCGATTTTGGAAGAACGATGAACCTCTGGGTCGATACCCTGCGCTGGCTGCATGTCATCGGCGCTACCGTGCTCTTCGGCACGGGCGCCGGCATCGCTTTCTTCATGCTGATGGCGCAACGCACTGGTCGCGCCGACCTCGTCGCCCATGTCGCGGGCACGGTCGTCCTCGCCGACGCTATATTCACCGCCATGGCCGTCGTGGTGCAGCCGATAACGGGCTTGTTGCTGGCGCAGGCCATCGGTTGGCCGCTGTCTGAAGGCTGGATCGTGCTGTCGCTGCTACTCTATGTCGTGACCGGTCTGTTCTGGTTGCCGGTGGTCTGGATTCAGATCCGGATCCGAAACCTCGCGCAGCAGGCCGCCACCGAAAACGCACCGTTGCCGGCAGCGGAAAAGCGCTTGTTCCGCACCTGGTTTATCTGCGGCTTTCCAGCTTTCGCTGCGGTGCTTGCCATCCTCTGGCTGATGGTCACGCGGCCCGAAATAGGGCTTTAGCCCGTTACCACATGATGACTGCTCAATCGGCCTTTTGGGTCGTCTCAATGGCCTTGCGGACGGCGATGCGGTTCCACCCTGCCTGGATTTCGGCGAACTGGGCGAGAAGCTCGCGCCCCTCGCTGACCTTGACGAAATAGCCAATCATCGCCGCCGCATGCAGGTCGGCCAAGGTCAGCTGGTCGCCAAGCAGCCAAGGCCCTTGTGCCTTCAGCGACGTCAGCACCTTGAGCACCGTTTCGGCTTGCCGCAGGCCAGAGGCGATCAAGCTCTCGTCGGGCTCCGCCTTCTCTAGCCGCTCGACCGCGACGTCCCAGACCATCGACCGGTATCCATAAGCATCGAGCATGCCGATGATCTGGTTCATCCGCGCACGGCTGCGCGGGTCCGTCGGCTGCAGCGCCGGACCGTCGAACGCCTCGTCGACATAGCGCGCGATCACGCTAGTCTCGAACAGGCGAAAGCCGTCATGCTCGAAAGCCGGGATGCGGCCGAACGGGTGGTGTTCGAGGTACCAAGCGGGAATGCCCTCGGAGGCGAAGATGTCGAGCGGCACCAGCTCGTAGTCGATGCCTTTTTCCTCCAGCGCCATCCGCGCGATGCGCACATACACACTGTAATCCGCGCCGTAGAGGATTGGCTTGGTCATGCTGTCGGCCCTTCGCTTTCGCCGGCCCTAAAATGCGAAGGCTCCTTTCGGAGCCTTCGCATTTGGAACTACGGGTACTTACGCCATCGCCTTCTGCAAATTCTCGTCGATCTTGTCGAGGAAGCCGGTGGTCGAGAGCCAGGGCTGGTCGGGGCCGATCAAGAGCGACAGGTCCTTGGTCATGAAGCCGCTCTCGACGGTCTGGATGCAGACCCTTTCCAGAGTCTCGGCGAAGCGCTTCAGTTCGGCGTTGTCGTCGAGCTTGGCGCGGTGCGCTAGGCCACGCGTCCAGGCGAAGATCGAGGCGATCGAATTGGTCGAGGTTTCCTCGCCCTTCTGATGCTGGCGATAGTGGCGGGTGACGGTGCCGTGCGCGGCTTCGGCTTCGACGGTATTGCCATCCGGCGTCATCAGCACCGAGGTCATCAGGCCGAGCGACCCAAAACCCTGCGCAACCGTGTCGGACTGCACGTCGCCGTCATAGTTCTTGCAGGCCCAGACATAGCCGCCGGACCATTTCAGGCTCGACGCCACCATGTCGTCGATCAGGCGGTGTTCGTACCACAGCTTCTTCGACTTGAACTCGGACTCGAATTCCGCCTCGTAGACCTCCTGGAAAATATCCTTGAAGCGGCCGTCATAGGCCTTGAGGATGGTATTCTTGGTCGACAGGTAGACCGGATAGTTGCGCAGCAGGCCGTAGTTCAGCGACGCCCGGGCGAATTCGCGGATCGACTCGTCGAGATTGTACATGGCCATGGCGACACCGGCGCCGGGCGCGTCGTATACGTCATGCTCGATCACCTGGCCGTCCTCGCCGACGAACTTGATTGTCAGCTTGCCCTTGCCGGGGAAGCGGAAATCGGTGGCGCGGTACTGGTCGCCGAAAGCGTGACGGCCGACGATGATCGGCTTGGTCCAGCCGGGCACCAGGCGCGGCACGTTCTTCATGATGATCGGCTCGCGGAAGATGGTGCCGCCCAAAATGTTGCGGATGGTGCCGTTGGGCGATTTCCACATCTTCTTCAGCTTGAATTCCTCGACGCGCTGCTCGTCGGGGGTGATGGTCGCGCATTTCACGCCGACGCCGTATTTCTTGATGGCGTTGGCCGAATCGATGGTCACCTGGTCGTTGGTGGCGTCACGATGCTCGATGCCGAGGTCGTAATATTCGAGCTTGAGGTCGAGATAAGGGTGGATCAGCTTGTCCTTGATGAACTGCCAGATGATGCGGGTCATCTCGTCGCCGTCGAGTTCGACGACCGGGTTCGCCACCTTGATCTTCGCCATGGAAAGAATGCCTCGTTGCTGGGAATGGGACGACCTTGCCCGTGTGGCGTCGGCCGGGGGATGCCGCCCCTATATCAAAGCGCTTTTGGCCACGCAAACGGCGATCTGTCACGAATGGGAGGCATGGCCGCCTTCATTTGCGAACGCTTCATTTTCACGGCCGAATATGGCAGGGGACGCTGAAATGCCGCAAACAGCAGTTCATTGACAGTCATGCCTATCACCAAAGACCCCGCTAACACCGCAGCCGCCGGCCCGGCGATCATTCTGGTCGAGCCGCAGCTCGGCGAAAACATCGGCATGGTCGCCCGCGCCATGGCCAATTTCGGACTGTCGGAGCTGCGCCTGGTCAACCCGCGCGACGGCTGGCCGAGCGAGAAGGCGCGCGCCGCCGCCAGCCGTGCCGACCATGTCATCGATGCGGTCACCGTTTACGAGGATCTGGCCTCGGCGCTCGCCGACCTGAACTTCGTCTTCGCCACCACCGCCAGGCAGCGCGACGGCTTCAAATCCGTGCGCGGCCCGGTGGAAGCGGGCAGGATGCTGCGTGCCCGTCACGGAATGGGGCAACGCACCGGTATCCTGTTCGGTCGTGAGCGCTTCGGTCTCTACAATGACGAGGTTGGCCTTGCCGACGAGATCGTCACTTTCCCGGTCGATCCCGATTTCTCCTCGCTCAACATCGCCCAGGCGGCCTTGCTGATGTCCTATGAGTGGATGAAGTCGGGCCTGGAGGACGAGACCAGAACCAATTTTTCGGGGCCGGAGATGAAGCCGGCAAGCAAGGAAGAATTGCACGGCCTGTTCGCCTATCTGGAAGGCGCGTTGGAAGCGCGCGGCTATTTCCGGCCGGCGCCGAAGAAGCCGAAAATGGTCGACAATCTGCGCGCCGTGCTGACGCGCGCCGGCTTCGCCGAACCGGAGCTCAAGGTGTTGCGCGGCATCATCTCGTCGCTCGACCGGTTTTCACCCGCGATGCCGCGCGGCGATGGGTCACCGGGCGATGACCCGCGGCGTTTGCCCGCGGCCGCCGCGCGCGCGCGCAAGGCGGAGGCTGCTGGCCGGCTGCCGGACGCCAACGGCGACGATGCGGACACGCCGCCGCTCGGCGGCAAGGGAACCGACAATGACTGAGCAGCCGATCCTGATGTTCGATTCCGGCGTCGGCGGGCTCACCGTGTTGCGCGAGGCGCGTGTCCTGATGCCCGACCGGCGCTTCATCTATGTCGCCGACGACGCCGCTTTTCCTTTTGGCGCCTGGGAAGAGCCGGCGCTGCGCATCCATGTACTGGAGCTGTTCGCCAGACTGCTCGACCGGTTCAAGCCGGCCATTTCGGTCATTGCCTGCAATACCGCCTCGACGCTGGTAATCGACGCTTTGCGCGAGACCTTTCCCGGCCATCCCTTTGTCGGCACGGTACCTGCGGTCAAGCCGGCGGCCGAGCGCACGCGCTCGGGGCTGGTCTCGGTGCTGGCGACGCCGGGCACGGTGAAGCGGCAATACACGCGCGACCTGATCAGCAAATGGGCGCAGAAATGCCATGTCCGCCTGGTCGGCAGCGACAGGCTGGCGGGCCTGTCCGAAGCCTACATGCGCGAGGGCTTCGTCGACGAGGAGGCCGTACGCGCCGAGATCGCTCCATGCTTCATCGAGCGTGACGGTATGCGCACCGATATCGTCGTGCTGGCCTGCACGCACTATCCCTTTCTGGTCAATCGCATGCGCAAGACCGCGCCGTGGCCGGTCGACTGGATCGATCCGGCCGAGGCGATCGCACGGCGTGCCCTTTCGCTGCTGCCGCCCATCGATGGGGCGCTGCCGCAGGGCGAGCCCGACATCGCGGTCTTCACCTCGGGCAAGGCGGATTTCGCCGTCAGCCGCCTTATGCAGGGTTTTGGGCTGACCGTGCACTTGGAAAGTGGCGGAGCTGCCCGCCACTCAAACAGGTTCGAAAACGGTCCTGCGTTGATCAGGATCGGCCAGGACCAGCCTTAGCGTCAGACCGTCGCCCTGTCTGGGGCCGGAGGCCTTCACGGTGGCGACCACAGGCATGTCGGCAAGTTGAACGCGCACGCCATGGTCGACGAAGTCGGTGACGACGGCTTTGAATGTCTCACCCTCGCGGCCTTCCAGCATTATCGCCTCCGCAAGGTCGATGGCCGCGTGGTTGATCTGCGAAGCGCGGCTATCGGCACGTCCCATCGCCTTCGGCAATCGGGCGAACGCGTCGGTTACTGCCTGGGGCAAGGGCTGGCCGTTGGCGATAGCCAGCGCGCAGCGCACGACATAGCGATCGGCAAGTCGCCTGAGTGGCGCCGTTGCATGGGCATAGGTCGCGGCCATCGCCTCATGCCAGGGGACAACGCCGTCCTGATAGGGCTGATAAGACGCGCCGGGGCTTGCATGGCGGATTTCCAGCATCAGCGCCGCCTGTCGCGGATCGGTCGGGTCGAGGGTTCGCTGATAGTCTCGCAACCCGGTGGAGGCCGGCCAGGACAGTCCGAGGGCTTGTGCCGCGTTGCGCAGTCTTTGAACCTTGAAGGCATCCGGCCCCGACATCACCCGAAACAAGCCGGTGTGATGCGCCAGCATGGCATCGGCAATCGCCATGTTGGCGGCCAGCGAAAGTGCTGCGTTGTCCTGCTCGGATTGCAGCAGCGGTCTGAACGAAAGCCGGTATGTGCCATCGGCAAGCCTCTCCACCTCCTGCTCGGGTGGATCGACGCGGGAAGCCCCACGGCGCTGTTCGTTCATTGCCATGCGCAGCGCCATTTCGGCGAAGCCGGCCGGAACGTCGGAATCCTTCACGCTGTCATAGGCGAGCTTCGCGCGGCTTTGAATGATTGCCCGCTCCGCGCCGTCCAACTTCGTCGCGCCGTCCTGCGCAACCCGAACCGTGAAGATAACAGCTGGACGGGGTCCGTCCGGCAACAGGCTTGCCGCGCCCTCGGCAATCACCGGCGGGTAGAGCCCGGCCTTGCCGTCCGGCATGTAGAGTGTCTCGCCCCGCGTCCAGGCCTCGAGATCCACCGTGTCGCCGTCCTCGACGAACCAGGCCACGTCGGCAATGGCATAATGCAGCAGAAGATCACCGCCGCTCGCCTCGATCGAGAACGCTTGATCGAGATCGGTGGAGGCAGCCGGATCGAGCGTGACGAAGGGCATCGCCCTTCGATCGGCATGCTGGTCGGGCACACGTTTGGCCGCCGCCTCGGCCGCGGCCACTACATCAGCCGGAAATCCATCCGGCACGTGTAATTCGGTGCGGATTTTCGCCAAGCCAGTGGAGAGAGCCTGTGAGGGATCTGTCAGGGATTTCATTGAGCCGTCCTACACTGGGGTTCCGGACACGGGAAGGCTGCCAACGAAAATCGCCTGGCCGGCCACCGGCTGGCGCCGGGTGGACCGGAACGAGCCACAGGCGCTGGAACCGCCGCCGAAACGCGGCGTTTCTCTTGACAGCAAAGGAGAACCCGCCATGCCAGCCACCTCGAAAGCCCAGCAGAAGGCCGCCGGCGCCGCACTCTCCGCCAAACGCGGCGAGACCAAGAAAAGCGAACTCAAAGGCGCTTCCAAGGGCATGTATGAATCGATGAGCGAAAAGCAGCTCGAGGAATTCGCCGAGACGAAGCGTAAGGGATTACCGGCGAAAAAATCCTAGGATCGAGCGCTTCGAGCCAGACTACCTTGGAATGAAAAAAGGCCAGCGACGGTTCGCTGGCCTTGGGATTGTCGCGTTGAAATGCCTACCAGCGGCAGCGCCGTACTCTCTCGACGATCACCCTGCGATGACCATGCCGCCACACCACTCGCTTTTTGACGATGACGCGGCAGACCTGTCTATGGCCATGCCAATGGCGCGCCATCGCCGGCTCCGGGGCCACCGCCATCGATCCTGCAAGCACCGCGGCGCCTGCCAGGGTAAGGAAGAACTTCTTCATGCAATTGGGCTCCTCTAGCTCCAGTCCCTTCTTGGTGCCGCTGGCGCAAACCTCCCGCCACATCCGGCATCGCATCAACGCCCTAAACGCTATACGGTTGCGCCACGCCGCGCCACTCACAAGCTTGACACCGGTTAAATCTCGGTTTAACCAGCCGCCAACGCCGGGCAGCGATGTCCGGTGTTTGTTTTGTATACGCAAGGTCTGTCACGATAGTCGTTTCCGATCTTGTTTGAACTGACGTGTCCCGTGGGTTTTCCGCCGCGTTGCGTGGGAAAACCCTGTCAGGTCTCGAAAACGGAGGCCAGAGGAGGGCGCGTTTCCTTCACCCGGACCATGAGGTGCCGGGTGTGTTGTTTTGAAAAGGGAATGCGATGAGCAAGCGCGAATCCGCGAAATACAAGATCGACCGCCGTCTCGGCGAAAATATCTGGGGCCGCCCGAAGTCCCCGGTCAACAAGCGTGAATACGGCCCCGGCCAGCATGGCCAGCGCCGCAAGGGCAAGCTTTCCGACTTCGGCCTGCAGCTGCGCGCCAAGCAGAAGCTGAAGGGTCACTATGGCGACGTTTCGGAAAAGCAGTTCCGCAAGGTCTATGAAGAGGCCGACCGCCGCAAGGGCGACACCTCGGAGAACCTGATCGGCCTACTCGAATCGCGTCTCGACGCGGTCGTCTACCGCGCCAAGTTCGTACCGACCATCTTCGCCGCCCGCCAGTTCGTCAACCACGGCCACGTCAACGTCAACGGCAAGCGCGTCAACATCGGCTCGTACCGCTGCAAGCCGGGCGATGTCGTCGAAGTGCGCGAAAAGTCGAAGCAGCTGGTCATCGTCCTCGAGTCGGTCGGCCTCGCCGAGCGCGACGTGCCGGACTACATCGATGCCGATCACAACAAGATGGTCGCGACCTTCTCCCGCATCCCGGGCCTCGCCGACGTTCCGTTCGCCGTGCAGATGGAACCGAACCTGGTCGTCGAATTCTATTCGCGCTAAGCGAACGCTTTTCTGCGATACCGGAAAGGCCGCCCATCGAGGCGGCCTTTTTGTTTCAGGCATCCGCTTTGCGGCGTGTCGCTGAAATCAATTTCGATTTTCCGGCCAATGCGCTAAGCCGGCGGAAGTCACATCCGGGGCCGTCGCGCCATGAACATGCAGCCAGACATCGAAACACTTGAACCGGCCGCCGAAGGCGGCTCCCACCCGCTGTTCGCCGAGGTGCCGTCCTCGGTCGAGTTCAACAAATTGCGCAAGCGGCTGCTGCGGCAGACCCGCCAGGCGATCGAGGACTTCTCGATGGTGAAGCCCGGCGAGCGCTGGCTGGTGGCGCTGTCGGGCGGCAAGGACTCTTACGGCTTGCTAGCCTTGCTGCTGGACATGAAATGGCGCGGGCTGCTGCCGGTCGAGTTGCTGGCCTGCAATCTCGACCAGGGCCAGCCGAATTTCCCCAAGCACATCCTGCCTGACTACCTCGACGCCAACGGCATAGCCCACCGGATCGAATACCGGGACACCTATTCGGTCGTCACCGGCAAGCTCCCCGAAGGCAGCACCTATTGCTCGCTCTGCTCGCGGCTGCGGCGCGGCCATCTCTACCGGATCGCGCGTGAGGAGGGATGTTCGGCCCTGGTCCTCGGCCATCATCGCGAGGATATTCTCGAAACCTTCTTCATGAACCTGTTCCATGGCGGCCGGCTTGCCGCCATGCCGCCAAAACTGCTCAACGACGACGGCGATGTCATGGTGTTGCGGCCGCTCAGCTACTGCGCCGAGGTCGATCTGGAAAAATTCGCCGCCGCGATGCGGTTCCCGATCATCCCCTGCGACCTCTGCGGCAGCCAGGAAGGGCTGCAGCGCAACGCCATGAAGGCGATGCTCGAAGACATCGAAAAGCGGATGCCTGGCCGCAAGGACACGATGGTTCGTGCTCTGTCCAACACCAGGCCGTCGCATTTGCTCGACCGAAAGCTGTTCGATTTCGCCGCCCTCAATGAAACCCTCGCGATCAGGCAAGATATTCCCGATGACATTTGACGATACCGCGATCGACTGGCTGGCCGGCATTCTGGCCGAGGCAGCCCAAGCCGAAATCATGCCGCGCTTTCGCCGGTTGAGCGATGGCGATATCAGGCAGAAGACTTCCGCCGCAGACCTGGTGACGGAGGCCGATGTCAACGCCGAGCGGCTGATCACCGCCAGGCTGCGCGAGCGCTATCCCTCGGCCATGGTGGTGGGTGAGGAGGCCTGCTCCGACAATCCGGCCCTGCTCGACGGCTTGGGCGACGCCGAACTGGCATTCACCATCGATCCGGTGGACGGCACCTTCAATTTCGCATCCGGCGTACCGCTGTTCGGCGTCATGCTGGCGGTCGTGGTCAGCGGCGAGACGGTCGCGGGCATCATCCATGATCCGGTGGGCAAGGATTGGCTGATCGCGGCCAGGGGTGCCGGCAGCCATATCAGGCATGCACATGGCAGCCTGGAGAAAGTGCATGTGGCGCCGCCCGTGCCGATCTCGCAAATGACCGGCGCGGTCTCCTGGCAATATCTCGAGGAACCGGAGCGTTCACGCCTTGCGCGCAATCAGACCAAGGCACTGTCGCAGTTCGCCTATCGCTGCGCCGCGCACGAATATCGCCTGCTGGCCAGCGGACATGCGCATTTTGTCGTCTACAACAAGCTGATGCCCTGGGATCATCTGCCGGGCGTGCTGATCCATCAGGAAGCCGGCGGCCATGCCGCGCGTGTCGACGGCAGCGCCTATCTGCCCTCGCATGTCGACGGCGGCCTGCTTGTCGCGCCGGACAAGGACAGCTGGCAGGAACTGCGCCGCGAGCTGTGGGCGGAATAGGATCAATTCCTGGGGCCTGAACTGTTGGGTTGTACGGTCGAACCCTTGCGTTCTGGCGGAGGCTCTCGAATGAAACGTCGGTTCGCGGTTTTTGCGGCACTTACCTTGTTTGCGAATTGCAACGAGGCGCTCCCGCAAGAGCGCCTCTGCCGTAGCACCGATCCCATCGACACCATCAAGGAGATGTCGGACGCCATCTATGCGTGCTGGCAGCCGCCGCCAGGAACCGCGGGCATGTCCTTGACACTGCGGTTCTCGCTTCGCCGCAACGGCACGCTGATCGGCAAGCCTCGTGCCACCTATTCTGACTTGGGAACCGATTCCCAGCTCGGCCGTGCCTTCGTGGCATCCATCATCAAGGCACTCGACGACGCTCTACCGTTGCCCTTTTCAGATGGCATGGGCGGGGCGATCGCGGGGCGAATGCTTTCTCCTCGCTTCACGGCTCGCTCGAAGATACATCCTGACGCACGTCGCTTGGCCCCGGCTTGGCTTTAAGCCAAACAAAACTCAAGGCGTGTGTTGTCTCAGTGCAGATCGGTGACGTGCCCTGAAACGGGTGCGTTCTGCGGCTGGAACATCTTGCCGCGCTCGGCAATCAGGATCATCAGCAGCGCGGCAACCGAGACGCTGCAGAATCCGGCGGCCAGCGGCGTCACCGTGCCGTTGAAAGCCTGGCCGATCAGCGTGCCGAGGATGCCGCCGAGAAAAGTCTGCATGAAACCCAGGATGGACGACGCCGTTCCGGCCAATTGGCCAAGCGGCTCCATGGCCAATGCGTTGAAATTGGCGCCGAGGCAGCCAAACGGTAGCATGGCGCCGGCAAAGAAGGTGATGAACAGCCAGAGCGGCATTCTCGTTTCGAGTGAAACCACCAGCCAGGCCAGGCTGATCACCAGAAACAGCAGCAGCGCGCTTTGCGACAGGCGGCGCATGCCGACGCGGCCGACGAGGCGCGAGTTGAGATAATTGGAGAAGGCGAGCACGCCCGCGACACCGGCGAAGATGACGGGGAACATCTCGCCGACGTCGAAGACGTTGACATAGATCTGCTGCGCCGAGGCGATGAAGCCGAACATGGCGCCGAAGATGAACGTGCTGGCGAAAGCATAGCAGAGCGCGATGCGGTTGGTGAGCACGATGCGAAAGCCGCCGACGATGGAGGAGACCGTCAGTTGCCGGCGGTATTCGGGATGCAGCGTCTCGGGCAGGCGCAGCAGCGACCATGCCGAAACGACCAGGGCGCCGACGGCCATGGTGACGAAGATCCAATGCCAGGTAGCGAACAGCATGATGAACTGGCCGATGCCTGGTGCCACGACCGGGATGGCCATGAACACCATGAAGATCAGCGACATGACTTCGGCCATACGCCGGCCATCGAATGTATCGCGCACGATCGAGACCGCGATGACGCGCGTGGCGGCCGCGCCAATGCCTTGCACGGCGCGGCATATCAAAAGTGTTTCAAAGCTCGGCGCGATGGCGGCCGCTGCGGCCGCCGCCACATAGGTGATCAGGCCGGCGACGAGCGGCGAACGGCGTCCGAACCGGTCCGAGATCGGCCCGAAGAACAGTTGGCCGCCGCCGAAACCCAGTATGTAGGCGGTGATCACATATTGCCGGTGGTTTTCATTCTCGACGCCGAGCGAGGCGCCGATCTGCTGCAGCGCCGGCAGCATGATGTCGATGGCCAGCGAATTGAGCGCCATCAGCGCGGCGCAGAGCGCGATGAACTCCCAGCGCGGAATGGGCAAGGTGCTTGCCCCGGGCAAGGTGCTTGCCCCTTGCGGCGCTGATTTCTGCTGGTCCACGGCAAGTCCGATCTCTCAAACGAAAACGCGCCGGCGGGCCGGCGCATTGGCTCGTCCTGGTCCCGGGATCCGGGATGTAAAAATTGCCGAGGTGGGGCCGCCCCGGTGGCCGGGGCATGTCGATATCGACATGCCCGATACTGAAGTCAGGCGGCGCCTTTGACGCTCACGCCCTTCTCGACCAGGAAGGTCTGCAATTCGCCAGCCTGGAACATTTCGCGGATGATATCGCAGCCGCCGACGAATTCGCCCTTGACGTAGAGCTGCGGGATCGTCGGCCAGTTGGAGTAGTCCTTGATGCCCTGGCGCAGTTCGGCGGAGTCCAGGACGTTCACGCCTTTGTAGTCGGCGCCGATATAGTCGAGGATCTGCACGACCTGGCCGGAAAATCCGCATTGCGGAAAGCCGGGCGTACCCTTCATGAAAAGCACGACGTCGTTGCCCTTCACTTCATTGTCGATGTAGTCGTTGATACCGCTCATGGAATATCCTTTCATGCCCGTGGGAGTCAGGCTCGAAGCATGTCTTTCAAATAAACCCATAGGTTGCCCGAAACAAGACTTTAGCCATGTCATCACCCGAATGGCGCAAAGAATGGGCCGTTTTGGGCCAAGCGTGTCGGGTGGAAATGCCTCAGTCGGGGACGCTGGTCTGCAGTGCCAGCGCGTGCAGCACGCCGCCCATATTGCCCTTCAGCGCGTCATAGACCATCTGGTGCTGCTGAACGCGGCTTTTTCCCCGAAAGCTCTCGGCCACGACCTCGGCCGCGTAATGGTCGCCGTCGCCGGCGAGGTCGCGGATCGTCACGCGGGCATCCGGTATGCCGTCCTTGATCAGTTTTTCGATGTCGTGGGCGTCCATTGCCATTGCAGAAATTCCTGTTTCGGGAGGGCGGCGGCGCGGCGGCCCATGCGATGAGAGTCGGACAAGCCTAAAGCCTTTCCAATCCGGATTGAAGCGGTTCCGTCCGGTGTCCCTTCTGTTGGTATTCAGGAGAGGGTTTCACCCGGCCCCTGCGCCGGCTCATCCTCGCGCATCGAGAAGGCGCGGCCCAGGCTGAAAACCAGCACATAGAGGGGAAGGTTGACCGCCAGGTTGGCGATCGGCAGATAGCTCGTCATTTGCCAGGCAGGCGAGAAGAACGGCTGGCCGTAGCCATCGCAGATGAGCGAAGAGCCATACTCCCACAAGGCCCCCAAGACGGCCGAGACGGCGAAAAGCTTGACGCAGGTGATAATGTGCCTGGCTCGCGTTGGCTCCGGCAGGAGCCGGTCCCAAAGCACCAGGCAGACGAGCGGAACCGCATAGATGAGGTTCTGCAGGACCAGCATCGGAAGCGTATCGTTGGCCGCGGCGAGAAATTCGGCGCGTGTTTCCAGCCTGGGACAAACCTCAATCGATGTCGTCGACAGCAGGAAGAAGACGAACGGCCCGAGGCACCAGAAGAAGAACAGCGACGGCCAGAAGACGACTGCAAGCAGTGCCCGTACGGCCAGTTTCTTATGATTGAGCAGGATCTTTTCCGAAAACCGGTTTCCACTTTTCGGGATCATGCTCTCGTCAATTGGCCTGATCCATGAAACGCGGGAACCAGCCTTCATGAGCGGCGGTCAGATCGCTGACCGGGATTGCCCTGGCATCGCCGAGTTTCAGCGCGTTGCCCCCCGTCGAGCCGATCCACGGCGCGAAGATGCCCAGTTCGCCCTGCTGCTTGCGGATAGCGTCCCATTCATCGCCATGCGGATCGATCGACAGCGTCAGGAGATAGCGGCCCTGGTCTTCGCCGAACCAGACCGGGATCGGATCGGTACCGACCAGTCCGGGAACGGTCGCGCCGATGCCCGACGCCATCGCCATTTCGGCCAGCGCCACCGCGATGCCGCCGTCGGAGACGTCATGCGCCGCCGTGACGATGCCGGACGCGATCAACGAGCGTACATGGTCGCCGACGCGCTTCTCGTGCTCGAGATCGACCGGCGGCGGCGGGCCATCGCTGCGACCGTGGATATCCCTGAAATAAACCGACTGGCCAAGATGCGTTCCCCAGGAAGCCGGTGCGCCGACCAGCAGGATCATCTGGCCTTCCGCCGCAAAGCCGATCCGCGCCATCTTCGACCAGTCCGATATCAGGCCGACGCCGCCGATGGTCGGTGTCGGCAGGATGCCCTGGCCGTTGGTTTCGTTGTAGAGCGAGACGTTGCCGGACACGATCGGGAAACCAAGCGCCCGGCAGGCGTCGCCAATGCCCTTCACCGCGCCGACCAGCTGGCCCATGATCTCTGGCCGTTCGGGATTGCCGAAATTGAGATTGTCGGTGGCAGCGAGCGGCAGTGCGCCCGTAGCGGTCAAATTGCGCCAGCATTCGGCCACCGCCTGCTTGCCGCCCTCATAGGGGTCGGCTTCGCAGTAGCGCGGCGTCACGTCGGAGGAGAAGGCCAGCGCCTTGGTCGGATGTCCCTCCACGCGCACCACGCCGGCATCCCCGCCCGGAATCTGCAGCGAATTGCCCTGGATCAGCGTGTCGTACTGTTCCCACACCCAGCGACGCGAGGACAGGTCCGGTCCGCCCAGCAGCTTCAGCAGCGCATCGGCGAGGTCGGCTTGCGGGATGTCGTTGGCGGCAAGCGGCGCCGGCTTCTTGGACTCCACCCATGGACGATCGTATTCGGGAGCCTTGTCGCCGAGATCCTTGATCGGCAGGTCGGCGACTTCGTCGCCCTGGTGCCGCACGCGGAAGCGCAGATCGTCGGTGGTCTTGCCGACGATAGCGAAGTCGAGGCCCCATTTGTGGAAGATCGCCTCGGCTTCCTTTTCCTTTTCGGGGCGCAGCACCATCAGCATGCGCTCCTGGCTTTCCGACAGCATCATCTCGTAGGCGCTCATGCGCTCTTCGCGCACCGGCACCTTGTCGAGGTCGAGCTCGATGCCGAGGTCGCCCTTGGCGCCCATTTCGACCGCCGAACAGGTGAGGCCGGCCGCACCCATGTCCTGGATGGCGATCACGGCGCCCGAGGCCATCAGTTCGAGAGAGGCCTCCAACAGGCATTTTTCGGTGAAGGGGTCGCCGACCTGCACGGTCGGGCGCTTCTCGTCGATCCTGTCGTCGAATTCGGCCGAGGCCATGGTGGCGCCGCCGACGCCGTCGCGGCCGGTCTTGGCGCCGAGATAGACGACCGGCAGGCCGACGCCCTTTGCCTCGGACAGGAAGATGGCATCGGTCTTGGCAAGTCCCGCGGCAAAGGCGTTGACTAGGATGTTGCCGTTGTAGCGGGCGTCGAAATTGACCTCGCCGCCGACCGTCGGCACGCCGAAGGCATTGCCGTAGCCGCCGACGCCGGAAACCACGCCGGCGACGAGATGCCTGGTCTTGGGATGGTCGGGCGCACCGAAGCGCAGCGCGTTCATCGCCGCGATCGGTCGCGCGCCCATGGTGAAGACGTCGCGCAAGATGCCGCCGACGCCGGTCGCCGCACCCTGATAAGGCTCGATGAAGGACGGGTGGTTGTGGCTTTCCATCTTGAAGACGACGCAGTCTCCGTCACCGATGTCGACCACGCCGGCATTCTCGCCCGGGCCCTGGATGACCTGCGGACCGGTGGTCGGCAAGGTGCGCAGCCATTTCTTCGAGGATTTGTAGGAGCAGTGCTCGTTCCACATCGCCGAGAAGATGCCGAGTTCGGTAAAGCTCGGTTCGCGTCCGACCAGATCCAATATGCGCTGGTACTCGTCGGGCTTCAGCCCATGCGCGGCGATGAGGTCCGGTGTGATCGGCACGGAATTGGAAATGGTCATGGGCGGCGGTCTATGTCCATGGAGCAGGGATTTTGAGTCTCCTCTTATCGCAAGCTTTGCGGCCAATACACCCGTCGGCGGAGGAAAAAGGCAGAAAGCAACAGGGTGATGACCACGACGGATCGCGCCAGACCCTTCCGTACGCGACGGAAGGCGCCCAGCCAGCTATTGGAGCTTCGCAAAGCCAAATGGGGAACGCCATGATGCCCCGGTCGTTAGGTCCCTATCACTCAGGAGACAGGATCATGGCTACCAAGCAAGGCAAGAACGACAATCGCCTCTCGGACAAGGAGGCTCTCCATATAGCGGAGACCACCGACGCTTCGCCCCGGCAAGCCAAGGAATTGGCCGAGAAGCACGGTAAGGACAAGGCCGAGAAGGAAGCCAAAAACTTCAAGGCCGAAGGCTGATCCGAGTCCGGTTCAAGTCCCAGTTTCGCAAGGCAGCTTCTCGGGGCAAGCTGGGGGGCGCATGGTTCAGGAAAAGCTGTCGTAGCCTGCGCGGCCTTCGTCCAGAAGCCGCCTGATCACCGCGACGCCGCCCGCAATATCCTCGCGCCGCCTCGGCTGCGAAACACCGAAGCGCACCCCATGGAAAACCCGCTCCGAGCGCCCAGCCTTGAATTCATCCTCATCGTCGATCAGCACGCCGTGCTCCAGGCAGGCATTCTTGAAGGTGCCGGAAAGCCAGGGATCGGGCAGGGTGAGCCAGACGAACGGCACTTTGTCGTGCGACTTGAATGAGATGCCCGCCAGACTTTCGCGCACTATGGACATGCGGGCGCTGATCTCCGCGATGCTGCGCTTGCGGACTTCGCCGGCCTGACCGGAAAGCACCAGCCGGGCATTCACCTCGGCCAACAGGAATGGCATGCCGCCGGTCATCATCTTGTGGGCGACACGGATGCGATGGCGATAGGCGGGCGGGCAGGAGAGCCAGCCGCCACGCAGACCGGCGGCGACCGATTTCGACAGGCCGCCGGCAATGATGGTGCGTTCGGGCGCAAATTCGGCAAGCAGCGGTGTCGGGTCGTCGGTCAGATGGCCGTAGAGGTCATCCTCGATCAGGATGACGTTGTATTCACGGGCGACACGCGCGATCGCCTCGCGGCGCGCCGGCGACAAGGTCACCAAGGTCGGATTCTGCGCCGTCGGTATCAGAAATATCATCTTGGGATGCTTTTGCGCGCAAACCCGTTCGAAATCCGCCGGATCGAGGCCTTCATCGTCCGAGGCCACAAGCGCGGTGCGCCGGCCGATCAGACCGGCGCTGCGGGAAATCTGCGAATAGGTGAGGTGCTCGAAGGCGACATAGTCGCCCGGCGTCGTCAGGGCCGCAATCGCGGCCATCACCGCGGCATGAGTGCCGAGCGTGGGGACGATTGTATCGGTCGTTGGCCGAAAGGCGTTCCGTGACAGCCAGCGGGCGCCGGCTTCGTACCAGCGATCCGGGAAATCGCGCGTGTAGCTCGAAATCTCATGCGGATGGTCCTGCGCGGCGCGCGACAGGACGTCGGCGACAATCGCACCCTGGCCGATGTCAGGGGCCGCCGTGCTGTCGAAACGCAGCTTGTCCTTGGGGGCATCGACAGAACGTGTGCCTTCGACGCTGGTGTCGGGGGCCTCCTTTGTAACGCCAGTGCTGTCGCCCAGCACATAGGTGCCCCGTCCGACCTCGCCGCTGACGAGGCCGCGCTCACGCAGCAATTGATAGGCCCGGCCGACCGTGCCGACCGTGGCACCGATGTCGTAGGCGAGGTCGCGCTGTGGCGGCAGCTTTGCCCCGGCGCCGATCACGCCCCGGTCGATATCCGCTTCGATGGAATCCGCGAGCCGTTGATACAGCGGACCTGAACCCGTGAGATCTGGAATCCAATTTGTCATGGTGACAATTTTCTATATTGCACCGTTTTGGGAGTCAATACATATCAATGGCGCGCTAAAAAGGGTGCAATTGATATTCTGGCAGAAAGAAAATGGATACAATCGGAACATTCCACCACTCGAGAACCGAATTACTCGGCCAGCCTGCTCGCCCGTCCGGGCAGCGCGGCTTCGTCGGCCGGCTTGTGCGAGTGGTCAAGTCGCTGGCGAAATGGATCGACCACCTGCTGGAACGCCGGCGCGGCCGGCTGGCACTGCTGGAGATGACCGACGATCAACTCAAGGACATCGGCCTCTCGCGCTGCGACGCTCACCGCGAGGGCATCAAGCGGCTCTGGGAATAGCACCCGGCCTATCGGGCGCCTTTGCTCCTGAGGCGCTTGATGCCGTGATCGACGAAAACGGCGACGACGCATATCGCCACGAACAGCGCGGTGATGGCGAGCGCCGCTACAGTGACGCTCTCGACGCCGTTCCTGGCGATATCGAGAAAGGGGTAGGGCACCTCGCCCGCCAGCGGCGCCCGGGCCAGCGCATAGGCCAGATAGGCGATGGGATAGACAACCCACCAGGAGATGTCGCTCCATCTCGTTCTGCCGTCGGGCCTGATATCAGCCACCACAGGACAAACAGCACCGGCGTCACATAGTGCAGCAGGACGTCGCAAAGCAGGAACAGGCCTTGTGGCTGCCAGAGCCGCGCCAGCACAGTGGCATAGACAATGAAGACCAGAGTGATCGAGACCGCGACGCCCGTGCGCATCCGTGGTCCGGCAAAGGCCGGCAGCCACGCATAGCCGCTGGATGACAACAGCGAGGTGTGGACCAGCACGGCGCCAATGTTGGTCAGGATGGTGAAGAAGCTGAAATAGAACACGATCGAGCCGAGCAGGCTGCGGCCTGCTTCCATCGATGCCGGAATGGTGATCGAGAACTGCAGGGCGAGCGCTATCAGGCCAACAGCCAACCCTGCGGTCTGCAGGAACCGGCCCATGGCTGGCTCAGGCTGTGGCTGCGCAGGCCGGATTGCCGGCCTGCCAGCGCGCGACATCCGAGCTGATGCGTGCGCCAAGCGGGTCGTTCATCAAGGGTCCGAAGACGTCGACATGGCTTGAATTCCCCTGCGCCTGCACGACCAGCAACGGTTTGCCGCCATAGTGCTTGGCCGGCACCAGCAGGAAGCGCGGCTGGCCGCTGAACGAGTTCAGCTCATTGGCCATCTGATATTGCTTGAATGCCGGATCCTTGCTGGCGATCCAGCATTTGTGAGCCGATATCGCCACCTGTTCCATGGCCAGCAGCGCGGGACTTTTGCCCGACGGCACGGGCGCGCTCTTGGGGCTCGATTGGCACGATGCCAAGGCAAAGCCTGACGCGGCGATCAGGGCGATCGTCCTGTTCTTGATCAAGCGGCACCCATTTCGAGTTCGGACGGAAAGATCTTCAGGCCGTCGGTCATCTCGCCCCATACCCTGGACAATGCGGGATGCTGCGAAGCGATCTGCTGATAAGCATCGAATTTGGGATAGGCGTCGAGCAGGTCGTGGCGGCCTGTCATGGAGCGGAAATTGTTGAGGATGAACCGTGTCGGCGTCAGCCAGGCATCGGCAAGGCTGATGTCGTTGCCGAGCGCGAAGGGGCCTTGCGCCATGCGTGCCTCGATGGCCGCCAGCCCATGGTGGAGACGGGCGAACTGGGCGTCGATCTCGGCAGTGTTGCGCTTCGGCACGAAATGCAGCTCGAAAAGCTTCATCGTCGGCGTCAGCACATCGAGATCGGTGATGCGCGCGAACATGCGCACCAGCGCGCGGTCCTTCGAATCGGGCGGCAACAGCGCCGGTTCGGGAAACCGTTCTTCGAGATACTCGGCGATGACCACCGATTCGACGATCGTTTCGCCCGAGCCGGTGATCAGAACCGGAATCCGGTTCATCGGCGATATGGCGCGAAACTCCTCGGGGATCGGAAAACCCGGCGGCGGCGCGATGATCTTGAGTGGCACGTCCTTGATATAGGCCAGTGCCCGAACGATCGACGAGTAGGGCGACAGCGGCCGCGAATAGAGTTTCATGACCGTCTCTCCCTCACGCTATGATTTTGAACTGCCGCAATTCTCGAGGTTGCGGTTGCAAACTTCAAGCGGCAATGCCCAAGGCGCCTTCGAACAGCGCCCTGCCGTCATTGCCGCCATGCGCCGCTTCTATCAGGTTCTCGGGATGCGGCATCAGGCCAAGCACATTGCCTTGTTCACTGACGATGCCGGCAATGTCGTTGATCGAGCCGTTCGGATTGGTGCCTTCGGCATAGCGGAACACCACCTGGCCTTCGCCTTCGAGACGGGCAAGCGTGTCGGCGTCGGCAAAGTAATTGCCGTCATGATGCGCCACCGGCGAGCGGATGATCTGGCCCGGCTGGTAGCGGCGGGTGAACATGGTGTTGGCGTTGGCGATCTCGAGCTTGACCTGCCGGCAGACGAACTTCAGCGAGGTGTTGCGCATCAGCGCGCCGGGCAGCAGCCCCGCCTCGACCAGGATCTGGAACCCGTTGCAGACGCCGATCACCATCACGCCCTTGGCCGCCTTTTCGGCGACCGCCCGCATCACCGGCATGCGTGCCGCGATCGCGCCGCAGCGCAGATAGTCACCGAAGGAGAAGCCGCCCGGAATGGCGATCAGGTCGACATCGGGGATTTCGGTGTCGGTCTGCCACACGGTTGCCGGCGCCTGTCCGGAAATCTTGGTCAGCGCCGCGATCATGTCGCGGTCTCGGTTGAGGCCAGGGAGAAGGACGACGGCTGATTTCATGGCATGTCCAATTGAGTCAGGAGGCATATCCAGTTTTGGCGTATCGGCAGCGTAGTTGCGGGTCAAGCGCCGGTTAAGGCTTTTGAGCTATTTATCGGCTGCAAACCGGGCAGACAAATTTGAAGAGCGGCTTGGAATTCAAACACGAAGACGGCCGATGGGCGTCTGGCGTCTCCGGTACCACGGTGATGCTTTTGTCGGCATTCATCTATGCATTTTTCTCTCAGGCCGACGCTAGCTTCGCGACGGCGTTTTCGAGAATGTTTTCGCTAGAGGTCGACCTTGGACTTTGCTCTTCATCTTTTGCCAGTCTCATTATGGCGCAGATTGTCTACGGGCTGACGGTCTGCTTCGTGCTGTTAGGTCTCATGGTGGCCGTGGGCATCGCTGCCATCCTTGATCCTTCGAACGGGGTTCGATATCTCAAGTTGCTTCTCGCAATATTGGCATTTCTTCTTGTCTTGCTGGCATTGGCTATGAAAGACAACGGATTTTGGCTTGAATCAGTAGGTCGAAGGCTTATCATGCGGCATCTAAGTATTGCAGACGCATGCTCTCAAAGTCACAATGTTGATTTTATCCGTATCTATATAATAAGTGCCTGCATTTTATTTTGGACATGGATTCTTATGTCGATGGGTGTGTCCCGCTTTCTGGCCATATACTTTCACCGTGACTACGATGATTTGCCAAAGGATCCTCGGTTTCGTGCCGAAATATTAGCAATACGTGCTAACACTACTTTGGCAGATCTTTAGCAGAGAGGGTTCTGCGGCAGTGGGGACAACGGATTGGGGGCGGCTGCGCGAGCGC